>SYOX01000123.1 GCA_005804885.1 Pseudomonadota bacterium
GATCGCGATCCTGCGCGACCCGCGCGACTACCACGCCGACACGGCCGCGCTGGCGCTCGGCCTGCTCGGCGACGAGGAGGCGCTCGACGCCCTGGAGGGCGCCCTGGGCGACCTGCGGGCCGAGGTGCGCGCCGAGGCCGCCGGGGCGCTGGCCGCCTGCGGTCGCGCCGGCGAGCGGCTCAAGAGGCTGATGAACGACGATCCTGACGAGGGGGTCCGCCGCGCGGCCTCCGGACAGGGCGCGCGCCTCGGCCGCGCCGCACCCGAGGAGAGATTGTGACCGACCTGACCCTCATCGACTCCCACGCCCACCTGGACTTCAAGAGCTTCCAGCCCGATCTGGGCGACATCCTGGAGCGCGCCCGCGCCGCCGGCGTCGAGCAGATCGTGACCATCGGCGCCAGCGACGGCTTCGAGTCCAACCCGCGGGCGCTGGCCCTGGCCGAGGCGCACCCGCACATCTTCGCCGCCCTCGGCATCCACCCCCACGACGCCAGCGTCGCCTCCGAGGAGGTCATCGCGGCCGTCCGCGCGCTGGCCCTCGATCACCCCAAGGTCGTGGCCATCGGCGAGACCGGCCTGGACTACCATTACAACAATTCGACCCCGGAGGCGCAGCGGGCCGCCTTCCGGCGCTTCATCCAGGTCGCCCTGGAGCTCGACAAGCCCCTCGTCGTCCACACACGGGAGGCCGAGCGCGACACGATCGACATCCTGACCTCCGAGGGAGGGCGGGGCTGCGGCGGCATCATCCATTGCTTCTCCGGCACGGCCTGGATGGCCGAGCAGGCCCTGGCGCTGGGCTTTTACATCTCCTTCTCCGGCATCGTGACCTTCAAGACCGCCGTCGAGATCCACGAGGTCGCCCGCAGCACCCCCCTCGACCGCCTCCTCGTCGAGACCGACGCCCCCTTCCTGGCCCCCATCCCGCACCGGGGCAAGCGCAATGAGCCCGCCTACGTCGCCCACACCCTGCGCTTCATCGCGGCGCTGCGCGGCATGGACCCCGCCGACCTCTCCCGCATCACCACGGCCAACACGCGCCGCCTCCTCAAGCTGCCGACGCCCTGAGGCCCTGGCCGTCGCAACCGCTCTCGAAGGCCGCTCAAGAACAGAGGTGCTGAAACACTTGAGAAGCGCGCTCAAAATCCCGATGATGAGTGCCAGGCCATTGAACCTCGAAGGAGCCCGCATGAAGATCTCGCGATCAACTCTAAAGCTCACGCTGACGCTGATGATGACCTGGACCCTCGCGCTCGCGGCGCTCTCCTGCGGATCGGATCCCGAGGAGCCCGGCGCCCCGACGGCCTGCCGCCTCAACAGCGACTGCGGCGCCGGTCTGCGCTGCGAGCAGGGCGCCTGCGTCGAGGCCCCGGCCTGCGCCGCCGGCCAGAGCTGCCCCTGCGCCAGCGACGTGGACTGCGGCCTCGGACAGGCCTGCGATCTGGAGGCGGGGGTCTGCATCGCGCTTCAGTGCCTCGGCGACGGCGACTGCGCGCTGGGCCAGGTGTGCCTGGGCGGCCAGTGCGAGACGGACGTGGCCGCCGATCGCGATCGGGACGGCGTCCCCGACACCGAGGACAACTGCCCGAACGACCAGAACGCCGACCAGGAGGACAATGATAAAGCCGACGGCGTCACCGACGGCGTCACCGACGGCGTCACCGACGGCCAGGGCGACGCCTGCGACCTGGACGACGACAACGACGGCCTCTTTGACGGCGCCGACAACTGCCCCCTGGCTCCCAACCTCGATCAGCTCGACCACGACGCCGACAGCCAGGGCAATGCCTGCGACCCCGACTACCAGGGCCTGCTGATCCTCGGGCGCCTCGACGGCCCCATCGAAGACCTCCAATGGAACGACAAGGCCCAGATCAACCTGACCGGCCCGACCCTGGCCCAGGTCTCCATCCTGGCCGACGGCTCCTTCCGGACCGACCCCGTCGACCCCGGCCTCTACGTCCTCGACATCGTGGCCGAGGGCCACGTCCCGGCCTCGAAGATCGTCAGCGTCGAGAACACCGACGTCGACCTGGGGACGATCGCGCTCCAGCTGGACCAGGAGGGCGACAACGCCGTCCCGCTGCGCGGCCGCGCCGCCCTGAGCGACGGCGCCGACCCGGCCGGGATCGTCGTCCGCGTCAAGTTCGAAGGGACCCTGCTGCAGACCTCGCTGACCGACTCCGAGGGCGCCTTCTCCTTGACCGCCGGGCGCCTCGATTACACCCTGGAGTTCGACAAGGTCGGCTACCAGCGGGCCACGGTCGAGCTGCGCTTCGATGAAGAGGAGGTGCGCTTCGAAGTCGAGGGCGAGCCGCTGAGCGACTTCGACGGGATCGTGCTGGCCGCCGACCTGAGCGCCACCGCCGCCGGACAGCTCGACAGCCCCATCGAGAACCTCGACTGGACCTCCATCGCCACCATCGCGCTGGTCGGCGACTCCAGGACGCTGGCGACCCTCCAGTCCTCCGGAGAGTTCGAGGTCGGCCCGGTCCGATCCGGCCTCTACGGCCTCCAGATCATCGCCCGGGGCCACCTGCCCAGCAGCCAGGTCGTCAACCTCGGCGCCGGCCTCACCACCCTGGAGACCATCCAGATGATCCCGGAGTTCGACGACCCCGACGCCGCCGTGGACTTCCAGGCCCGCGCCCTGCTCTCCGGCGCCACCAACCACGAGGGCATCGTCGCGCGCCTGCGCCTCGGCAGCATCGCCATCGCCACCACGCTGACCGACGCCGAGGGCGACTTCGGCGTGCGCACCTCCCGCTTCGACTACACCCTCTCGCTGGAGAAGGCCGGCTTCCTGACCCGCACCGTCGAGGTCGCCTTCAGCGACGCCCGCGACCGCTTCGAGGTCGACGGCGCGCCCCTGTCCGGGCAGATCTTCACCCTGACCCGCGAGCCGGCCGAGGGCCTCATCAACGTCACCCTCGACGTCCAGCCCGCCTGGATCCCGCAAGGCCAGCGGGCCGCCAACCTCCAGGTCTTCGGCGGCAGCTTCGCCGAGACCCGCCCCCAGGTGCTCCACAACCTCGGCGCCGAGGCCGAGAGCTTCACCGCCCTGGCCGACGGCGCCTACTTCGTCCTGGCCTCCCGCGAGGGCTTCTCCGCCCCCCAGAGCCTCGTCACCCTCGCGCCCGGCGGCCGCGTCGCCAACGTCAGCCTCCAGATCCAGCTCGAGAGCCTCGCCGAGGCCAGCCTCGATCTGGAGGCCGTCACCCTCGGCCTCGCGGAGCTGGCCGAGGCCAGCGCCCTGGGCATCGACCTGCGCTTCGCCAACCTCTCCGGCGTCACCCTCGACGGGGACCTGAGCGACCTCGACCTCGACCTGACCGGCGCGGACCTCTCCAACGCCGACCTGGCCGGCGTCGACCTGACCGGCGCCCGCTTCGGGCAGGCCAACTTCTTCGGCGCCTCGATGGCCGGCGTCTCCCTGGCCGACGCCACCCTGACCGGCGCCAACCTCACCAGCGCCGACCTCTCCGACGCCACCTTCCGCCTCGGCGACGACCCGCTTCCCGACCCGCCCTGCGACCCCGACGCCCTGCGCCCCTCGGCCTCCCTGGCCGGCGCCAACTTCGGACAGACCGACCTGAGCCGCGCCGACCTGCGCGGCGTGGATCTGGCCGGCGTCGACCTCTCCGGCGCACGCCTCCAGGGCACCCTGCTCGGCTCGGCCTGCCTGCGCGTCGGCACCCTGACCCTGACCGACCTGACCGGCGCCAGCTTCGACGCCGCGGACATGACCGGCGCCTCCCTCATCAACGCCATCCTGCGCAACACCTCCCTCAAGGGCGCCCGCCTCGACCGCGCCGGGCTGACCAGCGCCGTCATCGAGCTGGCCGACTTCGGGTGCCTCGATCCCGAAAACCCGAGCACCTGCGCCAGCTTGCGAAGCGCCAACCTCAACGGCGCCAACCTCGTCGGCGCCTCCTTCGTCGGCGCGGATCTGAGCGGCGCCTCCTTGCTCGGCGTCATCATGGGCAGCTCTCGCGTCATCCCCGACCTGCCCGACCCCCCCGAAGGCTGCCTCGTCCCCGAGGGCTGCGACTGGGACACCCTCTCGCTGTGCGATCAAGAACTCGATGAGGCCTGCACGACGCTCGTGGACGCCACCTTCGCCGGGGCCTCGCTGCAGGAGGCGCAGATCGTCGGGGTCATCTTCAACCGCACCGACCTGTCGGGCGCTGACCTCTCCAACGCCAACCTCCGCAACACCGTCTTCACCGAGGTCACCTTCGAGGGCGCCGATCTGTCGGGGGCCGATCTGACCCAGGCCACGCTGGTCGAGGAGGCCCTCGACGGCGTCACCTTCGACGGCGCCTCCCTGCGCAACGCCAGGCTCGGCGAGGCCTCCCTCGACGGCGCCAGCCTCGTGGCCTCCGACCTGAGCGGCGCCAGCCTCCCGGAGGCCAGCCTCGTCTTCGCCGACCTGACCGGTGCCGACCTGTCGGACGCCGACCTGTCGGGCGCCGATCTGACCGGGGCCGACCTGTCGGGCGCCGACCTGACCGGGGCCGATCTGGCCGGCGCCAACCTGACCGGCACCCTGCTCACCGGCGCGACGCTGGCCAACGTGAACCTGTCCGGCGTCGATCTCTCCGGGCGCGACTTCACCGGCGCGGATCTGACCGGGGCCGACCTGTCCGGCGCCAACCTGACCGGCGCCAACCTGGGCGCGAATCTGACCCGGACCAACCTGAGCGGCGCGGACCTGACCGACGCCAACCTCATCGGCGCCATCCTCAGCGGCACGGACCTGTCCGGCGTGGACCTCTCCCGCCGCAACTTCGCCAACCAAGGTCTCGACGAGGTCAACTTCGACCGCGCCGACCTGTCCGGCGCCATCTTCCGCGAGGCCTCCCTGATCAACGCCTCCTTCGTCGGCGCCGATCTGACCGGCGCCGACTTCACCGGCGCCAACCTCCTGGGCGCCGACCTGACCGGCGCGACCCTGCTCAACGTCAACTTCACCGGCGTCGACCTGTCCGGGCGCAACCTGACCGGCGCCAACCTCACCAGCGCCATCATGACGGGCGCCAACCTCTCCAGCACCATCTTGCTCTTCGCCACCTTCGCCGACGCCCAGATGGACAGGGTCAACCTCACCGAGGCCATCTTCCACGGCGCGCTCTTCCGGGGCGCCGACCTGACCGACGCCGACCTCTCCCGCGCCAACGGCGACGGCGCCGACCTGTCCCAGGTCACCCTCGACGGCGCCGACCTGACCGAAGTCCGCCTCTTCAACACCACCCTGACGAGCGCCTCGCTCGTCGGCGCGCTGATCGTCGACGCCTTCATGGAGCGCGCCGACCTCAACAGCGCCACCCTCAACAGCGCCACCCTCAACAGAGTCAACCTGACCTTCGCCGCCCTCCAGGGGGCTGAGCTCATCGAGGCCGCCCTGACCGACGTCCAGCTCCCCTTCGCCGATGCCACCGACGCCTCCTTCGTCGGCGCGACCTTCAACGGCGTCAACCTCACCGGCACCACCCTGGCCGGCATCAACGTCAGCTCCGTTGACCTGACGGGCATCGACCTGTCTGGCCGCGACATCTCCGGAGGGACCTTCCTCAACACCCGCCTGACAGGCGCCGACCTCTCCTTCGCAAACCTCACCGGCGCCCAGATGCGCGGCGCCAACCTCGACGGCGCGAACCTCTCCAACGCCCACCTCGACGACGCAAAGCTGGAAGACGCCTCGCTCGTCGGCGCCACCCTCTCCGAAGCTGGCCTCACCGGCGCCCTGTTGAGCGGCTCGGACTTCACCGACGCGATCTTGAACAGCGCCAGCCTGGAATCTGCCACCCTCAACAGCGCCAACTTCTCCGGCGCCACCCTGACGGACGCCAACCTGTCGGGCGCCACGGCGGCCAACGCCTCCTTCGTCGGCGCGACGATGAACCAGGCCCGATTCAACGACGCCATCTTGATCAACGCCGACTTCACCGGCGCCAACCTGGTCGGCGCCGTCATGGTCGACACCTTGCTCATCACCAGCACGCTCGTCGACGCCGTCCTCTCAGGCTCCAACCTCCAGCGCGTCGTGGCCTTCAGCTCAAACTTCGCTGGCGCCAACCTGACCTTCGCCGACCTCTCCGACGCCCGCGCCGAAGGCGCCAACTTCACCAACGCAAACTTCTCCGGCGCCTTTGTCATCGACGCCGAGCTCTCCGAGGCCGTCTTCTCCAACGCCAACCTCTCCGGCGCCCGATTCTCCGGCGCCGAGATGACCGACGCCAACCTGCGCGGCGCCAACCTCACCCGGACCCACTTCGTCCGGGCTCGCCTCGACTTCGCCATCCTGGACGACGCCGTCAGCGATCAGGTCGAGGGTCAGGTCGGCGACGCGGCCACCTTCGACAGCGCCGATCTGACCGGCGCCTCCCTCCGGAGGGCCGATCTGCGCAACGCCATCATGGATCTCACCAGCCTGCAGGCCGCCGACTTCTCCGGCGCCAACCTGCGCGGCGCCCGCCTCGTCTCCGCGCGCGCCGTCGCGGCCATCTTCACCGACGCTGACCTCACCGGCGTCAACGCCGCCTTTGGCGTCTTCGAAAACGGGAACTTTGACCGCGTCGACGCCACCGACTCCTCCTGGGTCAGCGCCTCCATGAACAGAATCACCATGATCGACGCCGACTTCGCCCGCGCTGAACTCGCCGACGCCAGCCTCAACGACCTCGTCGCCACCCGCACCAGCTTCCAGCTCGCTGGCCTCCGTGGGGCCGTTCTGGAGAGCGGAGACCTCGTCGGCGCCAACCTGAGCGGTGCCACCCTCACCGGCGCCACCCTCACCGCCGTCGATCTCTCCGGCGCCACGCTGCTCGGCGCCGACTTCACCACCGCCAACCTCATCCGCGCCAACCTGTCCCAGACCGCCGCCCGCGGCGCGGAATTCGTGCGCGCCGACCTGACCGACGCCATCTTGACCCAGGCCAACCTCGACGCCGCGACCTTCGCCGGCGCCTTCGCCACCGGCGCCGACTTCACCGGGGCCATCCTGACCGACACCACCTTCGGCGAGGCCAACCTCGCCCGCGCCCTGCTCGTCAACGCCAACCTCACCGGCGCCAACGCCCGCGCTGCGATCTTCGACCTCGCCGACCTGACCGGCGCCACCCTCATCGACGCCAACTTCGACCTCGCGCTCCTGAGGATCGCCAACCTGAGCGACGCCAACATGAGCGGCGCCAGGTTCGAGCGCGCCCTGCTTGTCGGCTCCAACCTCGACGGGGCCACCCTGGAGGACGCCTTCTTCGTCCAGGCCGACCTCTCCGACGCCGTCCTGACCAACACCCAGATGTCCGGGATCAACCTGACCGACGCCTCCCTCAATCGCGCCAACCTCGGCGCCTCCGTCATGCTCGACGCCATCCTGAGCGGCGCGAGCCTCCAGCGCGCCTCGCTCGTCGGCACCAACCTGCGCCGCGCCATCGCCAACGGCGCCGACTTCAGCCGCGCCTCCATGAACTCCATCAGCCTCATCGACGCCGTCGCCCCGCGCGCCAACTTCACCGAGGCCAACCTCCAGAGCGCCAACCTCACCCGCGCCAACGTCTCCTCCTCCGACTTCTCCGGCGCCTTCCTCCTGAGCGCCATCTTCACCGGCGCCAACACCCAGGGCATCTTCCTGCGCTCCGACACCATCTGCCGCGACGGCCGCACGGAGGCCCAGTTCCCCCGCTGCGGCTTCTGATACGGAACCACGCTCAAGCCACTCCCATGTTGGGCCACCAGGATGCCCAGGATGACAGTGGTTCAAACGTGGTTCCGTATGAGCCCGCCGCGCCCCGAACCGCCGCTCGCGCCGCGAGGCCAAAGGCAGAGCGCGGGCGTGGGCCTGAATCGACCCGCCCGAGGGCGCATCTTGTCTTGAGGGTGGTCCGTGGGGGCCGCCGGAATTCGACGCGGGTCAGGGGCGGTTGGGAGCCATTGCGCCGCGCAGGGCGGCCTTGCCTTCTTCCGTGAACTCAGCCCAGAGGGTGCGATCCGATTGCGCAAGCCCGTCGAGGATAGGGGAGCGCTCGTCGTCGACGTAGACGCGCCGGACGCGGTCGATGTCGACAAAGAGCCCCAGCATGGAGGCCTCGATCCGGGCGCTCTCCAGGATGTAGACCTTGTTGAAGTAGGCCGTGCACAGGTAGACCCAGGTGTAGCTGTTGCGCCGCTGCTGCCGCTGCTCCTCCCGCTGGGCCTGGAGCGCGACCTCGTGGGCAGAGCCGCCCTGCTCGGCCGCCTCGATCAGCGACGAGAAGTCCCGGTTGATCGCCCTGTAGATCTCCTCGACGAAGGTCTTCTCACCCTTGAGCTCGATGTGGATGTCGGGCAGGCGCAGCACGAACTTCGTCTTGTGGCCTTCGCTCATCTTCGCCCCCGATCACACCCTCGCGGCCCTTCGTGGTATCTTGATCCCCGGCGATCGTGCCCACATCGGCCCCCCGTGTCAATCAAGGTCAAGAGGAACCATGCGCCTGCGAGCCTTTGACATCCTCGGCATCCTGGCCGTCACCTCCTGGATCGGCTGGATCGCCTTCTCGGCGCTGACCGAGGGCGGCGGCCTCGAAGACGTCGAGCGCCTGGAGATCAGCGACCAGGAGCGCAAGGACGGCTGGCGAGACGGCGTCGAGTGGCAGGGCATCTACCTCAAGGACCAGAAGGTCGGCTACATCAAGATCAAGAAGTGGCGCGAGGCCGGCGACCAGGGCGAAGTCCACCTCATCGACAGCGACATGATCCTGCACCTGACCGTCATGCGCACCCGGCAGAAGATCAAGACGAAGACGCTGGCGCGGCTGTCGCCCGACATGACCCTGGAGTCCTTCGACCTCCAGATCACCTCCGGCCCGGCCGACATGCGCATGACCGGGACGGTCGAGGGCAACACCGTCACCATGCGGATCGACAGCGGCGGCGGCGTGCAGACCGAGACGATCACCCTCAAGGAGCCCCCCAAGCTCTCCCTCTCCCTCAAGCCCTTGCTGATGCGCGAGGGGCTCAAGGCCGGCGACAAGCTCTCGACGCGCTTCTTTGACCCGGCCTCGCTGACCGAGCGCGAGCTCGTCATCACCTACAAGGGCCCCGAGAAGATCAACATCATGGACCAGGAGGTCGAGGCCCACCACTTCGTCCAGCAGATGGGCGGCATCCAGCTCGACCTGTGGACCAACGGCATCGGGGAGGTGCTGCGCGAGAACCTCCCCATGGGCCTCGTCGGGATGCGCGAGGCCGGCGTCGAGGCCCGCTACGGCGTCATCGCGGGCACCATCTCGCCCGCCGAGGACGTCATCGACGCCGTGTCCGTCATCCCCCACGGCTCTCCCATCTCGACCGCCGCCGTCGACCTGAGCCTGGAGCTCTCCGGCCTCTCCTTCGAAGGCCTCGATCTCGACGGGGGACGACAGCGCTGGACCCCCGCCGACGCGGCGCAGACCAGCGGCCTCCTCCACCTCCAGGTCGAGGCCACCGCCGGCCGCCCCCTGACCCTCGGACAGCTCGCCGACCTCGACGCGGTCGCCGGCGGCGACGCCGCCCTGATCGAGTCGCTGCGCGCCAACCTCAAGCCCGAGATGATGATCCAGTCCGACGACCCCAGGATCCTCCACCGCGCACACCTGGCCTCGGGCACCAGCCCCTCGGCTCTCCACGAGCGGCAGGTCCTGGAGGTCGCCCGGGACATCTCCCAGTGGGCCTACGAGGCCATCGCCAAGGAGAGCGTCATCGGCGTCCCCAGCGCGCTGGAGACCCTCGAAACCCTGCGCGGCGACTGCAACGAGCACACCACGCTCGTCGTGGCGCTCCTGCGCAGCGTCGGCGTGCCGGCGAGGCCAGCCGTCGGGATCGCCTACCTGCCTGACCGCGGCCGCTTCTTCTACCACGCCTGGGTGGAGATCTGGGCCCAGGGCTGGGTGGCCATCGACCCGACCTTCGGCCAGTTCCCCGCCGACATCGGCCACGTCCGCTTCGTCAATGGCGGCCTGAGCGAGCAGATCGAGATGTTCCGCGTCATCGGCCAGCTCCAGATCGATCACCCCTTACCCGCGCCCCAGAGCACGCCGCCGCAGGCGACCCCGTGAGGTCGTCGCCCGCGCGGCCAGGACCACGCCGCCCCCGCGCGGCGACCCAGGAGGATCCATGACACAGATCGCCGCCGAGCCTGCGCCCGAGCCCATGGTCGAGATCATCGACCTGCGCAAGGTCTACGGCGACTTCGAGGCCGTCAAGGGCCTGGACCTGCGCGTGATGCCGGGGGAGGTCTTCGGCTTCCTCGGCCCCAACGGGGCGGGCAAGACGACCAGCCTGCGGATGATCACGGGGCTGCTCAAGCCCTCCAGCGGCATCGTCCGCATCTGCGGCCGCTCCATGATCGACGATCCCGTCGCGGCCAAGTCGCTCATCGGCTTCATCCCGGACCGCCCCTACATCTACGAGAAGCTCACCGCGGTGGAGTTCCTGAGGTTCGTCGGCGGCTTGCACGCCATGGAGCGCAAGCGGTGCGCCCGGCGGATCGAGGAGCTGCTCTCGCTCTTTGACCTGACGCGCTGGGGCGGCAGCCTGATCGAGAACTTCAGCCACGGCATGAAGCAGCGCCTGGTCATGGCCGCCGCGCTGCTGCCCGGCCCCCGCCTCCTCGTCGTCGACGAGCCCAGGGTGGGCCTCGACCCCCAGGGCGCCCGGCTCATCAAGCAGATCTTCCGGCAGGTGTGCTCCGACGCCGGCATGACGGTCTTCTTGAGCACGCACTCGCTCGACACCGCCGAGGAGCTCTGCGACCGCATCGCGATCATGCACCACGGCGAGATGGTCAGCCTGGGGACGCTCGCGGAGCTGCGCCAGAGGGTGGGCCAGCCGGGGTCGAGGCTGGAGGAGATCTTCCTGCAGATCACCTCCGAGGAGAAGGCCGAGGAGGACAGCGCGATGATCCGGGGCATCACCCACGAAGCCGAGGGGGCTTGAATGGTCGGACATCTCTTGTGGCCGAAGTGGCGCATGCTGCTCAACGCGCCTCGCTCGGCCGACATCGGGCGTGGCAAGGCGCTCTCCTTCGTGGTCTTCGGCCTGGGCGTGTGGCTGTCGATGCTCTACGCCTCCTGGTGGTTCCTGGGCCGTTGCCTGACGGTCGAGCCCATCGGGGAGCTGCTCGTAGGCCGCATCCTCTCCCTGGCGCTGATGATCGTGTTCAGCATCTTGTTGTTTTCAAACGTGATTACGACTTTTTCAACCTTCTACCTCTCGGACGACCTCCAGCTCCTGATGTCGCGGCCCATCCCGCCCGACGCCCTCTACACCAGCCGGCTGCTGGAGACGGCCTTCCTGGCCGGCTGGATGCCGCTGCTCTTCTGCCTGCCGCCCTTCGTGGCCGCGGGGCTGCTCTTCGGGGCGAGCTGGGTGTACTACGCGGCCCTCGTGGCGGTGCTGGCCCCGATGGTCGTGATCGCCTCGGCGCTGGCCGTGCCGCTGACCCTGGCGCTGACCAACGCCTTGCCGGCCCACCGCACCCGCGACGTGCTGATCTTCCTGGGCGTGCTGGTCGTGGTGATCGTCTTCATCATGTTCCGCGCCATCAACCCGGAGGAGCTCTTCAACCCCGACCGCTTCGCCAACACCATGGAGCTCTTCGCCTCGCTCCAGGCGCCCAGCTCTCCCTTGCTCCCCTCGACCTGGGCCTGGGAGGCGCTCTCGCCGCTGCTGCGCGACGAGGAGGGCTCGCCGCTGCGCCACCTGGCCGGCCTCACCTCCACCGCCGCCGCGCTCTACTTCATCGGGGCCTGGAGCTTTAGGCGCTTCCACTTCTCCGGCTACACCAAGGCCCAGGAGGGGCGGCACGCCGGCAGCGGCCTGGAGCGCGCCGCCGGCTGGATGCGCGGCCGCAGGCTGACCGGCCCCGAGGCCGCCCGCCGCGCCCTGGCCCGCCTCTCAAGCCGCAGCGGCCCCCTGGACACCCTGCAAGAACTCGTCGCCAAGGACGGCCGCGTCTTCATCCGAGACACCGCCCAGTGGTCCCAGCTCGTCCTGCTCGGCGCGCTGGTGGTGATCTACCTGTTGAACTTCCGCTACTTCCGCACCATGGGGGAGGGCGGGATCATCGGCCCGATGGGCCTCTTCGTGCTCAACATCGGGCTGTGCGGCTTCGTCGTCGCGGCCGTCGGGGTCCGCTTCCTCTTCCCCGCCGTCTCGCTCGAAGGCCGCTCCTTCTGGCTCATCAAGTCCTCGCCCTTGACCATGGACAGCTTCTTGCGCGCCAAGTGGATCGCCGGGGGGCTGCCGCTGCTGGCCCTGAGCGAGGTGCTGACCTTCCTGTCGAACCTGATGATCGGGACCCCGCTGGCGCTCACGCTCGGCGGCGTGGTCGTGATGCTGGCCATCAACGCCGGGATCTCGGGGCTGGGCATCGGCCTCGGGGCGCTCTACCCGCGCTTCCACGTCGAGAACGCCGCCAAGATCGCCTCCGGCTTCGGCGGCATCCTCTACATGATGGCCAGCCTCCTGCTCGTCACCGTCACCATCGCCCTCGCCTTCGCCCCCTCCTGGGTGGTCTTCCACCTCACCCTCGACGGCTCCTGGGGCACGGACGGCCGAGGGCTCGCGATCGCGGCGGCCTGCCTCGTCGGCCTGTTGGCGCTCCCCCCCCTGGTCGGCCTGCTCTTCGTGCGCCTCGGCGCCAGGAGCCTTGAGCGGCGCTGATCCCCTCAGGGTCGAGACCCCTCAGGGTTGAGGCCCCTCGGGCGAGGAGGCCAGCCAGCGCGCCAGGGCCTCCGGGCTGGAGGACATGATCTGGTGGACGAGCGCCTCGCGCCCCTCCGAGCGCAGCCTGTCCCGCAGCGCCACGCGCTCTCCCTGTGTCAACCCGCGCCCCAGCCGCTCTTGCGTCACGAGATCCAGGAGCTGCTCCTGCCCCTTCACCTCGCCTTCGGCGTGACCTTCGGCGTGTCCTTCGGCGTGTCCTTCGGCGTGTCCTTCGGCGTGACCCTCGGCGTGACCCTCGGCGTGTCCTTCGGCGATGGCGGTCTCGCGCTGTTGGCGCTCGTACTCCCTGAGCCAGGCGATGTTGTCGATGAACTCATCATCAAGGTCGGTGCGGCTGTCTTGTTGCTTGTTCTCCACGGCGATCCTCCATCGCATGACAAGGGCCCAGAGCGCCTCCAGGGTCTTGTCGCCTTCTTTGCGGTCAAAAAGCTCTTTGAGCGCGCGCTGTTGGTGGTGTCCCCGCCCGAAGAGGCGCAGCACCATCGTGTCGTCGTTGATGGGGAGCTCGCTGACGACCAGCAGCCCCAGACAAAGCCCCGAGGCCATGCGATACAGGCCGCTGGGCGCGCTCTGAATGTCGGGCTCGAAGCCCATCTCGGCAAGGGCGCCCGTCGGCACCCCAGGGCTCAGAACCCAGGTCATCACCCGCTCAGGGGCCGACCTTGAGGGGCTCAACCTGCGGCTCAAGGTCAAGCCCTTCTCCACCTCGGCCCGCAGATCGTCGGTGCCAGGGGTCTTGCGGTAGATCTCCAACAGGCAGCGCTTTCCGAGCAGCGAGCTCAGGAGCCCGATGAGGGGCGCGGCAGGCTGCTGCGAGGACACGAACCACACGTCTGCGTGTTGAGGGTCCGCGTCGACGGGGTGCTGGCAGCGAACCTCCCCACGGTCGGCCAGGATAAGCTCGAAGGCGTGCTTCGAGAAGGCGTCATGCCGCGCCCTGGGTCCTCCATCATCAAGTCTCAACTTCACCCCTCCCCGTTGACTCGTCATCACACACACGCGCCGATGAGCCTCCCTCGCCCTGACCGGCGAGTCAACAACAAAATGGAGACATTTGAGCAGCCCCGGTGGCCCCCCGCAAGGCAACCGCCGGCAAGGTCGCCGTCAATGGTGGCAGTTTCAATCTTGTATTTCTGTTGGTGAGGTCGTCGAGCGAGTCTGGGTCGCTCTGATCTGCTTCAGGGGGTGGCGGGGCCGCCCAGGCGCGTGAGCCAGAGGCGCTCCAGGGCGTCGGCGAGGCGGCGGACGCGGAGCGTGGGGGTCTGGGCCAGGGCGTAATCTTCGATCTCGATCAGGCTCTCCCCCGAGCCGCGCCGGGTGGGCTCCTGCTTGAGTCGGCGGACGGCGGCCAGGAGGCCAGCGGGGTTCTCGGGCAGGGGGTCGTCGCCGCGCTCGATGGCCGCCTGGAAGCGCGCCCCGCCGACGATCCGGGCCTCGATCTCGTCGGCGCAGCGGAGGTCGGCCTCGGCGGAGCGGACCTGGACGCGGAGCACCTGCGGCCCCATCGAGAGGGTCTGGAGGATGTGGGTGCCGGACTCGCCCTCGAAGGCCTCGCGGACGCAGAGGCCGACGATCTTGAGGACGGCGCGGTCTGGGCGGGCGGCGATCAGCGCCTTCCAGTCCTTCGCGCCGTGCTCCAGGTGTCCCCGATCCGAGCGCCAGCCGGCGCAGCCCTCCAGCTCGCCGCGCCAGCCGGCGTAGCCTTCGAGCAGGCCTCCCATCAGGTCCATGGCCTCGGGATCATGGTCGTCGCCGGCGCCGTGGCCGACGCGCAGAAGGTCAATAAAGACGGCGTGTTGCGAGGGGTCGTGGACGAGGGAGAGCGCCCGCTTGAGGAAGCGCACCTCGGCCAGCGCGGCCAGCAGGGGCTCGCGCTCCAGGCGCTCGGAGAGCTGGAACATCATCCTCGGATCGAAGAGGCGGACGTTGCGCGCGCGGTTGCGGTAGTCGACCCCGCGCTCCAGGCGGGAGAAGTGAAGCACTTCGAGCATCTCGGGGTCGTCGGCCTCGCCCTGGGCCTCGATCATGGCGTCGATCATGGCGCTGAAGTCGCGCACCTGGGTGCGCATGGCGTCGAGGTCGTAGATCTTGTCGGCGTGGCCCTCGCGCCCGAGGTTGTGCAGGCGCAGGTGCTCGCGCACCAGGGCGCTGAGGCGGGCGAGGTCTTCGGAGTCGACGATCTGGCGCAGGAAGCCGGCGGCCTCGGGCAAGAGGGCCTGGAGGTCGGGCAGGGGGGCGTCGAGCAGGGGCTCCAGGGCCCACTCGACGTCGAGGGCGTCGGCCTCGGTCAGCGGCTCGGCGTGGATCATGAAGGCGCCGTCGCGGACGTAGAGGCGCAGGACCTCCATGGCGGCGAGGCGCCGCCCGGTGACGTGGTCGGCCAGCAGGGTGCCGATCTCGGCGTCGAGGGTGCGCTTGAGGGATCGGGCGCCCTCGCCGGGGACGAAGCCGTCGGCGACGATCTTGTCGATGACCGCGTCGCTGGCGCGCTCGACGAAGATGCGCCGCTCGGTCAGGCCGCGGCGGGTCAGCAGGCGACCCAGCTCGCGGGCGGCGACCTGGGCGGCGGCGGGTCGCGAGAGGGGCCGGAAGGGGACGATCTGGTCGATGCGGTTGAAGAGCTCGGGGGAGAAGAAGCCCTCGACGGCGCGGGCGACGTCGTGCATGACGGCCTCGGCGCTCTGGCCGAAGCCGACCGGCTCGCGGGCGCGGGCGCCGAGGTTGCTGGTCATGACGATGACGGCGTGGGTGAAGTCGGCCGTGTTGCCGGCCGCGTCGGTCAGGCGGCCCTCGTCAAAGAGCTGCAGGAGCAGGCCGAGGGCGCGGCCGTGGGCCTTCTCGATCTCGTCGAGCAGGACGACGCAGAAGGGCTGGTCGCGGACCTGCCGGGTCAGGAGGCCCTCGGGATCGAAGCGGTCGCCGACGAGGCGGGCGGCGGCGCCGGGGTGGTTGAACTCACTCATGTCGAGGCGGATCAGGCGCCTGGGGTCGCTGTAGAGCTCGGCGGCCAGGGCGCGGGCCAGCTCGGTCTTGCCGACGCCGGTGGGGCCTGTGAAGAGGAAGACGCCGTAGGGGCGGCGCGGATCGGTCAGGCCGGCGCGGATGCGCAGGATGAGGTCGGTGACGGCCTCGACGCCCTGGGGCTGGCCCATGACGCGGGCCTCGAAGCGGGCGCGCAGGGATTGGGGGTCGAGGGCCTCGGAGGGGGCCAGCAGCGAGGCGGGCAGGCCGGTGCGGGCCGAGAGCAGCTCGATGACGGCCTCGGGGCCGATGCCGATCTTCGGGTCGGTCCAGGTCTCGGGGTCGGGGCGCTGGCCCTTCTGGTGGGCCTCGGCCTCGCGGGCGAGGCGGCGCAGGGCGTCCAGGGCCTTGCCGGGGAAGGCCTGTCCGGTCAGCAGGGTGTCGGTCATCTCCAGGGCGGCGCGCAGGCACAGGGGGTTGAAGATGACCTTGTGGCGAGCTTCGAGCAGGCGGGCCTCGCCGATCATCATGCGGAGCGTCTCGGCCTGGGTGGTCTCGGGCAGGTTGACGCGGGTCAGCAGGGCGGCGAAGGAGGGGGCGTCGTCTTCGAGGCGCTGGAGCTGCGCGGGGGTGCACTCGCCGATGAGGATCAGCTCGCCGCGGCTGATGGGCCCGCGGAAGAAGGCGGCGAGGCTGCGGTCGCTGTCGCGGGTGCGTCCGAGCTGGCCGAAGGCGGCCAGGTCTTCGATCCAGAGGATGACCTTGCGGGCGCGGGTGTCGTCGAGGATCTCGACGCAGCGCTGCTCCCAGTCGCCGAGGTACTTCATGCCGGCGATGATGCGGCTGCCGCTCAGGCGCCAGACGGCCCAGGCGCGGTCGAGGTTGCGGTGCGTGCGCCAGTCGTCGGCGTCGAGCATGTCGGCGACGAGGCGGTTCAGGGCGATGGTCTTGCCGCAGCCGGGCGGCCCGACGACGAGGGTGGAGCGCTTGCGGGGGCCGCACAGGGCCTGCTGGAGCTGCTGGCGGCAGGGCTCGCGGGGGGCGCCGAGGGGCAGGAGGCCGTCGGCGGCGCGGAGGCTGAGGTTCAGGGCGAGGCGAGGGAGGACCTTGAGGCCCTTCTTGCTGGATCGCTTGTCCTTTTTCTGGATGGGGTCGGCCTTGAGGTCATCCCAGAGGGAGGCTTGCTCCTTGGGGAGCTTGTCGAGCAGGCTCCTGGGGTGTGCGGTGAAGGCGAGGGTGCGGAGCTGGTCCTTGGGGGGGGCCTTGAGGTCTTCGATCTCGTGGTCTTCGAGGGCGGCCCAGGCCCTCTGGAGGTATCGGGCGGCCTGCTCGTCGAGGGGCTGGTCGGGGTCAAGGGGGAACCACTCTTCCTGGCGGTGGGGGTGGTAGGCGACGAGGATCTGGTCTTCGGCGTTGGCCCAGCGGGGCTCGACGACGATGGGGAAGAGGCCGGTGATCTTGCGCCGTCGGCCATCGGCGCGCAGGGAGAGGGAGAGCCTGGCGCGCTCCAGGCGCATGCCGCGGGACATCTGGAGGATCTCGGTCTCGACGGGGTGCAGCTTGCCGATGTCGCGCTTGAGGCGGTCGGCGATGGACTGCTGGATCTTCATGGGGCTGCGGCCGGACTTGCGGATCGTGTGCGGGCCGAGGCCGAGGGTGATCCAGTCGAGGTCGCCGTCCGCGCGGGCCTCGTAGATGGGGACGGTGACGTTCAAGGCGCCTCCTCGGGGGTCTTCTTGAGCCGGTCTTCGAAGAGGATCAGGCGGTCGCGCTCGCCGTGGCCCTCGTAGAGCATCAGGTGCTCCAGGGCGGTGGTCTCGAAGTGCTCCCAGTAGCGGCGGGTGTCCAGGGGCAGGCGGCGCTTGCGCGCCCCGATGTCGATGATCAGCTCGCCGTCCTTGAAGGCGCGGACGGCCTTGTGGCTGCTCAGCTCGTTGAGGTTGGGCGGCGCGGGGGGCAGCAGGCCCGGATCGAGCCACTCCTTGGGCGTGAGGTCGATGCGGGGCGAGGCGCAGAAGACGCGCAGCCACGCCGGCTCGCTGTCCTGGGGGCCGGGCCAGCGCTGCAGGCCGGCCTCAAGGGCCAGCAGGGCGCCGGCCAGGGGGCCGCTGGCGCGCAGCAGCAGGTTGCGGGACTTGCGCTCGGGCTGGCCGAGCCAGCTCCTGATCGCGTCCGGGGAGCGCGCCGGCCCCCAGCGGCAGCCCGCGTGCCACTCTTCGAAGGGCGCGGGCTGGTCGCCGTCGATGTGGATCTCGACGGCCCAGCCGCGGCGGTGGAGGTCGTCGAGCAGGGGCCGCAGCCATTGATCCAGGGCTCGGTGGCGGTCGGGCTCCTGGGCGATGAGGCAGATCTGATCGCGGTGGGGCTCCACGGCCATCAGGACGCCGAGCAGGCCGAGGCGGAATCGGGCAAAGGCGGCCTCGGCGTCGGGCAGGAAGTCGGAGGGGTCGGCGCCTTCGAGCAGCGCGGTCTGGGCGATCTCGTCGAGCATCTCGATCTCCTCGCGCAGCGCGGCGATCTTCTCCCAGAGCGCGTCGAGGCGGTGGTGTTCGGCCTGCAGGAGCTGGAGGTCGCGGGCGGTGCGGCGCTCCGTGGCCCCGCCCTGCCCGGCGCTGAGCTGGGCGACGAGGAAGTCGAGGCGCTCGCGCACGCGCTCGACCGTGTCGAGGGAGAAGCTGTCGCCGACGTGCCGCCGCACCGCGCTGATCGAGAGCGCCCCGCGCAGGTCCTGGCGCGCGGAGCGGCCCCGGCCGCGGGTGACCTCGAAGGCCAGCCCCTCGATCACGTCGCTGGCCAGCAGCTGGCCGCGGGGGGCCTCGGGCTCGCCCTCGACGCTCACGCGCACCATCCCCTGGCGGGCGGCCGCGCCGAGCCGCCCCATCAGGCGCGCGGCGGGGTTGACGAGGCGGGCGTCGAGGTGGCGCCGCAGCGCCCTGGCGCCGTAGACCGGGTCGTAGCCGCCCTCAGCCAGCCTCTCGAGGGCCTTGTCGCTGACCTCAAGCTCGACGCCCGCCTCGATAAAGCCGCGCCGATCCCGGAGTTTTCGCGTCGCCATGCGCGCGACATCGAGGATCTCGGCGCGGTCCAGCGCCGCGAAGGCGATGATGCGGTCGAGGCGGCCGACGAACTCGGGGCGGAAGTGCCCCTGGACCTGCGCCTCATAATGATCGGCGTCGCTGACCTGCGCGCGGCCCATGCCGATGGCGGGGCGGCGGTGCCCGGCGCCGAGGTTGCTGGTCATGATGATGATCGCGTTGTGGAACCACGCCGTCCGGCCCCGCGCGTCCGTCAGGCGCCCCTCGCCGCAAACCTGGAGCAGGAGGTCGAAGACGGCGGGGTGGGCTTTCTCGATCTCGTCGAGCAGGACGACGCAGAAGGGCTGCTGGCGCACGCGCCGGGTCAGCAGCCCCTCGTCCGAGCCGACGCCCTGGATGAGCCGGTCGGCGGCCTCGGCGTCCATGAACTCGCTCATGTCAAAGCGCAGCAGGCGGCGATCGGAGCCGAAGAGCAGCCTGGAGAGCGCGCGGGCAAGCTCGGTCGTGCCGACGCCGGTCGGGCCGATGAAGAGGAAGGTCGCCAGGGGCTTGCTGGCCGGCTGGAGCCGCGCCTTGATGACGCAGAGGGTCTGGGCGACCCGTTGAATGGCATCATGTTGGCCGATCAGCTCCCGGCGCAGCCTCTCCTCGATGACCTCCTGGCGCAGCGGGGCGTCCTGGCGCAGCAGGAAGGCCGGGATCCCCGACTGGACGCTGAAGGCCTCGAAGACCTGGGCGGCGTCGATGGGCGGCCAGGAGCCCTCCGGCGCGAGGCGGCGCTCGCAGATCCCCCGCAGATCCTCGTAGAGCCGGATGGCCTTGCCGGGGAAGGCCTGGTAGGGCAGGTAGCGCTCGACAAGCTCGATCAGCGGCGCGACGGCGTCGAGGGCGAGGTTGGGGCGCTGGGGCTCGTGGGCGTGGGACCAGGCGATGCGGGCGCGCAGCGCCTCGGCGGCCTCGTCGGCGGAGAGGGCTTCGAGGGTGACGCGGTGCAGGCAACCGAAGAAGCCAACGTGGCGGCCTTCGAAGAGGTCGAGGGCCTCGGGGGTCAGCTCGCCGACGAGGCGGACGCGGCCCTCTTCGAGGAAGGGCTTGATGGCGCCGGCCATGTCGACCTGGCCGTCGGCCTGATCGCCGAAGAGGTCGCCGAGGTCTTCGAAGACCAGGACGGCGTCCAGGAGCTCGGCGGCCTCAAGCACGCGCCGCAGCCGCGCCTGCCACTGCCCCATGCCGCTCATCCCGGCGATGAGCTGCGCGCCCGAGGTGGCGAAGGCCAGCGGCGCCCCACCGCCGGCCCGGGCCGCCCGCAGCCAGCCGGCCAGCAGCGCGCTCTTGCCCGCCTGGGAGGGGCCGACGAGCGCGACCCCCAGGCGATCGGCGCCCTCAAGCAGCGGCGTCAGCACGCTCATGGCCTTCTGGCGCCCGACCAGCGCCGGCGCCGGCTTCGACGCGGCGCCGGCGTGCAGCGGGCGGCCGATGGAGGTCAGGATCTCGGCCGCCTCCTTGCGCCGCTTCTTGTCCTCCAGCTCTCGCCGCAGGGAGCTGGCGCGGCCGCCGCCGCCGTGATCCTGGCGCTCGACCTGGGCGGTGATCGTCCGCAGCGACCAGCTCCGGGGCGGCAGAAGGTCCATCCAGTCTTGCGGGCTGAGCTCGCCCGCGGCGGCGACGCGCACGGCCTCGGCGCGGATCGCCGCGTCGAGGTCTTCGCGCTGGGCGACGTAGAAGGTGTGCCGAAGCGGCAGGATCACGACCCAGGTGTCACGACCCGCCGGGATGAGCGCGCAGGCCAGCGAGAGCGGCGTGGCGATCTGGAGCCGGTGGGGCAGGTCGTCGCGGGGGATGATCACGTCGACCTCGCGCAGATCGACCTCGGCGGGCAGGCAGAAGCGCTCGATCTGGTCCGGCGGCACCCGCGCCAGCCAGGCCCCCAAAAAGGCGCTCTGCTCCTGCAGGCTCTCCCCGGCCGGCCCCCAGCTCACCAGCGAGGGGTCCGCGACCGGGAAGGTGATCCAGCTGCCGTCCCACAGCTCCTTGATGACGACGTGGATGTCGAGGTTGAGGGTGGCCGCCTCGCGCTTGTCGCTCTTCGCACTCATGGGTCGCTCTCGGGGCATCGGGAAAAACTCACACAGGGGTAGCGACAGCCCTCTGGCCCGTCAAGGGCCGATCGTGAGACCGGGCCGCCGCGATGGACGCCAGGGCGCCCCTCCATCGCCCGGGCGCCGCCACGGGCCGCCTCGTCGATCGCCCGGTTCTTGATCTGCCGAGCGCAGATGGTATGACCTTGAAGACCCCACAAGCACGGAGGCGAGCATGTTGTCGGAGTTTCGCACGAAGAAGATCACCCGAGAGTTCAAGCTTTTTGACGCCAACCACGACGGCAAGCTCGGCCTGGAGGACTTCGAAGTGGCCGCCGCGCGCCTCGTCGAGGCGCTCGGCTGGCCCGAGGGCGACCCCCGGAGCGCAGACCTGCGCCGGCAGCGCGCCATGATCTGGGAGGAGATGTGCGTCGCGGCGGACTTCAACCAGAGCGGCCAGATCGACCTGGAGGAGTACCTGTCCTTCTACAAGCGGATGACCGAGGAGATGGGGCCGGACCCCGAGTCGGCCGCGCCCTGGTTCCGGCGCGTCTGCGCGGTCCACGCCGAGAGCATCGGCCTGGGCCGCGCCGTCGACTTCGAATCCTACGAGCGCTTCATCCAGGCTCACGGCCTCGACATCGACGCCCGCGCCAGCTTCGACCGCCTCGACCTCGACAGCAACGGCCTCCTCGACCCCGAAGAGTGCGTCCTGCTCTGCCTCCAGTTCTACCTCGCCGAAGACCCCGCGCTGCCCGGCAATGCCCTCTGGGGCATCATCTGAGCCTGTCGCACCGCCGCCGCCGCCGCGCCCGCCTCGACAAAAATTGGAGTCGCTGCGGGCACTTGCGAGAGTCCTCCGAGGATCTTCAGCGCCCGCTCAGATGGATGAAGACGCCGTAGCCCGCCTCGGCCAGCCGCGCGCGCGCCTCGACGAGCGCGCCCTCTTCGAGCGCGAGCAGGACGGCCATGTCCCCGCCGCCGGCCCCCGAAGGCTTGGCCACGACCCCCTCGGGGCAGGCCGCGGCGATGGCCTCGTGCTCCGGCGTCCAGATCGGCGCCCCGGCCGCCCGCCCCATCGCCGCCAGCCGCTCTCCCGCCGCGGCGGCGGCCTCCAGCACGCCCGCGCCGTCCCCACGGACCCAGGCCGCAGCCCCCTGGCGGCTGACCTCGACCAGCCCCTCCAGGATCTCGACGGCGCGGGCCGAGGCGCTCACCGCGTCGATGAGCGCGCGGGTGTCGGCCTCGCGCCCGGTCCACACGGCGGCCAGCGCCACCGGGCGGTCTGCGGCGCGGACGGCGACGCCCCCGTCCTGGGCGCGCTCGAAGATGGCGCACTGGCGATCCGGCGCCCCGCTCCCCGGCAAGGGCGGATCGGTGAAGAGGCACGAGGTCGCCACGTCGGCGCCAGAGCCGCGCCCCCCCTGGGCCTCGCGGTGGCCCTCCTGGGCGGCGTCGTGAACCGCGCGCGCGTCCTCGACCCCCGCGGCGAAGGCCAGCGCCCGCGCGACGACGGCGGCCACCGCGCCGCTGGAGCCGAACCCAAGCTTGAGGCCCCCCTCGCCCAAGCCCTCGGAGCGGACGGTCAGGGTCAGATCGCCGCGCGGCGGCCCGAAGCGGCGGCGGCAGGCCCGATCGACGCAGCCGACCACGTCGATCTTCGGTGGCCCCTCGAAGCCGGGGCTGCGGTAGCGGAAGAGGCCAGATCCCTCGGGGTCCAGCACCGCGACGCCGCGCTGTCCACCCGGGGACGGGGCGATGACGGCGGGGGCCCCGCGCAACACCGCCCACTCGCCCAGGACGAAGAGCTTTCCGGGGGCAAAGAGCTTCAGTTCCAAGGCTTTGGGCATGATCTCCTCCGCGCCTGTCGCCGGCTCAAGGCGCGCCGAAGGGGGCGCCTTCGGCTTGTAAGAGGCTCAGCGGGGTGATCGGGCAGCCGGACTGGACGTGCGCGAAGATCCGCCGCACCTCGGCGCCGCGCAGCGGCAGCTTGTCGAGCTCTTCGAGCGTGACCCAGGCGGCCTGGAGCGAGTGCTCGTCGGGCTCGGACTTCGGCGGCGTGTCGTCGGCTGGCCGCGCGACGAAGAAGACCCGACACCGCGCCGCGCCCTCGGACCAGGGGGTGTGCTCGATTCGAAAGATGCCCTCGATGACGACCGGCACGCCGCTCTCCTCAAGCGTCTCGCGCCTCGCAGCCTCCACCCAGGACTCGCCGGGCTCGACGCGCCCCGCAGGCAGATACCAGAGCTGGCCGTGCTTGCGCTCCTGGACCAGCAGGAAGCGCCGCCCGAGGCGCACCACCACCAGCGCGAAGGACCATGTCGGGATGGGCAACCTGGACATCAGGAGGGCCTCCTCGGTGAGCGAGCGCGGGGCGCCCTGCGATCAGGATGGAGGCTCGCGCGCGCCGTGTAAATAGGTGCGCGGGCAGTGCACTCCACCCCCACACTCCACCCCCTGTCCCCCTCCGAAGGGCACTGCCCTCGTTCCACGAGGAGGGGGGACGCTCGTATAACGGACACGGTGGTTTGCACTCCACCCCCTGTCCCCCTCCTCGCTGCGCAAGGGAGGCAGTGCCTCTCGGGGGAACGCTCGTAGTACGGGCAAGGTGGTTCGGGGACGCTCGTATTACGGACACGGGTGGATCGGGTCCCGCCCCGACGACATCACGACCCGCCCCAGGCGGCCAGTGATCCCGGCGATGGCTCCTGCGGCCCGCCCCCCCGAACCACCCATCCCGTAATTCAAGCGTTCCCCCTCCTTCCGGAGGGAGGAGGGGGACAGGGGGTGGAGTGCGGGGGTGGAGTGCGGATCAGGCCGTCGCCTTGCCTTCCCACGCGCCGCTGTGGAAGCGGTGGAGCAGGACGGCGGACAGGACGACGATCTCCAGAGTCAGGCCGAGCCACGCGCCCACCGCCCCCAGCTCCATGAAGACGCCAAAGACCCAGGCCGCCGGCACCATGATCAGCCACGCTCCGGCCACCGAGGCGATCATCGTAAAGCGGGTGTCGCCGGTGCCGTTGAGGGCGCCGGTGGCGGTCATGGCCACCGCGTCGAAGATCTGGAAGATGGCCGCGAGGAAGAGCAGCTGGCGGCCGATCTCCATCACGCGACCGTCGTCCTGGAAGAGCCCGATGAGGGCGTCGGGAGCGAGCCAGAAGACCAGGCCCGCGACCCCCATCACGGACACCGACAGCTTCAGCGCCGATCGGAAGGCGCGCCGCGCGTGCTCGACCTGCCCGGCCCCGATGTACTGCCCTGTCAGGACGCTGGCCGCCTCCGAGATCCCGTAGCCCGGCAGGAAGCTCAGGCTGATGATCTTGATCGCGATCTGGTTGGCGGCCAGCTCGTCCTCGCCCATGCGGGCCATCATCGCCGTGAAGACCGCAAAGCTGCCCACGCCCATGACGTAGCGCACCCCGATGGGCAGCCCCACGTTCAGGAGCCGCCCGACGAGCTGTCGATCGGCCCTGGCCCCCGCCCGGTCGGCGCGGCGCACGAAGTGGACCCCGATGACGACCATCCCGGCCGCCGAGGCCAGCACCGTGGCCAGCGCCGCGCCGCGCACCCCCATGGCCGGGATCGGCCCGACGCCGAAGATCAGCGCGAGATCGAAGGCGATGTTGAGGCCGTTGGCCAGCAAGTTGACCTTCATCGGCGTGCGCGTGTCCCCAGAGCCCTGATAGTGGTTGCACAGCGCGATCGTGACGAACCAGAAGGGGGCCGACAGCACGTGGACCTCGAAGTACTCCGTCGCCAGCGCCTGGATCTGGGGCGAGCCACCCATCAAGGCGAAGATCGGGCGCCCCAGCGCCCCGAGCGAGAGCACGAACAGGCCAAAGATCAGCCCGAGGGCCACCCCGTGCCACGCCACCTGCGCGGCCACCTCTCGCCGGCCCGCGCCGATGGACTGGGCGGTGACGATCTTGATGCCGTTCAGCGCCCCGAGGAAGAGCGCGTTGATCAGGAAGGAGGCCGTGGTGCCCAGGCCCACGGCGGCCAGCTCGGTCTTGCCGACCCAGCCCACCAGCAGCGTGTCGGAGACGCCCATCGCGGTGGTGGACAGCATCCCCACCACGATGGGCCACGATGTATGGACGATCTCTCGGAAGCTGCCCGACGCGTGGCCGGACGATGACGACGTGGATTCCATGGCACACCTCATGGCGCCGCCCGAGCGCGCCATGAGGCATCCAACTCATAAGTCGTTGATCTGCAACGTCTTATGAGTTGGCGCTGGCGAGCGCTTCGGCGGCAGTGTCGCCCCGGCGCGCGTCAGGCGGGCCGGGGAGAAGGGTTGGGAGGGATCCTGCGGCGTCGAGAGGGCGCGCGGGCGCGCCCGAGGGGATCGTCGCAGGAGGTGGAGTGCAGCTCGGGTCCTCGGGGGTGGGCTCGTCGCGCGTCAGCGCAGAGCGCACCCGTTGGAGAGAGCGCAGCTTGGGGCAACGGGGCCAGCGAAGGCGAAGCCGACACAGGACGCACCGCCGCCGATGGGGGCAATCATGATGGTCGTGGTCTGCTTGCTCATCGAGGCTCTCCTTGCCCCTCGTGGGGCGGCGTGTGGCCTTCGGGAGGCGAAGGCCGAGGCAGGAGTTAGGCACGGCCGCCGGGCGGCGCAAGGCGATTTTTCAAGGGTGCGGCGCGGATCGAAGGCGAGAGGGGAGGGCGGGCGAGGGGGGGGGTCAGGGGATCAGGGCCCTGTCGGAGATCTTGTAGAGGGCCTCTTGCTTGGAGATGACGCGCTTTTGCAGCAGGTAGAGGATGGACTGGTCCATGGTCTGGCAGCCGACGCTGATGCCTTGCTGGAAGGCGGAGGGGATCTGGTGGGTGGCGCCGTCGCGGATCATGGTGCGGAGCTGGTTGGTGGCGACGAGGATCTCGGCGGCGGCGGCCTGGCCGGAGCCGTCGGCGCGCTTGAAGAGGGCCTGGCTGATGACGCCGATGAGGGTGCCGGCGAGCTGTTGCCGGATGACGGCGCGGCGAGCGGTGGGGAACATGTCGACGATGCGGTTGACGGTCTTGCCGGCCGAGCCGGTGTGGAGGGTGGCCATGACGAGGAAGCCCATCTCGGCGGCGGTCAGGGCCAGGGCCGTGGCGGCCTGATCGCGCAGCTCGCCGACCATCAGGACGTCGGGGTCTTCGCGCAGGGCGTCGGTCAGGGCGGTGCGGAAGGAGGTGGCGTGGGCGCCGATCTCGCGCTGGCTCAGGTAGGCCTTCTTGCGGGTGTGGACGAACTCGATCGGGTCTTCGATGGTGATGATGTGGGCAGGGCGGGTGCTGTTGACGTGGTCGATCATGGCGGCCAGGGTCGTGGACTTGCCCGAGCCGGTCGGCCCGGTCAGCAGGATCAGGCCGCTCTGGTGCTGGGTGAAGCGGATCAGGGTGTTGGGCAGCCCGAGGCGGGCAAAGGGGACGACGGTGGCCGGCACGAGGCGGAAGACGCCGCCGAGGCCGGTGTGGCTGACGAAGTAGTTGCACCGGAAGCGCGCCACGCCCTCCCACTCCCAGGCGAAGTCCAGATCGCCGCTCTCCAGGAAGTCCTCGTAGCGCTTGGGGGAGACGAGCGCCTGGAGGTACTCCTGGACGACCCTCTGGGTCAGGACGGGGAACTCCATGTCGATGAGATCGCCGTGGAGGCGCAGCTTCGGGCGAGCGCCCTCGGCCAGGTGAAGGTCGGAGCCGCCGCGGGTGGCGAGCTGGTGCAGGAGCTGGTGGATGCCCTTCACTGCAAGGTCCTCCCCTCGTCGCTCAAGAGGGTGGCGGCCATCTGGGCCGAGAGCAGCTTCTTGCCCTTGAGCTCGTTGACCGAGTCCTCCCAGGTGATCATGTCGGCGCCGCGGCCGGTCTGGATCAGGCTCTGGATCTGGTGCAGCTTGCGCTGCCGGATGCAGTGGGCGAAGGCGCCGTTGTTGAGCATCATCTCCACGACCGGCACCAGGCCGCGGGGCGAGCGCACGAGCTGCTGGACGAAGATCCCCTTGAGGGCGTCGGCCAGCGTGCCGCGCATCTGGGCCTCCTCGTCGCCGAAGGCGTCCAGGACGCGGGCGACGGTCGTCTCGACGCTGCGGGTGTGCAGCGTCCCGATGACCAGGTGGCCGGTCTCGGCCGCCGTCAGCGCCACGCGCATCGTCTCCATGTCGCGCATCTCGCCGATGACGATCACGTCGGGGTCCTCGCGCAGCGCCGCCTTGAGCGCCGAGGCGTAGGAGTCGGTGTGCATCGAGACCTGGCGCTGGGTGACGGCGCCCTGCTGGGGGGAGTGGATGAACTCGATCGGGTCCTCGATGGTCACGATGTGCAGCTTCCGGGTCAAGTTGAGGCGATGGATCAAGGCCGCCAGCGTCGTGGACTTGCCGCAGTTGGCCGGGCCAGAGAGCAGCACGAGCCCCTGATGGAACTCCAGCAGCCGCTCGATCCCGCGCGGGAGGTTGAGCTGGGCCAGCGTCGGGATCTCGGGCGGGATGATCCGCATGGCCGCCGACAGCCCGTGCTGCGCCTTGAAGACGTTGATCCGCAAGCGGTATCCGCGCTGGAAGTTCGGACACAGGTTGACGGCGCCGTCGCGCTGGAGCACGCGCTGCTGCTCGGGGCTCAGCAGCACCTTGAGCTCGGCCTTGAAGTGCTCCTCCGGGATCGCCGGCGCGAAGCCCTCGACCAGGGTCCCGGAGATGCGCATGAAGGGCGGGTGGCGCGAGTGCAGGTGCAGGTCCGAGGCCCCGGCCTCGATGGCCTTGATGATGAGCTGGCTGATGCCGCCCGTGGCCGCCATCGGCTGCTGGGCCTGCTGGGCGAGCTGCGCCTTCGGGGCGCCCTGCGTGCGGCCCTTGTCGGCCTTGTCGGCCTTGTCGCCCTTGTCGGCCTTCTTGCCGCCGCCGGCCTTGAGGTCATCGATCGCCTTCTCGAGCGCGCGGCCCTGGTCGACGCTCAGAACGCTGAGCGAGACGGCCACCTCGATGGGGTCTCTCTTTCGCCCCTCGAACTGATGAAAGTCGAGCACGAGCGCGGCCTGATCGCTGCTCAAGAAGCCTTGCTCGACCACCATCTGCCGGAACTGTTCTCGTTTGTCTGACACCGCCCCTCTGCCTTCGAGCGCCCCCTCGACGGCGACCGCAGCGGGCCTCGTGGGTCGAGGGATCGAGGTTGTCGAAAAGGGTCTCAACTGCGGCGACAGTCTCACACACGGCCGCGGAGGCGTCAATCGGCCTGCGCTCTGACCTCAGGGCCACCGCATCAAGACCTTGGCGCCGACGGCCTCAAGAACCACGCCTGAGCCCCAAGGAGGGCTGCCCGGATGGGAGCCTCAGGCTCAAGGAATCCTGGCCATGAGGGCGAGGTGTTCCAGGTCCACCTGGCGTTGGGCGAGGTGTTGCTTGTAGGTGCGGCGGTTCTTCGTGCACACGAGCGTGTGAGGGTTACCCTTTCGAGAGGTCGTGCAGTCCATGTCCAGCCTCGCGTTCAGGATCTGGCTTTCGAGGTGATCGCGGCGATCCTGGCGGGCTCTGAGGTGCCACACCTGTTCGGTGGGGCTGGTCATGAACGCAGCCAGCCCCCGACAGTCCTCGCACCGGCACTTGAGCGCGGCGGTCTGCTGCGTCCAATCCGAAGGTTCTTCAAGAGGTTGGGCCACCCTGGCGTCCAGCCACGCCGAGCACGCTCGCTGCAGGTGTCGCACCAGCGCGCAGGCCAGAGAGGAGATCGGGAGCTGCTCAAGCAGGGCGCAAAGCGCCGGGATGAGCGCCTGATCGACGCCGAAGACTCTGGGGTGGTCCGTGATGTGTCGCGCCGCGCGCTCGCTGATCTCGGGCTCGTCGAGTTCGATCAGGGCCGACACCAGGACGACGACCAGATCGCTGATGACCGTGTCGGGCTTACCCCACGCGTTCGATCTGGGCACGTCGCGGTGCTCCCTGGGGAGCTTGGCGACCAGAGCGCTGGCCACGGAGAGCTGGGCGCGGCGGAGCGCCGCGTCGTCCTCGGGTGCGTCGCCCATGGCGCGCAGGAGTTTCGCGCAGGCCAGCGCCCCTGCGGGCATCTGCCGCGTCACCAATGCCTCCAGGGCCGGACCGGCGGCCTCCCAGCCCAACGACCGCGCGCTGGCGAGCAGCGCCTCGATCTCACCCTCCTGGAGCGCGTCGCCGGACATGACGCGGTCGATGAAGCGCTCGATCAGCGCAGGCTCTCCGAGCGCCACGAGCGCGTCGAGGATCTCGGATCTGCACTTCTCCTCGCCCCTGCGCCATGATCGGGCCATCGAGGCGCCCTCCGACGCGGGCCAGGTGTCGATGAGCGCGGCGCACAGCGCCAGGGCCTCGTCGCGCTGGGGATGCTGCGGGGCCGAGCCCGCAGCTCGCCACCCGGCGACGAGCGCCTTCAGGTGCGGCACCGACACGCCAGGCCCTCCGCTGATGAGGTGCGCGTGTCGGCGCGGCGACGGCCACATCACGAAGGCCGCGCGGCGGTAGGCCCGCGTGAACGACGCCCCCTCGTTGCCCGTGGCCTCCATGAAGTGCAGCTCGTCGGGCTTCTCGTCCTGCAGAGCGCCCGGCGGGCACAGCTCCGACTCGTCGAAGCTCAGCGCGCCCATCGGCCTGAGGCTCCCGTCGTGTGAGCGCCACCCCTCGATCCTGAGATCGCGCTCGTAGACCTCGCCGGCCTCCAGGTCGTCCTCGTCCTCGTCCCAGCGCCCGCGGCCATACCCGTCATCGTACTCGGCGACGCCGGACTCCTCGATGGAGACCATCGCCAGGAAGAGGTCGCAGTCGGCTTGCGCGGCGGCCTTGACCAGGACCTCCCCCACAGCCCGATCCTTGTTCTTGAGGCCCGAAAAAGACAGGCCATCGAGGGTGTAGGCGTGATCCAGCAGGCAGAGCAGCTTCTGGGGCTCACCGCCGCCCTGGGGCCAGGCGCGCAACGCGGCGGCGACCTGCCTGACGGGGCTTTCTTGATCAGGCGGCCCCAGGGGCCCGTCGGGCGACCGGCGCACGAGGTTGTAGATCAGGCAGAGCCGGTGTCCCGAGGTCAAGGGCTCAAGCTCGTGGCGGCAGTCGGCGTAGAAGGCGCCCCAGGACACCTCCGAGATCGACCCGCTGCGCAGCGCCAGGCGCTCTTGCTGCTCCGCGTGCCGCACGACGAGCGCCCCGCCCTCGAACACCGACGGCAGCACCACGACGAGCGTGGCGAACATGCCGGGCGATTTTTCCGTGTCGCGGTGTTCGGTGAAGAAGTCGCCCGGCTCGTAGAGCAGCATCTTGTAGAGCTCAGCGTCGATGGTCCCCTTGACGCCCAGCTCTTCGCGCACCTGCGCGACGATCTTCGCCATGGTCTCCGGCCAGACATCCCCGTCGAACTTGAGCTGGGAGGGCGCCAGCTGCCACGCGCGCCGAACCTCTTCATCCAACAGGGTCTGATCCCCTCGCCCATAAGGCGCGCGCTCAGCCACGGCGGCCAGCGCCTCAGCCTGCACGGGCAGCAGCGGCATCGCGATCTGCCCCACCCCCTCGACCTTCAGGTCGGGCAGCGGGGTCCGCAGGGTCCCGCTGGCGCAAAAACACCCAGGCCGCTCGACCTCCGCCAGAAGCGCAGATATCTGTGAACTCAACGATAACATGAACATCAGCCCTCCCCGGCGTTCAGCACCTCGATGATCCCCGTCGTACTCCAACGCGCCGCGCCCGGCAAGCCGTCAACCCGCGGACCGCGCGATCTCGACCGGGAGCCTGGATCTCAGGGCGTCGCGCTCGCGCGTGTGGGCGCCTCGGCCTCAACTCGGCCTCGGGTGCCTCGGGGATCGCGTCGCGCTCGCGCGTGTGGGCGCCTCCGACGACCTGTCGCCGCGGCCAGGTTGCGCCCGCGCGCGTTGGCGCCTACCCTGTTGAGGCGGTGGCGCACCCAACCCTTCCTGACGGAGACACCTGCCCATGACGCACACTCAGCGCACAGCCTCTCTGGGGCTCCTGATCGCCCTGATCCTGACCCCATCGGTGGCCAGCGCCGACCTCTTCACCTTCTGGGCCGCAGGCAAGGGCAACACCTTCAACGGCTCTGGAGACCTCTTTCAGAACTTTGACAACCGCTTCGGCGGCGGCGCCGAGGCGGGCATCGAGATCGTCGGCCTGGACATCTTCGGCGAGGCCGTCGTCCTGGGCCTCGATCAATACCTCTTCTCCGCCAACCTCGGCCTGGACTTCTCCGTCGGCGACGACATCCGCCTGACCCTCGGCGCCTTCACCGGCCCGCTCTTCTTCCTCTTCCCCGAGCCCGAGGAGGCCACCGGGGCCACCTTCAGCGGCCTGTCCGCCGAGCAGCAGCTCGCCATCGAGCAGCAGTTCGGCTCCATCGAGGAGGCCGAGGAGCAGTTCAACCAGTTCTCCGAGACCGAGAAGGATCTGAGCCGCGTCGCCGTCGGCTACAACATCGTCCGCGCCCGCGCGGACGTCGACGTTCGGCTCGCCCCGGGCATCTACCTCGGCCTCACCGGACAGGCCGGCTACCACCTCCTGCTCAGCGGCGAGGAGATCGCCGCTGGCGCCAAGAACGAGGCCGTCGAGGGCTTCGCCAAGGACAACAACCTGCCCGACGAGGTCACCGAGGCGCTGCGCAGCGCCGTCGGCGCCGAGCCCATCGACAAGAAGAACCTCGAAGGCTTCAACCTCGAGGTTCAACTCCACCTGCGCATCGAGCTCGGCACCTGACCCCTCGCCCCGCGCCGTCCAGGGCCGCGCAAGAGACGATCATGAAGAGCCCCTCCCATCTCCTTGAAAGCGCCGCCAGGCCCCTCGTCGGCCTCCTCGCGCTCGCCTCGCTCTTGCTCATCGGGTGCGGCGAGAGCGCCGAGCCACGACCCGAATCCGAACCCGAGCCCGCCGCCGAACCCGAAGGCCAGCCTGAAGCCGAGCCCGTCGCGCAGCCCGAGCCGCAGCCCGAAGGCCAACCCGAAGGCCAGCCCGAAGGCCAGCCCGAAGGCCAGCCCGAGGGCAACCCCGAACCCGAAGTCCAGCCAGAGCCCGAGCCCGAGCCCGAGCCTGAACCCCAGGTCTGCGCCCGGAACCTGGACTGCGATCCGACCTCGATCTGCGAGCTTGAGGCGGGCACCTGCGGCGGCTCGGGCCTCTGCGAGCCCAGGCCGATGGCGTGCGCCGACCTCGCCTCGCCGGTCTGCGGCTGCGACGGCAACACCTACGAGAACGACTGCCTCCGCCAGGCCGCCGGGGTTCCCCTCGACCACGACGGGGCCTGCGACGTCATCGCCTGCCTCGAGGACGCGGGCTGCCCCGCCGAGGACGTCTGTGACAGGCGCTCCTGCGGCGCCGAGCGCGAAGGCCAGTGCGTGCGCACCCCGGAGGCCTGCGACGCCGTCTTCGAACCCGTCTGCGGCTGCGACCGGGTGACCTACACCAACGACTGCGCCCGCATCCTCGCCGGCGCCGCCCTGGCCCACACGGGCGAGTGCGAACCCGGCCCCCCCGCCTGCCAGAGCGCCGACGACTGCTTCGAAGGCGAGCTTTGCGAGTGCCAAGGGGACCAGTGCGGGCGTGGGATCTGCGAGCCGCGCCCGAGCGCCTGCAGCGACGACGTGGTGCCCGTGTGCGGCTGCGACGAGCGCACCTACGCCAACGACTGCCGGCGCCGCGCCGCCGGCGCCTGCCTGCTCCATGAGGGCGCCTGCGTGCCCGAGCCGGCCACCTGCGGCGGGATCCTCGGGCGGCGCTGCCCCGACAGCCAGATCTGCGACGTGACCGTCCTGAACGCCTGCCGCGGGAGCGACCTCCCAGGGATCTGCGTCGAGCCGCCCACGGCCTGCCCGCGCATCCTCGACCCCGTGTGCGGCTGCGACGGGGTGACCTACGGCAACGACTGCGAGCGCCTCCGCCAGGGCGTCCAGAAGGACTACGACGGCGCCTGCGAGGTCACCTGCGGCGGGCTCCTGGAACGTCGATGTGAACAAGGTCAATACTGCGATCTACCTCCAGAGAGCTGCGACACCCCGAACTCACCGGGCCTTTGCGTGACCCAGAACCAGGACTGCCCGCTCCTCGTGACGGATCCCGTCTGCGGCTGCGACGGCAACACCTACCCCAACGACTGCGTCCGCATCGCGCGCGGCGTCCAGAAAGACATCGACGGCCCATGCCCCGAGCCCTGCGACACGCGCGGGAACGAGTGCAGCGACCGGACGGACTTCTGCGACCTGGCCGTCGGCACCTGCGGCGCCCGCGACCGCTTCGGCTTCTGCCAGGAGCCTCCGTCGACATGCCCCCCGCTGCTCGATGAACCCGTCTGCGGCTGCGACCGGGTGACCTACCCCAACGACTGCGAGCGCATCCGCGCCCGCGTGACCAAGGCCAGCGACGGCGCCTGCCGCTGACGACTCGACCCCCGCGCGATCAGCGGCGTCAGCGGATCGCGGGCTCTGTCCCGGTGGGCGCGGCCCCTCGACCCCCGCGCGATCAAGGGCCAGCGCCTCCGCCTCAGGGCGCCGCCAGGAGCCGCCCGAGGCGATCGAGGGTCGCCGTGTCGAGATCCGCCAGGACGGTGTCGATGAGCCATTGCAGATCCTCGTCCTGCCGCCTGGAGGCCAGGAAGTCGAGGATCATGCGGTAGCTCATGGCGTTCTGCTCCGGCTCGGCGTACATCGCGCGCCGAAAGACCTCGACCCGCTCCAGCGCCTGCTCCAGACCGTTGAAGGTGGCGCCGAGGGCGCGCTGGGGCCGCACCACCAGGAGGCTGCGCAGCACGGCCATGTCGGCGCGCATGAGCGCCTCCGGGTCTGCGCCGCTCAAGGCGCAGAGCTTGAAGAGGTGATCGGTGGCGGTCGTGATCGGGGCGAAGGTCCGGGTGCGCACGAAGCGCCGCACGCGCAGCGTCGCCAGCACCACCACGTCCCGGCGCAGCTCCAGCAGCTCAGAGGCGAGCTGCCGGGCCTCCTCCGGCGCGTCAAGCAGCGCGTCGAGCCAGTCCGACAGGCAGCCCAGGTTGGCCCTCAGCGCCGGATCGATGACCCTCATGCCGCTGCCGTGGCGCACGTCCACCAGCCCCATCTGCTCCAGCCGCGCCACGGCCCGCTGGGCCGTCGGCACCGTCACGCCATAGTCCCCGGCCAGCGCGCGCAGCGGCGGCAGCAGCTCCCCAGGCTTGAGCTCGCGCCTGAAGATCGCCCGCGACAGCGATTGGACGAGCTGGTCGACGAGCGTCTTCTTGATGAGCGGGGCGGGGCGTTCCATCGGTGACAAGGTCTCTGAACCCTCCGTGTTGACCAACTCGATAAGTGTACAACACAACTTCGAGGCGACTCCACCGCCCTCGAACAACTCCACCCTCGTCCCCCCCCAAGGCGACCGATCCTGGCACCCCTGGAGTTTCTCCGACTCGCCCCTCTGCGCTAGACTGTCCCAGGCGCCTCGCCCGGCGCCCTCATCGAGGAGACATGATCCGACCACCTCTCCCCTTGTGCGGCGCGCTGATCGCCGCCGTGGCATTGTCCATCGGAGCCTGCGGCCCTGGCTCGACCCCGGCCACGACCGAGGCCACCGTCAGGCCGCACACCTCCACGCGCCCCGATCCCGTCGAGGCGCTGACCGAAGAGCCGGCCCCCGCCCCGGACACCTCTGCCCAGGACCTCGCCCTCGTCGCCGCGGCCACGGGCGAGGCCCAGCGCGCCGTCGAGGTCAGCCGCCGCTTCGCCGCCCCTCGCCTCTGGCGCTGCGATCCCGCGCAGGTGAAGCGCTTGACGTCGGCCAAGGGCTTGAAGTTGTTCGAGAAAGAGAGCGACCGGCTCTCGTCGGCGCGGTGGGAGGGCAGCGCCCAGCTGCGCCAGCGGGTCCCCCAGGACGCCGATTACTGGCGCCGCATCCGCTGGGGCTACGTCCAGCGCGGGATCTGCGATCCTGAGCGCTTCGTCCTCGACGGGATCGTCGAGGCGCGCTTCGCTGGCGCCGCCGTCTGGACCCACGTCCAGATCGCCCCCCTGCTGTCCAGGATCGAGGCCCGCTTGAAGGCCTCCGAGCAGGGGATGCCCGCCTTCAACTCCGTCAGCTCCTTCTCCCCGCGCACCGTCCGAGGCCCCTTCAAGCCCTCAAGGCGCCTGTCCAACCACGCCCTTGGGCTCGCCGTCGACATCGACCCCGCCCTCAACCCCTACCTGTCCGGGCGAGAGCTGGCCTTCATCGAAAAACTCACCGGCGCGCGGATCGCGCGCTCGGCCTCGATCGACGCCGGCGAGCGCTGGGACCAGCTCGACAACGCCAACAGCCTCTACCGCGCCCGCATCGGCCCCTGGCTCGACAAGATGGAGGCCGGGATCGCGGCGGCTCGCCAGAAGAAGGGCGGCCAGGCCCAGGCCCGCCGCCTGGAGCGCGCCCTGGAGGCCGTCACCGGCAACCGCAACCTCATGCGGGCCGCCGACGACGGCTTCCTCTCCCTGCCGAGGCACTTCGTCGTCGAGATGGAGGCCGCGGGCCTGACCTGGTGCACCGACTTTGGCCCCGGCGCCGACCTGATGCACTTCGAACTGCGCGGCCACAAGCCCTGAGCCCGGTTGTCGGCGAGGCCCCGCGTCACCTTGTTGTCCCGATCGATTTGAACCGCACGCCGTTTGGGGTAGTGTTCTTGATGAGAGATCCAGAGCCACCCCATCGACGGAGCCGAGAGCGCCACCTCATGCTCAACAGAGTCACCCTCACCCTCGCCGCCCTCGCCGCGCTGATGGCCCCCTCGGCCGCCGCGCTCGCCCAGACCGTCATCGAGCCTGGCTTGAGCGTGCAGCGCGTGGTCACCGGGATCCCCATCAACTCGCCCTTCGGCATGGACGTGGACCCGGCCACCCGCAACCTCTACTTCCTGGCCGACGCCGGCCGGGCCATCTACGTCCTTGAGCCCGGCGGCGCCCTTCGGCCGATCGTCTCCAACGTCGGCGCCTACGGCGACCGGGAGGCGGACCTGCGCCTCGGCCCCGACAACCTGCTCTACGCCATGGGCGCCGCGCAGGGCGGCGTGGCCTCCATCGACCGCTTTCGCCTGGACGGCTCCCGGGTCGCCCCCGAGCACTTCCTGCTGGCCGGGGCCCTGAGCGCCTACGGGATCGACTTCGACTGCCGCGGACAGCTCTATGTCAGCGACAACACACCGGAAATCACCCGCATCGGCCTGGACGGCTTCATCAGCATCTTCAGCGAAGGCTGGAGCGACGTCGACGAGATCGAGCAGGCCCCCGACGACGCCCTCTTCGTCCACCAGGGCTCCGATCGCAACCGCGTCTACCGCGTCGGCCCCGACGGCACCTTCGCCCTCTTCCTCCAGGGCCTCAACAACGTCACCACGGGCGCCTTCGACTGGGGCAACCGCAACTACATCGTGGCCGACACCACCGACGGGGTCCTCTTCAGGCTGCGCGACCTCAACGCCGATCAGGTCATCCAGCAGAACGAGATCTCCACCATCGCCTCGAACCTCGGGCGCATCGGGGACGTCGCCTGGGGCCTGTCGTCCCAGAACCTCAACACGGCCTCGATCTACGTCGGCAACCCGGAGCTTGGCCGGATCATCGAGATCACCGGGCTCGTCCAGCCTCCCAACGGCGTCATCAACTGCGGCAACCTCATCGACGACGACGGCGACGGGTGGTGCGAGTTCGGCTTCGACGCCAACCGCGACAGAGACTGCGAGGACCCCTTCGAAGAGCAGCCCCAGGGCGACTGCGATGACTCGCGCCGGAACGTCAACCCCGACGCCACCGAGATCTGCGACGACAACGACAACGACTGCAACCCCGGCACCCCCGACGGCATCAGCGATCCCCTCAGCAACCGACCGTGCGACGGCACCGACCGCGACCTGTGCCTCGAAGGCGTCTTCTCCTGCGCCCCCGGGCGCGGCATGATCTGCACCGACGCCACCGGCGACAACGTCGAGCTCTGCAACCGCCAGGACGACGACTGCGACCCCGGCACCCCCGACGGCTCCGGCGCGCCCGGCTTCGGGGAGGCTTGCGATGGCAATGACTCGGACCTGTGCCCCGAGGGCGTCCGGGCCTGCAATGGCCAGGCGATCTTCTGCAACGACAACACCTCGGACACCCTGGACGTCTGCGACGGCCAGGACAACGACTGCAACCCCCTGACCTTCGACGGCCAGACCGACCCACGCCGCGACGAGCCCTGCGACGGCCCGGACGAGGACCTGTGCCCCGAGGGCACCTTCGACTGCGTCAACGGCGTCCCCCGGTGCGACGACGCCACGGGCGACAACGTCGAGATCTGCGACGGCCAGGACGACGACTGCGACCCCAACACCCCCGACGGCGTCGACGAGGACACCTTCGGCCAGGCCTGCGACGGCCCGGACGGCGACCTGTGCCCCGAGGGTGAGATCGTCTGCGTCGGCGGGGCCCTCTTCTGCGACGACCCCACCGGCACCACCCTGGACGTCTGCGACGGGGTGGACAACGACTGCGACCCCGACACCCCCAACGGCTCCGGCGACCCCCTCTTTGGCACCGACTGCGACAGCAATGACGAGGACGCCTGCGCCGACGGCGCGATCGTCTGCAATGGCTTCAACCTCGTCTGCGACGACGACGAGCTCTCCCTCCTCGAGGTCTGCAACGACGGGATCGACAACGACTGCGACGAGAACGCCGACGACCTCGACTTTGACTGCCGGGGCTCGCTCGACCGCGACGGGGACGGCTTCTGCACCGACGGCGAGGACTTCAACCGGGACGGCGACTGCACGGACGAGGGCGAGGATCAGGGGCGGCCGGACTGCAACGACGTCTCGTCGAGCATCAACCCGGACGCGATCGAGGTCTGCCTCGACAGCCAGGACAACGACTGCGACGACCTCCTGGACCTCGAAGATCCCGACTGCGACCGATCGATCGACCGGGACGGCGACGGCTTCTGCGGGGAGGGCGAGGACCGCAATGGGGACGGCGACTGCCTCGACACGGGCGAGCAGACCGGCGACGTGGACTGCGACGACGAGAATGAAGACATCAGCCCCGGGGTCGAGGAGGTCTGCGGCGACGAGATCGACAACGACTGCGACGCCGACGTCGACGCGCTGGACGCCGACTGCCCCGACTTCGCAGACCGGGACGGCGACACCTTCTGCCCCTCCGGGCGCGACCTGAACGACGACGGGGACTGCCTCGACGAAGAGGAGCAGACCGAGGACAGCGACTGCGACGACGACAGCGACCAGATCAACCCCGAGGCCGCGGAGGTCTGCGGCGACGGCCTCGACAACGACTGCGGCGGCACCGGCGACCTCGACGACGCAGGCTGCGCGGCCCTGGTCGACAACGACGGCGACGGCTTCTGCGAGGCGGGCGAGGATCGCGACGACGACGGGGACTGCTTCGACGAGCGCGAGCGGCGCGAGCCCTTCGACTGCGACGACGACCAGGAGGCCGTCAGCCCATCGGCCGAGGAGATCTGCGGCGACGGGGTCGACAACGACTGCAAGGGCGGCGCCGACGTCGACGACGCCGGCTGCGCCGACCTCGTCGACGGCGACGCGGACGGGGTCTGCCCGGCTGGCGACGACGCCAACGGGGACGGGGACTGCTTTGACGAGGGCGAGGCCGACGCGGGGCAGGACTGCAACGACGCGGCCCCGACGGTCTTTGTCGGGGCCGAGGAGATCTGCGGCGACGAGGCCGACAACGACTGCGACGGCGACACCGACGCCGAGGACGAGGACTGCCTCGAATTCGCCGACCGCGACAACGACGACTTCTGCCCCACCGGCCGCGACCTCAACGACGACAGCGACTGCGTCGATGAGGGCGAGGACAACGGCGACAGCGACTGCAACGACGACGACATCTTCATCCACAAGGAGGCCAGGGAGCGCTGCGACGACGCGATCGACAACGACTGCGACGGCGACACCGACCTCGACGACGAGGACTGCGCCGAGCCCCCTCTGGACACCGACGGCGACGGCGTCCCCGACGACGAGGACGTCTGCCCGGGCGCGGCCGACCCCGATCAGGCCGACTCGGACGGCAATGGCGTCGGCGACGCCTGCGAGCCCGAGGAGGAGTGCGCCTGCGCCTCGGTCCAGACCCCCGCCGCGCCGGCGCCCTGGGGCCTCATCCTGGGCTTCGTCGCCCTGGCGGGGCTGCGCCGCCGGCGCGGTCGAGGCCGGGAGGCCGCCGCGCCTGCCCGGCCGCGCTCTGCAGGCGCCTGAGCGAGGGCAGGCGCGGCCTCAGATCTCGACGGGCCGGGGGTCGGCGGCGGCCAGCAGCGGGGCCAGGGTCGAGGTCAGCTCGTCCTGCAGCGCGCGGCGCTCGGCGCGCAGATCCCGGCTCAGATCGACGAAGCGCACGCAGATCGTCCGCTCCTGGCCGCCGGCCTGCTCGGCGGGGATGACGAAGTCCTCCTCGCGGGCCTCGGGCACCCGTGGGTAGAGCAGGACGTTGTGGGGACAGCCGTAGCGCTGGGCGTAGGCGTAGAGCTGGTACAGATCCTCCCGGGAGGCTCCGCGCCGGCCCCCGCGCTGGTCGAGCAGCTTCCACTTGGTGTCGATGGTCGCGACCTGCTCCTGGCCCTGGCCTCGCCGGCAGATGAGCAAGTCCGGCTCCAGCCTCAGGATTCCGCGCGGATCGCGGTCGCCCCGGGACTCCAGCAGGTAGCGCCAGTGGTGTCGGGCGTGGACGTGCGCCGTGTGCCAGGGGAAGTCGCCCATGACGTGGCGCTGGATGACCGCCCCGATGTAGCGCTCGAAGACGACGTTCATGTCAAAGAGCAGCGAAAAACTCCGCGAGGGGCCGGCGCTGGGCGTGGGCGCCTGCCCGGAGAGGATCAGGCGGCAAAGATCCAGCAGGGGGGCGAAGCGCGCGCTCCGTCGTGTCAGCGCGATCCGCGCCAGATCCTGGCCGCTGACCGGGGTGTCCGAGACGCCGCCGAGGATCAGGAGGCAGTGGCGCAGGCTCTCCTCGGCGGCCGCGTCCGCGGTCGCTCCCAGGAGGGCGCGGCAGGCGGCCTTGAGGGCGCGGTTGAGGGCGGTGTCCTCGGTCAGCTCGTCCCGCTCGACGAAGAAGCGCTCGCGGTGGGCGGCGTTGAGGCGCACGTGGGGGTTGAAGAGGAGCTTGCCGCGCAGGACCGGGGCGTTCTGCCGCCGGGTGGTGTAGCTGCGGTCGAGGCCGGCGAGCAGCTCGGCCAGCAGGCGGCGCGCGAAGACGGCGATCAGGCACTCGGACAGAGGGGCCCGCGAGGTGGCCAGCGCCGCCAGGTCGCGCTCGCGCAGGGGGACGTCGCCGGCCATCGCCAGCATGTGCAGGAGGTTGCGGCGGGCGAAGTGAGGCGGCTGGGGCTGCCCGGCGCGCTCGATCTTGGGCAGGATCTCGACGCTCAGGCCGGGGAGCTGCAGGACGCCGACCCACTGCCGCGCGCGGGCGGCGTCCGAGGTCCAGTCAAAGGCCCCGAGGTCGCCCTGGCCCCGGCGATCGTCGAGGCGCCGGAGCGCGGCGAAGTGCCTCGGCGACAGCAGCGCACGGCCGCGGTCGTCCACGCCGCTGGCCTGGCCCTCGGGGCCGCGCAGCAGCAGTCCGTGCTCGGGGACGGCGATCAGCGTCACGGCGCGGTCGAGGGCAGGGGCCTGGAGAGGATGACCTCGGCGAACTCGCCAAGCCGGGCCTCGTCGGCGTCGGGGTCGAGCAGCTCGGGGTTGAGCGCGAAGGAGAGGCGGTCCTCGCGGTCGCCGTGGGGGATGCCCAGGACATCGGCCTCGCGCAGCACCTCGGCGACGAGGGCCGGGGCCTTGTAGCGGTGGCCCTGGCGGGTGTGGCCGGCGCAGTGGGCGTCCAGGCGCAGCGGCCTGCCCGAGGGGTCATAAGGGCACCCCAGGACGGCGCATATCGAGCCCCAGGCGTCGTAGAAGTACTCTTGCAGCAAGGGAAAAACGCGCTCGACGAGGATCTGGCGCAGCGCCCTCGGGGTCGTCGCGTCGAGGAAGGTGGCGTGGCCGATCTGGTGATCGCGGTCGTAGAGGTAGCAGATCCGCGCGTTGAGGGTCTCCATGAGCGCCTTGACGAGCGCGGCCCATGGCGGCCCTGCGCCCTGGCGGATCAGGGCGACCTCGACGACGGCGGCGTCGGGCATGTGCTCCTCGAAGACGAAGCGGCGCCGCAGCGCCACGTCCATCAGAGCGATGGAGCGGTCGGCGGTGTTCATCGTGCCCAGCACGTGCAGGTTGGGCGGGACGGCGAAGCGCTCCTGGGAGACGGCCAGCCGCAGGGCGACCGCGTCGGGGGCGCCCAGGCGACGGGAGGGCTCCAGCAGCGAGATCAGCTCGCCCATGATCCGGCTGATGTTGCCCCGGTTGATCTCGTCGATGATCAGGACGTGGGGCGGCGCGGCCCTGCCAAAGCGCATCGCGCGCTCCTCGTGGCGCTGGAGGGCGTCGCGGGCGCGCTCGACGCGATCGACGCTCAAGGGGGGACCGGCGCGCCCGGCCAGCTCGCCGAGGGCCTGGAGCACCGGCCACGCCAGCGCCGCGTTGAAGCTGGAGGCGCCCTTGAGGCCGGCCACGGCGGCCTTGATGGCGGCCACGTCGAGCCCCTCGGCGGGCCCGAGGGCGGCGCGGCGGCCCCAGAGGTGCGCGATGATCTCGCGCGAGAGGGTGTGGCGGCGCTCGGCCACCCAGGCCTCCTCGGCCTCGACCGAGAGCACCCGGCGGGCCTCCAGGTTGCCGCGCGCGGTGGAGGTCAGGGCGTGGAGCTGGCCGTCGAGGCTCTCGACGAGGTAATCCCCCTCGGCCTCGCGGACCTCGCCCACGAGCCTGCGCCAGAGCCCGTCGAAGCCGGGGGCCCTGGCCGCAGCGTCGATCAACCCGGCGCTGGCCGCCGCCAGCGCCATCCTCTTGAACACCCCGTCGACGCACCGATAGCCCAGCTCGGCACCCTCGCCGAGCTCGGGCCGGATGCCCTCGATGAACTCCTCATAGCCGTAGGAGGGGTGAAAGGTGACCAGGGACAGCCTGCCGGCGCGCTCCAGCGCGGCGGCGCGCTCCGAGACGGCCTCGTCGTCGAGCCCGTCGAGCGCCTCGCCGCAGATCGCCAGCGCGCGGCGCAGCGCCTCGCGGGTCTTGCCGGTGCCTGGGGGGCCGTAGAAGATGGCGCAGGTCGGCGGCGGGCAGGGCTCCAGGGCGCTCGCGTCGGGGGCGGCCTCGTCGGGGCGGGCGCCCCAGATGGCGTCGCGGATCTTCCAGGTGGTCACCTCCAGCAGCTCGGCGCCGTGGCCCTCGGGCAGCGCGACGGGCAGCGCGGCGGGCCGCTGGCGCCAGCCCAGGGCCTCCTCCGTGGCGACCTCCACGGCCCCCAGCGCGCGCACGGCCTGGCCGTCCAGCAGCGCGAGCCGATCGCCGACCCGCAGCCCGCGCATCTTGAGGTGGGCGCGCAAGGCCAGGGGGAGCTCGGCGCCGTCGACGACCTCGCGGGCGCACAGGGCCTCGGCGACGTGGCCCTGAATCCCGAAGGAAGACAAGGGGATGAGCCAGTCGCGGCGCTGCTCGGCCTCGCTGGCTTGCTCCCAGGCGCGCCAGAGGCCGTCGGCGCGCTCGAAGACGTCCAGGCGGTGCAGGCGCAGACTCAGGGCGCGGTACATCGCCCCGTAGGAGGTCTGGGTGCGCTGGGCCTCGCTGTCGACGCTCTTCTGGTAGTGGTGGAAGAGGCACTCGCGCTTGTAGAGGGGGAAGACGAGGGCGGCGTCGCGGGGCTGGTAGAGGAAGGCGATCTTCCACTTGACGATGGGGCTGAAGTCGATCCCGTCGATGACCTCAAGCCGCCCGGCGGCGGCGGCGTCGACGACGTCGACGATGAGGGCGCGGACGGCCTCGAAGGCGCGCCCCGGGCTGTCGCCGTAGCGGTCGAGCCACATATAGCGCGCGTCGTAGGCGCGGCCGCCGGCGCTGGCGCGCGGGCGGCTGTCGGAGCGCCGTGCGACGCCGAACTTGAAGGCCGAGCCGCCGCGGATGCCGCCGAGCGCCTGGAGGCGCACCTCAAGCCAGTAGACGAAGGCGTCATCGCGGCGGTCGTTGGTGTACTGCTCCAGAGTCATCTGGCGCAGCCTCTCGGCGGGCCAGGCGCCAAGGAATTCGTCCCAGAGCGCCCTTCGATCCTGCATGGGGGCTCACGTCGGCCCGCGCGGGGCGTGCGGTCGGTCGCTGGACCTCATCGGCCGAGAGGCTCGGGGCGGTGAGGGCCGGTCGCGTTGAGGGCGAGGGCCCGCCGCGGCACCTCCGACGTGCGTCGGAGGTGCCGCCGTGGGCTCGCTGGAGGCCTACTTCTTCTGGGGGTTCTTGGCCTGCTCCATGGCGATCTCGCGCATCGCGTCGAAGCTGGTGGCGTTCGAGGCGCCCTCGATGGCCTTGACGGCGAGGTCCTGGGCCTGCTTCAGCGCGGCGTTGAGCTGCTGGGTGAGGCTCTCGATCTGGTTGGCTTGCTTGGAGATGGTCGTCTCCATGGTGGAGATGCGCAGCTCGTAGACCCGCCTGCGGCCCTCGTGATCCTTGTCGAGCATGTCGGTCTTGATCTTGGACTGACGGCGCGCGATGGCGGCCCCTTCCTCGCGGGCGCGCTTGACGGCGGCCTCGAGCTCCTTGGGGAGCTTCTCGACCTTGTCGCGGGCCTCGGCGGCGGCCTTCTCGCGCTCGCTCAGGCCGTCCTCGCGCTCCTTGATGGCCTTGGCGCTGGCCTCGCGCTCGGCGTCGAGGCCGTCCTGCAGCGCCTTCTGCTCCAGGTTGTGCTGCTCCTCCTCCAGCTTGCGGGACAGGGACAGATCGTACTTGAACTCGTCGCTCTCGCGCTTGCGGGACTTGCGCAGCTGCTCGTCGCGCTCCTTGATCTGGGCCGAGCGCTCGTCGCGCTCCTTCTTCCAGCCGTTGCGCTTCTCGTTCTGCTCCTCCTCGAAGGCGACGCGCTTGGTGTTCTGCGCCTCCTCGAAGGACGCGATCTTGTCCTCAAGGGCCTTGATGAGCGCGTCGAGGGAGCCCTCGCCGACCTCGATGCCGTGGAGGCTGGAGAGCTCCTCGCGCAGGGAGTTCTCGTTGGAGAGCAGATCGGCCAGCCGGGTGGCCTCGGTGGTCAGAGTGGCGGACAGGGCGTTGCTCGCGCCGCCGAAGCTGGCCGCCAGCGTGTTGAGGTTGGAGACGACCGCCTCGACGGTCCTGGGGCCGCCGGAGGGCGCCGACGCGCCAGGCGAGGCCGCCGGGCTCGACGGCGTGGGCGTGGCGTCGTTGACCTGGGACTTGAGCTTGCGGATCTCGGCGTCCCGCTGCTTGATGTCGGCCAGCGCGGCCTGATAGGCCTTGAGGATCACTGCCTTGGTGCTTGTGGAGCTGACGGCCATGGTTGGGCCTCCTATGTGATGTGTTCAGCGATTCTTCAATGTGTATATCTTGCCAGGACTTGAGGCGACCCAGGGAGAGCGCCACGGTGCGCGGCGCACGTCGACGCGCCCGCGCACCTTGACCCCCCCTGCGGACCCATCAGTCCTCCGACCGGTTCTTGGACGTGCTGGTCTTCTCGATGGCCTTCACCGCGAGGTTCTGAGAACGATCCAGGGCGACCTTGAGGCGCTCCATCAGGAGCTGGATCTGCTCGGTCTGCTCGGCGATGACCTTCTCCAGAGACTCGATCTTGAGCTCGAAGACCTGGGTGCTGGCCGCGATCTCCTTCTCCGACAGCTCGGCGTCGATCTTGGCGTCCGCCAGCGTCTTCTTGATCGCATCCTCGCGGGCGTCGTTGACCGCCTTCTCCAGCTCGGTCGGGAAGGCCTCGATCTTGACCAGGTTCTCCGCGTGCTCGGCGGACTTGAGCGACAGCGCCGCCTCGCGCGCCGCCCAGTCCTTCTCGCTGCGCGCGCGCCTGTCGGCCAGCTCGCGCTCCAGATCCCGCTTCTTCTGCGTGTAGCCGTCCGCCTCGAGCTTGGCCTGACGCTCGCGGGCGTACTCGTGCTCCTCCTTCTCCTGGGAGCGATCCTTCTCCTGGCGCGAAGCGTACTCGGCCAGCGCCGCCTCGTACTCCTCCTGCTCACGGGTCCAGGCCTCTCGCTGCTTGGAGACCTCCTCCTCGAAGGCCTTGAGCTTCTCGTCGATCCTGGCCTGCGCCTCCTTGGCCCGCTGGGCCATCTCCTGATCACGGATCAGGGTCGCGTTGGCCGCCAGCTTCACATTCTTGAGCTCGCTCAGGTTGCGCGTCTCGACCTCGATCGCCCGCTTGAGCTGGCCGACCTTGTCCGACTCAGCCTTGATCTCCACCGCCAGCGACTCGATCTTGCGACCAAAGTCCAGCTGCAGATCCGCAAGGCCCTTGACGATGCTGTCCACCGTGTACAACGCGGCCTTGCGCGCCGTCTCCCGATCCTTGACCTGCTGCGCCTCGTCTCCCTTGAGCGAAACGCGCTGCTGCAGCACCCTTCGATCACGGACAAGATTGTCGTACGACTCAAGAATCTGCTCTTTGCTCTCGCTGACTTCAGACATCGGGCTTGCTCCTGATTCAAAGATGCCTTGATGATGGGATGTATCTCAGGGAAGAGGCATCCTCCATCCCCGAATACCTTCGCTGCTCTTCTCGGACGCGGGTTATACCACAACCTCAGGACGTCACACTATAGAACCGATGTTCAGCTTCTGTCAAGCGCGATCCGCTCGACCCCACACCCCCACGTTCATCGCGCGAATGCCGATGAACACGACGCCGAAAGGGCGGTGGACGCCAGCGCGACCGCCCCTTCAGGAGAAAAAGACATGAACAAATGCCAAGCTGTCTCTCGCACCTCGAACGCCGCCGCCCTCGCCCTCGCCCTCACCCTCTCGATCGCGGCGCTCGGGTGCCCCCCAGAACCCCCCCAGACCACCATGGACGACCTCTTCCCCCCCGGACAGCTCAGCGTCACCACCCGCGACGCCATCATCGCCGCCAGCCAGCCCGTCGATCCAGGCCGCCTCTCGCCCGAGGACGCCTTCAAGGGCCAGCCCGGCCGCGCGATCCCCGCAGGAACCCTCCTCCAAAGGGTCCCCAACACCGACCCCAGAGCCTCCCAGACCCACGCCGCCGGCAAGATCAACCTCGACACCCACGCCTGGGTCGCCTTCGAGGTCACCGCCTCCGTCCACGCCTCGCAGATCGGGTGGTTCGGCTGGGTCCACAGCGGCGATCTGACCCCGCCAACCCCCGGCTTTGAGCCCTCCGACGCCACCTCGAAGATCGGCATGGCCCCCGATCGCCTCAACAACGCCGCCTGGCTGTGCCCCTTCCCCAATTCAGGCTCGAAATGCGAGGTCGAAGTCCACCCCTCGCTCCCCATCCGCCTGCTCGACTGCAGCGGCGACTACGCGCGCATCTCGCTCTGGGATCTGGAGGGGATCTTCGTCAGCGGCTTCGTCCGCCGCGACATGTTCAAGGCCGATCCCTGCCCCTGAGGCGCCACCCCGCGCCAGGGCAGCGCCGCCCGCGCAGCGCAGCGTCAGCGCGCGCGGCGCTCGCCCGGCGGCTGGCCGGCGATGATCTTCGCCGCGTCGGCACCCTGGAAGGAGTGCGGGGCGAAGAGCGGCACGATCGACTGCCCGTTCTGCGGATCAACCAGCCTCGGCGCGCAGATCTTGACCGCGTCGAGCATCGAGAAGACGTGGGGCCTGAACTCCGTCACGATCACCCCAAGCTGCCGCGCCGTCAGCCGCTGCTGCCCCAACGCCGCCTTGAGGTACTCCTCCATCGTGAACACGTTCGGCTGCGAGGCCCTCAGGCCCTCGATGAACCCGGCCCAGGCCGCCTTCTCCATCGGGCCTTGCCCCTCTTTGATGAACTGGCAGCCCGGATCCTGATCGTCCCAGCAGTCCACCGCAGCCTTCGACTCCGCGCGCTCTCGCCGCTCGCCGCCCGCGCGCCCGCCCCCCTCGTCGCCGCCCCACCCCTCACCCCGCGCCCGCGTCGGCCCGCTCTGCGCCTCCTGGATCGCCCGGCGCGCCGCCCTCAGGCGCCGCCCGACCCCCACCCCGCACGCCGACGAGGCCGCCGCGTGGGCGCGCTCGATGGACTCGACCGCCCGCTCAAGGTCCTTGGCCGAGCCCCCGCGCAGCAGATCCTCGACGTCACCCCTGGCGTCCTTGATCGACCCCAGCGCCTTGTCCCGGCACCGATCGCCGTCGCGACGCCCCGCCTCCAGCGCCTCGCGCACCTCCTCCAGCGCGTCCTCGATCGCCTGAGGGGCCGCCTGGACCTCGATCCCGACGAGGCTCATGACCACGACTGCCAACACGGTCCACGATCGCATCCCTACACCTTCTCAAAGAGCCCCTGACGCGCGCCAGGGGCCAGGTAGACCGAGCGCTCCAGCGCCTCGGCGCCCCCAGGCCCCGTCGGGTTCCCCGCCATCCGCAGGCTGCCGAGCCGGGCCAGCTGTGGCGACTCGGCCAGCAAGCTCGCGCCCAACTCCGAGATCCGGTTCTTCTGCAAGTTCAAGTGCTCCAGCGACGGCAACCCCGGCGCGACCAGCAGCTCGATGCAGGCCCCGTCGCCGATCTCGTTGACCGACAGATCCAGGTGCGTCAGCCGACCCAGGAAGGGCGACATGGACAGCTCTATCGCCCCCTCATCCGTGATCCCGTTGACCGACAGATCCAGGTGCGTCAGGTGCGCCATCAAGGGGCAGGTGGCCAGCCGCGCCGCGCCGGCATCGCCAAGGTCGCCGTACCAGATCTGGAAGCTGCGCACCAACGGCCACAGCATCGCGTAGCGCTCGTCGTCCAGCGCCCGCCACCAGGACCCCAGCGCGCGACGCTGGGCGTCCGGCCAGCGCTCCAGCAGCGACCCGCAGTACTCGATGGCCACCTCCAGCCCCTCGCCCGACGGCCAGGTGTACAGCAGCCGACACAGCTCCCGCCACGCCCCGTCCGAAGGGCTCTGGTAGAGCAGCCCCCGAAGCTGGCTCATGCGCTCGTTGGTCTCGCACGCCTCGATCATGCGACTCCGCCGGGGAAAGGGCCCTGTCAAGGAGAGGACCCAGTCGAAAAAAGGACCCTGCCGGTGACCCCGTCGAGGAAAGGACCCTTTCGGGGACTCGTCGGGACCTCGTCAGGAGACCCCGTCGAGGATAGATCGACGAGGATGTTGCCACCGCGCCGCATCTCTGCGCCAACCCCGCGTTGGCGCCCATCCTTGACTCTAGATAAGTGTTCCGAATGCGGCAACAGATAAGGGTGGAAAGCGAGGGTCCACTCTGCGATCCTCTTTGTGTCTAAACAAACCTTAGACACAGAGTGAACCCTCGATGACCCACATTCTACCTGACCTCTGTCGCAACC
>SYOX01000124.1 GCA_005804885.1 Pseudomonadota bacterium
GAGACGACGAGGCGCAGGTTGGCCTCGACGAGCTCGGCCTTGGCCTTCTCGCTGAGTTTTTCGCCCTTGTTGATGGCGTTGTACAGGAGGCGCAGGGAGTCGAGGTCCTGGTTGGCGTCAAAGCCGATGCGGCGCGCGACGCGGCGGGCGGCGCGGATCTCCTGCTCGATGGCGAAGAGGCGCTCGCGGCTGATCTGTCGCAGGTTGTGGGCCTCGTAGACGGCGGCGGCGTCGTCGGGGTCGAGCTTGAGCTTGCGCACGGCGGACTTGAGGTTGGCGTAGGTGGTGCCGGCGCGCCGCTCCATGCGCTTGATGTCGTTGTCGGACTTCTCAAGGCGCTGGATCATGCCCTTGATCCGGGCGACGATCTTGTCGGTCTCCTTCTTGGTCAGGCGGATCGTGACGATGTGGGCGGCCAGCGCCTGCCGGCTGGCCTTGATCTTCTCCTGGAGCTTGAGGCGCTCGGCTCGGGAGGTGCCGCGTGTGGTGATGAGCCGCTCGTTGAGGGTGCGGGTCTCAAGGTCGAGGTTCTTGATCTGGTCGATGGTCTCGAGCAGCTCCTCGCGGCGGGCCTCGTAGTCGGGCTCGGCCTCGGGGTCGGCCATCTCGGGCGCCCGCAGGATGTCCTTGACCTTGATCTTGTTCTGCCTCAGGCGCTCGCCGAGGATGAGGATCTCGCGCAGGCCGATGTTGCAGCCCAGCACGACGTCGAGCACCATCAGCTCGCCGTCCTCGATGCGCTTGGCGATCTCCACCTCGCCCTCGCGCGTCAGCAGGCTGACCGAGCCCATCTTGCGCAGGTACATGCGCACGGGGTCGTTGGTCTTGCCGTAGTCGGCCTCAAGGTCCTCGACCTTGCTCTTGCGCCGGGGGTTCTTGTCGAAGTCGTCGTCGCCGTCGCCGTCGTCGTCGTCGTCGTCGTCGTCGCGCTTGCGGGCCTCCTTGGACTTCTTGCGGGTCGCGGCGGGCGCGTCGACGATCCGGATGCCCATCTCATTGAAGTGCATCATCATATCGTCGATGGTCTCGCTGGAGAGGACATCCTTGGGCAGGGCCTTGTTGACCTCCTCGTAGGTGAGGTAGCCCTTCTCCTTGCCGAGCTCGATGAGCTTTTGAATTTCGATCTTGTCCGCGGTGTTGGACATCAAGCGCTCCTTGATCCATCAACTACATCAAAAGAAGAGGCCGTTGAAGCGGGCCCCCTGCAAATCCTCTCCAGGCGCGGTCGGGGTGCAACAATATTCTCGTCCCACCCTCGCCGCTCGGCGCCGTAGCCGAGCCAACCGGCCATGCCGGGCGTCTATTTCCCTCGTCGGGCGGCAGCCGCGGGTCAGCGCGGCGGCCCGAGCCTGTCCTAGAGCCGCTTGCGCTGGAGCCTGACGTCGAGGTCAGCGCGCAGCTTGTTGAGGTCCTTCTGGCGCTTGAGGATCTTCATCGCCGCCTCTGCGCTGAGGTCGGTGGCCACAAGCAGCCGTTGGATCTTCTTCTCCTCCTCCCGAAGCCATTGCTTCTGGAGCGTGGTGATCGTGCCGAGGTAGGTCGGCTCGATGCGATCGCCGTCCCAGGCCCGCTCGGCGCACAGCAGCGCAGAGATCTGGTCGAAGAAGTCCTGATCGCCGAGCTCCTCGGCGAGCTGCTGGGCGACCAGGGCGTACTCGGGGGCCTTGCCGGTCTGGGTGGCGCGCTCGTGGACCCGCTCGATGAGGTTGACGAGGCGCTCGTCGGTCATCAGCTGGCAGCAGCTGGCGGCGATGAACTCCCCGAGCCGGTCGGGCAGATCGGCCAGGATCTGCAGGCAGCGCCCTTCGAGCTGGGGGATGGGCTGGCGAGGCCCCTGCAGGGCGGGGCCCTCGTCGAAGAGCAGGTCGCCCCTGGGCCCGGGCGCGCCGTCTTCGGGCGGCGGCCCCTCGTCGAACCAGGCCGGCGGCTCGTCCTGGCCGCGAGGCGCCGGGTCGAGGGCGCGGAGCGGGGCCTTGTCGCGCTCGGCGCGCTCGGCGCGGCCGGCGGCGCTCTGCTGGGAGGTGCGCCGCAGCAGGCGGTGGGCCTCCGCCAGCGGCAGGTCCATGCGCCGCGCGATCTCCTCGGCGTAGTGCTTCCACGTCATCGCGTCCTCGACGTGGCTGAGGATCTCGGCGCCGACCTCCCGGATGGCGCTGACCTTCGCCTCGATGGGGGCGCCGGCCAGCGGGGCGATGATCTGGTCGATGGCGTGGGCGACGATGGGGCGGGCCCGGTCGACGGCCTGCTGCAGGGCCTCCTGGCCCTCGCGCTGGACGAGGCTGTCGGGGTCGTCGCCGGCCGGCAGCACCACGACGCGGGCGTCGAACTTGTGGGCCAGCAGGATCGGCAGCGAGCGCGCGGTGGCCTTCGTGCCGGCCTTGTCGGCGTCGAAGGCCACGAAGACGCGCTGCGTGTAGCGCGACAGCAGGCGCGCCTGTCGATCGGTCAGGGCCGTGCCCATCGGGGCCACCGCGTTCTGGACCCCGCGCGCGTACAGGACCACGACGTCGAAGTTGCCCTCGACCAGCAGCGCCTGCCCCTCGGCCCGGATGGCCCGCTTGGTGGCCGCCAGCCCATAGAGCTGCGAGCCCTTGGTGTAGAACTCGGTCTCAGGCGAGTTGATGTACTTGGCGCCGGCCTTGTCGTCGTCGTTGAGCCGGCGGCCGCCGAAGGCCACCGCCTTGCCCCAGATGTCGACGACGGGGAAGATGATCCGATCGCGGAAGCGGTCGTAGGCGCCGCGCTGCCCCTGGATGGCCAGGCCGGCGACCTCGGCCTCGGGGGTGCCGATCCGGTGCCGCCGCAGGTGGTCAAGCAGCCCGCTCCAGGACTCCGGCGCGTAGCCCAGCCCGAAGGCCCTGGCCGCGTCCTCGTCCACGCCCCTGGAGCGCAGGTAGTCCAGCGCGTGGGCGCCCTCGGGGGCGTAGAGGTTGGTCTCGAACCATTGCTGGGCGATCCCGAGCGTCTTCTGGTAGCTCTCGCGGGACTCTCGCCGCTCGCGGGCGCTCTCGGCGTCCTCGTCGTTGAGCTCCGGCACCTCGACGCCGACCCGGGCGGCCACGTGCCGGACCGCCTCCGGGAAGGACCAGCCCTCGGCCTTCATCAAGAAGGTGTAGACGGTGCCGCCGACGCCGCAGCCGAAACACTTGAAGAAGCCCCGCTCGGGCGTGACCGTGAAGCTGGGTGACTTCTCGCTGTGGAAGGGGCACAGGCCCTTGTGGTTCCGGCCGGCCTTTTTGAGGCGCACATACTCCCCGATGATCTGGAGCATGTCCGCACGCTCCATCACCTCGCTGATCAAGTTATCGGGGATTCGGCCCATTGAGCCTCGCTGGACGGCGCTTGAGGCAATGAAAGGAGGCTGAGGCAGACTAACACCCCGCTTTACTCCTCCACCGGAAATCAAGCCGCAGCATCCTATGGGCCGACGCCGAAAATGTCAAAGGATACCTGACCTTTTCGTCGATGGCGCGCCGTCCGCCTTGACAACTCGACCCCGAAAGCGGATGAGCCAACGCGGACGCAACAGGCCGCGTCGGGCCAAAGCGGGGCGCCCCGCTAAAGTGGACAACATTGGTCCGGATTCCTTGACAAGCCCCTGCCATGTCCACTAGTAAGGGATGCCCAGAGCGCCTCGCGCGAGCGCGCTCAGAAGCGCGAGGAGCACGGCCATGACGTCCACCATCGATACGATCGAGGAGATCTCCGGCCAGGAGTACAAGTACGGCTTCGTGACCGACATCGACTCGGACACCGTACCGCCGGGGCTCAACGAGGACGTCATCCGCCTGATCTCGGGCAAGAAGGGCGAACCGGGCTGGCTGCTGGAGTGGCGCCTGGAGGCCTACCGGGCCTGGCTCAAGATGGAGGAGCCGGACTGGCAGAAGGTCGCCTACACGCCCATCAACTACCAGGCCATCAGCTACTACTCCGCCCCGAAGCCCAAGAAGCTGCTCGAGAGCCTCGACGAGGTCGACCCGGAGCTGCTGGCGACCTTCAAGAAGCTCGGCATCCCGCTGACCGAGCAGAAGATGCTCGCCGGGGTGGCCGTCGACGCCGTCTTCGACAGCGTCTCGGTGGTCACGACCTACCGCGGCAAGCTGGCCGAGCTCGGGATCGTCTTCTGCTCCTTCTCCGAGGCCGTCAAGGAGCACCCCGAGCTGGTGCGCCAGTACCTCGGGACGGTCGTCCCCTCCAAGGACAACTACTTCGCGGCGCTCAACTCGGCCGTCTTCA
>SYOX01000125.1 GCA_005804885.1 Pseudomonadota bacterium
CGTCCCCACCTGGCCCTCAACGACGTCGGTCAGATCGTCGTCGTCGTCATCGTCATCGCCGAGGTCGCAGCGGCCGTCGCGATCGTGGTCCGCGCCGTCGTCGGCGGGGTCGGCCGGCAGACCCTGGCTGCAGTCATCGCAGCGGTCCACGTCCAGATCCTGACACGCCCTCGGGTTCAGGGGCGCCACGTCATCCCCATCGTCCACGCCGTCGTCGTCGTCGTCGCCGTCGCACGCGTCGCCCAGCCCGTCGTTGTCCGTGTCGGTCTGGTCCGGGTTGGGGGTCAGCGGGCAGTTGTCGTCAAGGTCCACGATCCCGTCGCCATCGGCGTCGGCGATCACGGTGACGGGCGCCTGCCCGCTCAAGGACAGCTCCGAGGCGTTCTGGCCGTTGTTGAAGGTCAACCTCAGATCGCTGAAGTAGGGATCTGCCGACCCGGGGACGTCATCTCCGATGATCGCGCTGAAGGCTATCGTCGCCCTCCCTCCCGGCGCGATGAGCCCAGAGAGGTTCCAGACGATCTCCTCCCGGTTGCTGCCCACGAAGGCCTCCAGCGTCGGCGGCGCGTTCAAGGACGGGGTGCCCGCGAGCCCCGTGACGACGCTGGAGCCGCCCACGAAGCCGAAGCGCGTGGCGCCATCGAGCGCGACGCCGCCCGTGGGCAGGACAAAGCGCAGCGCGAGCGCCGTCACGTTGCCCCGCCCGCCGTTGAAGAGCTCGACGCTGTAATCAAGGGTGTCGCCGGGGCGGGCTCGGTTCGGGATCGCGCGGGAGGTCAGCTGGATGAAGCCTTCGTCGAGGGCCAGCGCCGTCGACACGCTCAGGACGGGCTCCGGGATGTTGGCGGCGTCCATCGCGGTGGTGTTCTTGATCTGCTCGTCGGCGCCCGCATCGAGCCTCACCTCGAACTCGATCACGCCGCCCTCGCCGCTCTCCAGCACGCCGATGGGCGCGAAGCTGAAGGTGTCCCCGCCCCCCGGGTTGGCGGGGTTGACGGGCAGCAGGTCGGGCCCCTCGACCACCACGAGGTTCTGCAGCCCATCGGCGGCCTCGGGCAAGGTGTTGGTGAGGCGGACGTCCTGAAGCGGCCCGCTGCCCAGGTTGGCGTAGGTGATCCGGTAGCGCACCACCGCGTCCTGAGGCACGGGGCCCCCGGCGTAGGGCTCGCCGTCCACCGCGACGATCTCCACGAGCACGAGCACCGAGGTATTGCTGCGCCCGACATCGGGGATGGCGTATCTCCAGGTGTTGTCCTGGCCATTCTTGCCGGCGGCCTCCGCCGAGTCCCCGCCGAACACCTCGGAGTTGAGGATGAGCCCTCCCTCCGGCGGATCCTCCGTCAAGCGCAAGCGCAGCCGCACGAAGCGGCGCTCACCGACGACGAGGCGGCCCACCGACCACCGCACCGCGTTGGTCTGCGAGGGCAGCGGCGCGTCGTCGCTCAACACGACACCCTCGTCGGTGAAGCGGCCCACGATCGCCGTCGCGGACCCGACCTGCCCCGCCGAGCCGTTCGCCGAGGTCGACGGGCCGACGGGATCGCCGATCCGGGCGCCCGTCGTCCTGATCCGTTGCCATGGCCCCAGCTCCCCTCGCTCATCAAGCGGGTAGCCGGTCTGCGGCCCCGCCACGACGGAGCCTGCCAGGAAGGGCGTCGCCCCGCGCCCCGAGTCGGCCGCAGCCGGAGTGTCTGACCTCGGCTCGGTCAGATCCTCGACGCTCCCCACCCTCGATCCAAAGGCGTTGGTGTTCGAGGCGTCCCAGAGGTTGTGGAGGCGCCCCTCCGAGATCCCAAGGATGTTGACGACCTGACCTTCGCCGGTCGGATTGATCCTGAAGCCGTTGACCGCCTGTCGAATCACGCCGTCCGTGTCTGGCCCGAAGAACACCCCAGTGCGCGGGTCCGTGGAGAAGAAGATCCCAGTGTCGGCGTAATGCTGGGCCAGCGACCCGTTGCACTGCCCGACGGGGCGGTCAAACTGGGCGCAGAGCTGGACGTAGCGGGCGTTCCAGGGGTTGTTGAGGTCGTGGGCGAGCGTCCAGGGCTCGACCACGTAGGTGTTGGGGCTGCCTCGCCGCCACCCGTCCGCGATGGGGCCGGGCAGCTCCGGCGGGATGATCTCGAAGCCTCCCTGACCGTCTGGCCGCACGAACCAGGCCCCGGTCACCACCGCACCCTGAGGCACGTAGGCCGTCAAGTAGCCCCCCGCGCCTATCGTGGCCCCGTTGGGGACCGGCATGAACTCGATGACGTAGGTGACCTCGTCGCCGGCCCGGAACCCTGGCTCGCCGTCCTCGATGCGCTCAAAGAGCAGCTGGAGCGACTCGGAAGACAAGCTGATCGTCGTCTCCACCTGCGGGACGCTGTGGGCCTCGACCTCCTTGGGCAAGCCCACCCAGAAAGCCGAAATCGCGAAGATACAAAGGCACAAGAACCTGCTCAACGACGACATCGCGCTCCTTCTCGCCGGATTTACCGGTCTCCTGAGGGCGATCCAACACCCCCGCCAATCAAGGCCCACCTGTCTTGAACAACCACCCACCATGATAGAGACTCGCCAAGGCGTGTCCACTTCCAGCGAGAAGATCAAGGCCACAAAGGAGGCGCTCAGGCGCGGCGAGCATCGCCTGGGCGCATGGCTGCGACGGTGTCGTTGTCGCCGTCGGCCGCTTCGTGCTATCAGAGGGTGAATCGCTGACGAACCCGCAGAGCGACAAGGTGGTGCATGTCCAAGGCCAGGAGCCCGGTTGAGAACCTCAAGACTCAAGGCGAGGTCGAGGCGCTGATGCGACCCGACGGCGGCACGGCGGTGATCGACTTCTGGGCGCCCTGGTGCGCGCCCTGCGTGGCCATGGCGCCGCACTTCGACAAGGTCGCGGGCGACTTCAGCGAGGCGCCGGTGCGCTTCATCAAGATCAACACCCAGGACCACCCGGCGCTGGGCCAGGCCTTCAACGTCCGCGCCCTGCCGACGATGGCCTTCATCCACAACGGCGAGGTGCTGGACGTCTTCGTGGGCGCGCGCGGCGCCGGGGCGATCGCCAGCAAGGTCGAGTGGCTGCTGTCCAAGGCGCGCGGCGAGGGCTTCTGGACCCGCCTGCTGGGTCGCTCTAAAAAATCCTGAGGGAGATCAAGGCGATGCACGTTATTATCACGGGCGCGTCGAGCGGCCTGGGCGAAGGGATGGCGCGAGACTTCGCGTCCGCAGGGTGGTCGCTGACGCTGGTGGCGCGGCGAGAGCCGGAGCTGCGGGCGCTGGCTGGGGCCTTCAAGGCCAAGGCCTTTGCGGGCGACACGCACGTCATCGCCGCGGACCTGAGCGATCTGGAGCGCTGCGCCGGGGTCATCGACGAGGCCGAGGCGGCGCTGGGCCCGGCGGACGTGCTGGTCAACAACGCCGGGATACAGTACGTGGAGCCGACGGTGGGGATTACGCCCGAGCGGGGCGAGCTGCTCATGGCCGTCAACCTGCTCTCGCCGCTGCGGATGACGTGGCGGGTGTTGCCGGGGATGATCGAGCGGCGCAGCGGCACGATCGTCAACATCGCCAGCATGGCCGCGGTCACGCCGACGCCGGGCATGTGCCACTACAACGCCTCGAAGGCCGGGCTGGCGGCGGCCTCGGAGAGCCTCCGCGTCGAGCTCAAGGACACCGGCGTCAACGTCGTCACCGTCTACCCCGGCCCGGTCACCTCGCCGATGGAGTCGGTCGCCCGCGAGTCCTTCACCGGCAGCTGGGCCACGCGCAATGTCCCGACCGGGACACCGGATGAGATGGCCCGGCTGGTGCGCGAGGCGATCGTCAAGGGAAAGCCGAGGCTCTTCTACCCCAAGGTCTACGGCGTCACGCGCTACTCCCGGGTGATGAGCCAGTGGTTCACCGACACCTTCACGCCGCCGCTCAAGGGCGAGGGCAAGGACGAGGATCCAGGCCAATGAGGCTGCCCGTCAACGACGAGGTGCTCGCCCGCGTCGAGCGCGCCGACATCCCCTTCAACAGGTACGGCCTGGATCGCTTCGGCTGCTCGCGGGAAGTGATCGCGGGCGGCTTCAGCCTGCTCAAGCGCCTCTATGAGGGCTACTTCACCGTCACGCCCTTTGACATCGAGCGCGTGCCGGACACGGGCCGCGCGATGCTGATCGGCAACCACACCGGCGGCCTGCCCATCGACGGCATGATGGTGGCCACCTCCATGCTCCTGGCCCACGAGCCGCCCCGGATCGTCCACGCCATGGTCGAAAAATTCGCCCAGGACGTGCCCTTCATCTCCACCCTCTTCAGCCGCTCGGGTCAGCTGACCGGCCTGCCCGAGCACGCCCGCCAGCTCCTCGACAGCGAGCGCCTCCTGATGGTCTTCCCCGAAGGCGCCCACGGCACCGGCAAGCTCTACCAGACGAAGTACGAGCTGGTGCGCTTCGGCACCGGCTTCATGCGCCTCGCCATGGAGAAGAAGGCCCCCATCGTGCCCTTCGGCTTCGTCGGCGGCGTCGAGGCCCTGCCCACCATCCACCACGCGAAGCTCCTGGCCCGGCTGGCCAACGTCCCCTACTGGCCCGTCACCCCCTACCTGCTGCCCATCCCCCGGCCCTTCCCCTGCCAGATCTACTACGGCGAGCCGATGACCTTCGAAGGCGACGGCACCGAGAGCGACGACACCATCGAGCGCTACGTCGAGCAGGTCCGCAGCGCGATCCGCGCCCTCATCCAACGCGGCCTCAAGGCCCGAGGAGACGACTGAGCCACCATGATCTCCGCTCCTCCGCCCAGGCCCCACCTCCAGCGCCAATGGACGCCGCAACGACCGCCACGGCAGGGTCCATCAAGCGCGCAAGCCGCGCGTTGAGCGCCGATCCTCAAGCACCCCGCTCTGATCCAACGCCTCGCCTTGAGGCCACACGACGTCCCGAGGGCTTCCCATGTCGACTTCGATCACCCAGAGCGGCTTTGAACTGCTGGATCTCGTCAACGCAATGCGGCGCTCGGAGCTCTTCAACACCGTCAGCCCCAGGACGCTCGCCGAGCTGATCCTGCGCGCCCGGATCAAGCGCTTCGAACCGGGCACGGTGCTCGTCTCCCAGGGCGCTCCTTTCGACAACTACTTCCTCATCATGAAAGGGACGGTCCAGATCACAGTCGCTCCGCCGCAGAGGGATGACAGCATCCGCAGCCGGTACTACGTCCAGGCTCAGGACGTGCTCGGCGAGTTCGGGGCCTTGATGGGGAGCACCTCGCCAGGCACGGCGACCGTGGTCGAAGAGGCGATCGTCTTCGAACTCTCGGCGCGGCACCTTCGGGAGCGCATCGGCCTGACCCGGGCCTTCTGGCGCGGCGCGATGAAGTCGCTCCAAGACACCCCGCTGTCCAACGACGAGTTCGGGCTTGAGGTGTCCGAGATCGAGGCGGCGCTCGAAGGGATGGCGCTGGCGGAGGTCTTTGCGCTGCGACAGCTGCCCGGCGCTGGCTTCGACCTCGAAGCCCTGGCCGACATGCTGGCCAAGACCCAGGTGGCCGACTTCGGCGACACCGTCGCGCGGCTCCAGCTCGGAGACACCTTCCGCAAGCACGACGAGGTCTACGGCGGCGTGGTGCGATACTCCGTCCCCAGGGCGCAGCTCCTGGACGTCGTCGTCAAGCTCAGGCCCGAGTACGACTACATCTTCCTGCCCGGAGAGTCAGGGATCGAGGAACCCATGGGCGAGGTGCCCCACTCGAACATCCACCTCAGAGAGTACACGGGCACCAAGGGAGAGATGGTGCCCATCGACATGGGCGGCATCGAACATCAGGTGATCTTCATCCCGGAGCCAGACACCTTCGAAGAGAAGATCGGGGCCAGATGGGATTACTACAAGAGCCGACATGACCTGCTCTACCCCATCGAAGGCACCGATCTGAGCGGGCTCGGCCACAGGCTGCGTCTGCACATCGACCCGAAGGCCATCACCGAGGGCTGGACCCCTTCGACGCCGCTTGCGAGCCTCAACCCGGCGACCCTGACGGCCTTGTCGCGCTGGGCGCGCTCGGTCACCCAGCGCCGGGTGGGTCTGGCGCTCGGCGGCAGCGGGGCCTGGGGCTACGCCCACGTGGCGCTCATCCGCGATCTGCTCGCCCGGCCGGCCCCGGTGCCCATCGACGTGATCAGCGGCTCCAGCTCAGGGGCGCTGATCGGGGCCTACTTCTGCGCCGAAGGCGAGGCGGGGATGGCGAAGATCGTCGAACGCGGCGAGAGCGGCTGCATCGATCTGGTGGTTTTCCTGTCGATCTTCTCGTCCTACGCGATCCAGGCGCTGATCAACTGCGATCTCGGACACCGGCGGCTGGAGTGGCTCAAGGTGGACTTCCTGCCGGTGTGCACCAACCTCACCTCCGGGCGCTTCCACACCTGGATCACGGGACCGATGGGGCTCGCGGTGCGCGCGGCCGGTTCGGCGCCGGGGGTCTTCACACCCACGATCCTGGGCTCCAATCGGCTCGTGGACGGGTGCGTGACCAACAACGTGCCAGTCGACGTGCTGATGCTCCACGCCGATCTGCTCATCGCCTCGAACGCCTACCCCTCCACGACGCGCGCGCGCCACGAACACTGGTGCAATGGGCCCGTGGCGAGCTTCTTGAGGGGCATTGACCCCATCGGGCGCATCCTGGACCTCGTGGTCAGCGGCAACCTCATGCTCCACACCAACGGCGAGTTCCAGTCTCAAGACGCGGCGGTGACCTACGACGCCGGGCGAGAGGACTTCCCGCTCTTCGGGGCCTTCAACTTCGGCCACGCCCAGAAATTCATCTTCGACGCCCAGACCAACCCCAGGCTCAGAAAGTCGGTCGTCCAGGCCAAGGCCGCCTGGATCAAGCTCTCAAGGCCCATCACGAAGAAAGCCACGGCGCCCAACCCGACCCCCTCACCCACCACACCCTCGCCGCCATGAGGCGACCGGTCCACGGCCTCTGGAGATGTGATGGATCCCTTTCTCGCTTCAATGGGCTTACGCGCGCGAGATGAATGAACCACAACACATTGAAATAACAACGAAAATATAGGATTGCGCCATGAAGGTTCTCATCACCGGCATCTCTGGCGTCCTCGGCCGCCTCGTCGCCCGGCTGCTGCTCGACCAGGGCCACGAGGTCTTCGGCATCGACCGGCGGCCCTGGCCCGACGCGCCCCGCTCCATCGAGGTCGTCACGGCCGACATCCGCAAGCGCCCCGCCGAGGACGTCTTCCGCACGCGGCGCCCCGAGGTCGTCATCCACCTGGCCACCGCCACCCACTTCACCGCCCGCTTCGAAGAGCGCTACCGCATCAACCTGCACGGCACCCGGCGCGTCTTCGACAACTGCCACGACTACGGCGTCGAGCACGCCATCTTCGTCGGCCGCCACACCGTCTATGGCGCCGCCGTCGACGCCCCCCTCTACCACACGGAGGAGTCGCCCCCCATCGCGGGCTCGACCTTCCCGGAGCTGGCCGACCTCGTCGCCGCCGACCTCTACGCCGCCTCCGCCATGTGGCGCTGGCCCTCGCTCAAGACCGCCGTCCTGCGCCTCGTCTACCCGCTCGGACCCTCGCGCCTGGGCACCCTGGCCCTCTTCCTCAAGGGCCCCCGCGTCCCGATGCTCCTCGGCTTCGATCCCCTCTTCCACTTCATGCACGAGCGAGACGCCGCCCGCGCCATCGTCGCCACCCTGGAGCACCGCCTCAACGGCGTCTACAACGTCGCCGGCCCGCTGCCGATCCCCCTGTCCATCCTCAGCCACGTCACCGGGCGGCAGGCCGTCGCCATGCCCCCCGCGATCTGCCGCATGGCCCTGGGCCACTTCGGCTTCCCCAGCCTGCCCCCCGGCGCCCTGAACCACCTCAAGTACCCCATCGTCCTTGAGGACGCCCCCTTCCGCCGCGCCACGGGCTTCATGCAGGAATTCGATGAGGTCCAGACCATGGAGTCCTACCGCTGGTCCTGAGCCCGCCGCGATCGCGACGATCCCAGCGAGGCGGCGTCAGACCTTGGCCTGAGCCCGCCGCGATCGAGACGATCTCAGCGAGGCGGCGTCGGACCTCGGGGCGGCGCCTTGCCACTATCGCGACGAGGCGGCCTCGGACCTCGGGGATGCGCCTTGCCACAATCGCAGCGAGGCGGCGTCAGACCTCGGGGCGGCGCTGCCTTGCCGCGATCGTCACGATCGCGGCAAGGAGGCCTCAGGCCGGCGCCGCCTGACGACGGCGACCCCGATGAGGGCGAGCAGGGTCAGGGCCAGAGGGGCCGGCGACGTGGGGGCGGAGGGGAGCTGCTGGCAGTCGCAGCCGCCCTTGGGGGGCGTGACGTCGACGACGATGCACTCGTCGGGGAGGTCCAGGCCGAGGCGCTCGAAGTCCTCGCAATCCTCGGGCTCGGGCTCGACGACGGGGGGATCCTTGACGACGAAGAAGGCCGAGTCGGAGAACTCGCTGGCCTGACCGCCGGCCTTGGAGCGCACGCGCCAGGAGTAGGTCCCCGGACCCAGCTCGCCCGGGAACACCCCGCTGCTGGTGGGGCCCTCGGGCTCCTCGGCGAACTCGACGTCCTCGCCGACCTGGGCGCCGTTGGCGTCAAAGACGCTCAACTCGTAGCTGATCGCGTCGCCCTCGGGGTCGACCCCCTTCTCCCAGACGAAGACCACGCCCACGCCGCTCTCAAGCGCCTCCTCGTTGATCGGGGAGATCAAGACCGGCGCCGAAGGGCGGTCGTCCTTGATGTTGACCACGAAGCGGGCCACCTCGCTGGAGGCCCCGTCCGCGCCGAGCGCGTCGGTGCCGAAGACCTGCCAGAAGATCGGCGTGTCGTCGCTGAGCGCCTCGACACCCTCGAAGACCGTCTCGTCGCCCTCCCCGGCCGCGATCTCGGAGGCCTCGAAGATCAGATCGGTCATCGCCTCGTCCCGCGCCATCTGGACGGTGAAGGTGATCGCGTCGCCCTCGGGATCGGTGACGTTGCGCCAGACCAGCTCGGGGGTGCTGGTGGACACCGTGACGTCCACCGGGCTCTGCAAGGTGGGCGCACCGGGGCCCTCGTTGACGGCGCTGAAGAGCAGCGCGACGAAGACCGCAGGGCCAGGGCCCCGATCGTCCCGAGCGCGCGCCTCGATGACGAAGCGGTCGTTCTCCTCCAGGCCCACGCCGCTCAGATCGGCCTCGAAGGCGACGACGCCCTCCTGGGCCTCCAGGCCCTCGAAGGTCACCAGCACATCGACCATCGACTCGTCGCGGCCAACCCGGAAGTCGTAGACCAGCGGATCGCCGTCGGGGTCGTCCGCCTCGGTCGTGGCGATCTGAACCTGAGTCAGATCCTCAATAAGCGCGCCATCTTCGGGCTCGATGAAGGCCACCGGGCCGGGGCGCTGATCCTGAAGGTTGACGAAGAACTCCAGCGTCTCGGAGCTGCTCGAAGCGCCCTCCTCGTCCGTCGCCTCGACCCGCCAGCGGTAGGTCGTGTTGTCGGACAAGAGCCCCACCGTGATGTCCTCGAAGCTCGTCCGCTCACCCTCGCCCTGCTCGATGTCGTCGGCCTCGAAGACGATCTCGTCGGCCTCGTTGAGCACCTCCAGGCGATAGCTGAGGCCCTGGCGCTCAGGCTCGACCGAGTTGGCCCAGATGAACTCCGGCCGCCGCGTCCGCGTCAGGCCCACGGGCTCGATGGCCACCGGGGCGCTGGGCGGATCGTTGACCAGCGAGAAGACGAAGCAGGCCACCGACGAGAAGCCCGAGCGGCCCGGGCCGTCCGTGGCGAAGGCCCGCCAGCAGTAGAAGCCGTTCTCCTCCAGTTCCTCCGTCACAAGGCCCGCGGTGCGATCGGGGGTCTCGTCGGCGGTGATGAGCTCAACTAGATCGACAAGCTCCGCGCCCCGGTAGAGCTCGAAGATGTACTGCAGCGGGTCGCCGTCCGGGTCGGCGCTGTTGTTGACCACCAGCGAGACCTCGGCCTCACGCACGATGTCGCCGTCGACCGGCAGGTGGACCGAGGGCGCAGGCGCAGGCGCATTGCTGACACAAGGATCGTTGCCGATCAGGCACTCCTGGGCCGAAAGGATCCCGTCGCCGTCAAAGTCCTGACCGCCGTCGTTCGGGTTGCCCGCGTCCAGACAGAAGGAGCCCAGCTCGCAGGAGTCCGGAGCACCGTCGTCGTCCTCATCCACGAAGCCCACCTCGACCTGCCAGGTGCAGGTGTCCTGGCCGCCGTCGTCGTCGCTGACGGCCAGCTCAAAGTCGAAGGTGCCTGAGAACTCCTCGGGCACGAAGCTCACACGACCCTGACTGTCGATCTGGGCCCCCGGGTGACCCTCCACCAATTCGAAGGTCAGCACGTCGTCCGCGCCGGGCTCGATGACCTCGACGTCGAAGACATACTCCTGGCCGGTGAAGGCCAACAGCGGCGGCTCGCAGACGATCGAGGGGGCGACGTTGAGCACCTCGATCGTGGCCGAGTCCCGGCCCTGCCCGAAGTCGTCGTCCACGGCCCGCACGGACAACTCGAAGGTGCCGTTGTCGTCGTAGACGACCTCGAAGGTGTCCTCGTAGGTGTCGCCGGTGATGTCCTGAACCGGCTCGCGGCAGATCTCCGGGCCGCCCTGGCGCGTGCGCCAGCAGAAGGTGACCCGATCAAAGCCGGGGTCCGTCGCCGTCGCCGTCACCGTGAAGGGCTCGCCCTCATCGACCTGCCCCGGCACCTGACCCAGCACCACCACGGGCGCCACGTTCAGGACCGTGACCCGCAAGGAGTCCCTGTTCGAGCGCGCCCCCTCGTCGTCGATGGCGACGAGGCGGACGAGGTAGACGCCCTGCTCGTTGTAGACGTGCTCAGGGGCGCTCAAGCCCTCCCCGCACAGCTCCTCCGAGCCGTCGCCGAAGGTCCAGCAGAAGGTCAGCGCGTCGCTCCCGGCGTCGGAGCCCTGCGCGTCAAAGGCCACCGCCGTGCCCTCAAGCTGGCCGACGATGTTGTCGCCAGCGTCGACCCCCGGCGCCACGTTGGTGAACCGAACCTCGAACTCCACCAAGGTCTGCCCGCCGTCCTCGTCCGAGACACTCACGGTCACCGTCCGGGTCGCGTCGTCGTCGTAATCGTGGTCGACCTGGCTCAAGTCCACCCCGCACTGCTCCTCCGAGCCGTCGCCGAAGTCCCAGCAGAAGGTCAGCGTGTCGGCCTCCACGTCCAGGGCCTCGGCGAACACGGTCAAGGTCTGGCCCTCGGGCTGGACCACGTCGTCGATGTCCTCGACCGTCGGGGCGACGTTGGCGATCGTGGCCGTAGCCACCACCTCGGTCAGCGCCACGCCGTCGCGCACCTGGAGGGTGACGATAAAGACGCCGTTGTCGGGGAAGACGTGCGAGACGGAGGGCTCCTGGGTGACGACCGGCTCGGAGCCGTCGCCGAAGTCCCAGCTGAACGAGAGCGCGTCGCCGCCGATGTCCACGGCCTGCGCCGTCAGAGCCACGGCCACCCCCTCAAAGCCCTCCACGTCGTCGAGCGACACCACGGGGGCCTCGTTGTCGATGGTGACGGTGCTGGTCACGGTCGTCGTGTCGGTGCCGTCGAAGACCGACAGCCGCAACACGAAGCTGCCGTTGCGGCCGTAGGTGTGCCGGACGGTCGGCTCGGCCGTCACGGCCGTCGTCCCGTCGCCGAAGCTCCAGGTGAAGCGCAGCGTGTCAGCCTGCACGTCCGAGGCCGTCGCGCTCAAGGCAAGCTCGACGCCCTCCTGGCCCTGGAAGTCCTCCATCGACACCACCGGCGGCAGGTTGCGCACCCGCAGCGCCGCCGAGGCCGAGCCTTGCGCGTCATCGGCGTCGGTAGCCACGACCGAGACGACGAACTGACCGTCGTTGGCGAAGACGTGGCTGCGCGAGATCGTCGGGTAGGGCGCCGCGTGGGCGATCCCTGCCTCAACCTGCCCGTCGCCAAAGTCCAGATCGACCACCAGATCGTCGCCGCCGGGGTCCTGGGCCGTGACCGAGACCTGGGCCGCCGTGCCCTCGTCGATGACGTTCTCGGCCAGCGCCAGCGTGACGATCGGCGCCTCGTTGTCGACGTTGATCTCGATGGCGTCCGTCCCGACCCCGCCGTCCTTGTCCTCGACCCTCAGGGTCAAGGTGTACAGGCCGGCCAGATCGCGGCTCCGGTTGAAGGTCAACACCACCTCCTCCAGATCCTCACCCTCGAAATCCCCTGTAAATTCAAAGGCCTGGTCACAGCCGGGGAAGCGATTGCGGTCGCAGGTCACCGACCAGGCGTACTGAAGCTCCTCGTCGTTGGCCTCGCTCTGCCCCGGATCGGTCACCGAGGAGACGAAGGTCAGCGCCACGCCCTGGGCCACGGTCCTGTCGCCGCCCAGCGCCACGGTCGGCGCCACGTTGAGCACCTCCACCTCGACCGTGTCGACCCCGAAGGCCCCGCTGTCGTCCGTCGCGGTCAGCGTCGCGGTGAAGTCGCCGTTGTCCACGAAGGTGTGCTCCAGATCGTTGAGGCCCACTCCGCATTGCTCCTCGGACCCGTCGCCGAAGTCCCAGCAATAGGTCAGCACGTCGCCCGCGCCTGGATCGACCGCCGACCCTTCGAAAGTGAAGGGCTCGCCCTCCTCCACGATCACGTCCTCGCCCGCATCGACCACTGGCGCCAAGTTCGAGATCGTCACCGACCGCTGGACCACCAGCGCGGCGCCCTCGCCGTCGGCGATCGTCACCCGCGCGGTGAAGACGCCCTCGTCGCGGTAGGTGTGAAAGACCTCGACGGGGCCGGTGTTGGCCAGGATCGTGTTGTCCCCAAAGTCCCAGGTGTAGGTCAGCCCGTTCGGGTCATCCCGGCCCGGCTCGGTGGCCACGGCCCGGAAGGCGAGCTGCTGGCCCTCGTCGCCGACCTGCGGGAAGACCAGGGTCTGGACGACAGGCTGGACGTTGGTGACCGTCACGTTGATCGTCGCCGTCGTCGTCGTCGTGCCGTCGTTGACCGACAGCCGCAGGGTGAGCTGCCCCGGCCGCGTGTAAGTGTGCGTCACCTCTGTCAAATCCCGACCCGTCCGCCGCGTCCCGTCGCCCAGCTGCCAGGTGTACTCCAACCTGTCATCGACGCCCGGATCGACGACCGTCGCGACGAAGGTGTGCGCCTGACCCTCGGCCACCGTGACGGCCTGGCCGATGTCCACGGTCGGCGCCACGTTGGTGACCGTCACCTGGATCGAGTCGGTGCCAAAGCCGCCGTCCTTGTCCAGCACCGAAAGCTCCACCTCGAAGACCCCCTCGTTGGCGAAGGCGTGCTGCGGATCGACGTCCTGGGAGTTGCGGCTGCCGTCTCCGAAGTTCCACTCGAACTGCAGGGCCGCCTCGTCGATCGGCGAGGGATCGGTGAGGGTGCCGTCGAAGGTGATCAGCTCGCCTTCGCGCGCCGTGAGGTTCTGGCCCGCGTCGGCCGTCGGGGAGACATTGGCCACGGTGACCGTCAGCGTGTCGCTCGTCTGCCCGCCGTCCTCGTCCGAGACCCTCAACCGCACGGTGAACTGGCCGTTGTCCTCGAACCTGTGATCGAGGTCCGTCAGGTTGACCCCACACTGCTCCGCCGAGCCGTCGCCGAAGTCCCAGCAGAAGGTCAGCGTGTCGTTGCCCGGATCGTCGCCCGAGCCCGACAGGCTCAAGGTGTCGCCTTCGTTGATGGAGGCGTCGTTGCCCGCCGAGACGTTCTGGGGCGCCAGGTTGGCGATCGTGACGTTGAAGACCCGCTCGACCGACACCTGGCCGTCGCTCACGCTCAGGGTGACGGTGAAGTTGCCGTTGTCGTCGTAGACTTGAGAGACGCTGGTCAGGCCGACGCCGGTCTGCACGGAGTTGTCGTCGCTGAAGGTCCACGTCAAGGTCAGCGCGTCGCCGTCCTCGTCGCTGACCACGGCGTCGAAGTCGAGCGAGTCGCCCTCGTTTCCGGTCGCGTCCCCGGTCAACGCCACGATCACCGGCACGTCGTTGACGGGCGTGACCGTGATGTTGAAGGCGGTGTTGCCGATGGAGCCGCCGACGCCATCGGAGACCGTGAAGCGGAAGAGGTCCGAGGTCGTCTCCGAGCCGTTGTGCAGGTAGGTGATGAGGTTGGCGGCGACGTTGGCCTGCGTGAAGGTCCCGCCCTGCGCTATCGTCGCGCCGTTGTTGCGCAAGATCCCGTTGGTCGGCACCGTCGCCAGCGTGAAGACGATCTGCGCCGCCGTGTTGTCCGCGTCAGTCACCTGAAGGCGCGCAGCCCCGATGGTGCCCGAAGCCCCCTCGGCCACCGTCAAGCCCGCGTTGGTCGCCAATACGGGCGCGTCGTTGACGGGCGTGACCGCGATGTTGAAGGCGGTGTTGCCGATGGAGCCGCCGACGCCATCGGAGACCGTGAAGCGGAAGAGGTCCGAGGTCGTCTCCGAGCCGTTGTGCAGGTAGGTGATGAGGTTGGCGGCGATGTTGGCCTGCGTGAAGGTCCCGCCCTGCGCTATCGTCGCGCCGTTGTTGCGCAAGATCCCGTTGGTCGGCGCCGTCGCCAGCGTGAAGACCAGCGCGCCGCTCTCCTGGGCGTCGTCCTGAACCCGAAGGCGGCCGGCGTCGATCGTCGCCGAGGCGCCCTCGTTGACCGTCAGGCCGCCGTTGACCTCAAGGGTGGGGTTGGTATTGCCCAGGTGCACCGTCAGGCTCTCGCGCGTGAGCACCAGATCCATCTTGCCGTCGCTGTTGAGATCCCCGAAGGCCCCGTTGTTGCTCGGCAGGCCGCCGACCGCCGGCCCCGCGTCCTGGAAGTCGCCGTTGTCGGAGGTGAAGATCCGGTTGGGGACGTCGAAGCCGGGGAAGAGCGCGTCGATGTCGCCATCGGCCTCGATGTCCACCACCGCCACCCCGAAGGATGAGCCGCCGCCCAGGCTCTGCCCGCTGTCGGAGAAGACGCCGGCCCCGTTGTTGAGCCACAGGTCGTTGTTGGCCGATGCGTTGGCCACGAAGGCGTCCACGTCCCCGTCGGCGTCGGCGTCGGCGAACTTGACCAGGGAGCTGCTCGTGTTGCCAAGGGCCTGGCCGCTGTCGGTCAACAAACCCCTGCCGTCGTTGACGAAGATCCGGTTGGCGACACCGCCGCCGACGGCGAAGTAGACGTCCAGATCCCCGTCGCTGTCGATGTCCCCAAGGTCCAGCCCCGAGGCCAGCACCCCAAGATCCCGGCTGACGTCAAAGCCCCCGCTGCCGTCGTTGACGAAGAGGCGGCAGGTGCCGTCGAGGCTGGCCACCACCGCGTCCAGATCCCCGTCGCCGTCCATGTCCCCAAGCTGCACGTCCACGCTCCTGAGCCCGCCGCCGAGCCGCTGGCCCGAGTCCACAAACTCAAAGCCAATCTCACCGTCGATCGCGAACCAGACCTCGTCGGGGCTGCCGTCGTTGGCCGTGAAGACGTCCAGATCCCCGTCCCCGTCCAGATCCCCGACAGCCAGCCGCTGGGTCAAGGCCGTCGTCGTGCCGATGTTCAGGCCAGCGTCCTGCAGGTTGCCCTCCCCGTCGTTGACGAAGAGCCGGTTGCCGACGTTGTTGGCGAGGCGCGCCACCAGGGCGTCCAGATCGCCATCCTGATCAAAGTCGCCCAGGTCCACGTCGAAGCTGAGTTGCACGCCGTGGCGCTGGCCGGTGTCAAAGAGCACGTCGAGGCTGTCTGGGGTCTGGGTGATGAACTGCCACTGGTGCCCGACGAACAGCTCGGCCCGGTTGAGGGCCCTGATCCCAGGCTTCAACACCACCGAGACGCGCTCTCCGGCCTGCAAGTCCGCGTTGCTCAATGTAATATTCAGTTCGGCGCCGTTGACGCTGAGGTCCACCGCGAGCCGCCCCGACAGCGAGCCGGCCACCGCGACGCTGCCCCCGTTGATGGATTCCGGGTCCAGGGCGGCGGCGAAGGTCACCTTCATGGTGGTGTTCGGCGCCACGTCCACGGCATTGCGGTCGGGATCGAGGGCCACGATCTCAAGCGGGAGCGCCTGGTTGAACCAGACCTCGTTCGGGCCCTCGTTGGTCACGACGAGGTCCAAAGTGCCGTCGCCGTTCAGATCGCCCATCGCGGCGCCGTGGCCGTTGATGTTGAAGACGACGCCCGAGTCGGTGAAGATCCCCGCGCCGTTGTTGAGGAAGAGCGTGCTGGGATCGGCGTTGTTGGCCGCGAAGACGTCGAGGTCCCCGTCGCTGTCGACGTCCCCGATGGCGAGGCGGCTGGTCGGGCTGTTGCCCAGGGCTTGACCGGAGTCGCTGAAGACGCCCGCGCCGTTGTTGAGCAGCACCCGGTTGGCCGCATCTCGGATGCCCAGGAAGGCGTCGAGGTCGCCGTCGCCGTCCAGATCGCCGAGCAGAACGGCGTGGGTGTTGTCGCTGCGGATGCGCTGGCCCGAGTCGGTGAAGATCCCCGCGCCGTTGTTGAGGAAAACCCTGTCGGCCGCCTCGCCCTCCCCCTCTGGAGTCCTCTTGCTGACAAAGGCATCCAGATCCCCGTCGCCGTCCAGATCGCCCAGCGCGATCGAGCTGTGGCCCTGGTCTCCGAGGCGCTGGCCCGAGTCGGTGAAGACACCGACGCCGTTGTTGAAGAAGACCTCGTTGGGCGCATCCAGGTTGGTGACGAAGATGTCCAGATCCCCGTCGCCGTCCAGATCGCTCAGCGCCCCTCCGATGCCGTCGCGGTTGTTGAAGACCTGACCGGAGTCGGTGAAGACGCCCGAGCCGTTGTTGAGCAGGAGCTTGTCGGCAGCCCTCTTGAGGACGATGAAGGCGTCGAGATCACCATCGGCGTCGACGTCACCCAGGAGGGCGACGTGGGGGTTGTTGATGTTGATGACCTGCCCCCCGTCGACCATCGCCCCCTGGCCGTCGTTGAAGAGCACGCGGGGGGGCGTGCCTTCGGTGTTGATCTCGAACATGTCGAGGTCGCCGTCGCCATCCAGGTCGCCCAGCGTCGGCTCCAGCGTGAAGACATTGCCGAGGCGCTGGCCCGAGTCGGCGAAGTTGGCAAAACCCTCGGGCGCCTCGGCGACGAAGGCGTGGTGCTCGGGGGCGTCCAGCCGCCGGTTGGAGACGCTTCGCAGCGCCGTCAACACCGACACGGTGATCGTGTCCCCTGGCAGGAAGGCGCTTGTGGGCGTCAAGAACAGGACCTGCTCGCCGATATCGGCGGTGAAGGCGAGGTCGCCGACCTTCTCGCTGCGCAGGCGGATGCCGGCCTGGACGGTCCCGATGGCAATGGGCTCGCTGAAGGTCAGCCGGACGATCCCGTCCAGGGCGACATCGAGGGCGTTGCGAGCTGGATTGCGGGCCGTCAAGGTCATCTCGCAGGCGTCACCGACGCCGTCCTGATCGGCGTCGGCCTGGTTGTTGTTGGCCGTCTCGGGGCAGTTGTCGCAGACGTCGCCGCGCACGTCGCCGTCGATGTTGGCCTGGTTGGCGTTGGCGTCTACGGGGCAGTTGTCAAAGGCGGTGTCGATGGTGTCGTTGTCGCCGTCGACGAAGAGCGGGGCGCACGGGGGCGGGAAGGCGAGGAAGGGGTCGGCGTCGATGGGGCCAGCCCCGTTGAAGGAGTTGCCGTTGCCGCCGAGGTTGCTCGGGCCGTTGGTCGCGCCCCAGAAGGTGTTCTGCGCGTCGATGGCCACGTTGGAGCTCAAGGCCGTGGTGTTGCTGGCGAAGCGCACGTTGGCCAGCGATGAGCCCGTGGTGCTGTTGACGCTGACCCCGACGGTCGTGTCCTGGATCGTCGTGCAGTTGATGGCCACGTTGCTGCCGCCAGCGATCGAGATCCCGATGCCGCGCTTCTGGACCAGCACCCCCGTGATGATGGCCCCGATCGGGTTGCTCATGCCCAGGCCGTTGCCGGTGCGGCTGACGCCTCCGAAGGACAAATTGACGTTGCGGATGCTCGTGCCGGTCATGTTGGCCAGGAGCAGCCCGTCGAGCGCCGCGCCGAAGCCGCTGTTGGCGTCGATGATCAGGTGGTGGGTGTTGTTCTGAGGCACCGCGTCGATGATCGTGAAGTTGGTCAGCCCCGTCAGCCGCGTCGTGCGCGCCCCGGTCCACGTCAGGGCCGAGCCCTGGAACTGGGTCGTGTTGGTCACGCTCAAGGACGAGCCCACGTTGGAGCACCCCGAGCCGTTGAGGCTTGTGGCCGTCAAGATGACGTTGTCGCCGCCGTTGATCGCGACGCCGTTGCCGCGGTTGGCGAAGCTCGAGTTTCGGACGATGACATTGCTCGAAGAGATGAGCTGGAGGCCGTTTCCAGAGCCGGAGAAGGCGCAGGCGGCGTCCCTGGAGGCGTCCAGGCCGTCGATGACGAGCCCGTTGCTGCTGGTAATGATCAGGTCGCCGGGGCCCGCGGCGCCGAGGTTGGCGGCATCCTCGATCTGGAGGTGGTGCGCGGGGTTGTCTGTCGCGGCCGTGCGGCCGACGCGCAGGTTGGGCATCGTGGTCAGCCGGACGGCAACGGCGGTCGTCAGGTTGTTGCCCGAGCCCTTGAAGTTCGTCGTGTTCGTCAGCGACAGCGCCGAGCCCACATTGGAGCACCCCGAGCCGCTCAGGTTCGTGCCCGTCAAAGTGACGTTGTCGCCGCCGTTGATCACGACGCC
>SYOX01000126.1 GCA_005804885.1 Pseudomonadota bacterium
CGCAGGCGTTGTACGAGACGATCTGGGCGACGCGGACCATCCGGATGGTCTGGCGGTAGAAGACCCCGAAGCGCCCCACCGGGATGAAGCCCGAGTAGCTCGTCAGCGTCGTCGACGAGGACGACTCGCTCCAGGTGTTCTCCTCGTCCTCGCTGGTGCCCTGGCTGATGCGCTCGGAGGCCACCGACGACCCCCCGAAGTTGTAGGTGCGGCTGTTGGAGCGCGAGACCGAGTCGGTGAAGGAGCGCGTGTCGGAGGTCGAGTTGCTCAAGGTGAAGCTCTCGCCCATCGAACGGGAGCTGCCCCGGCTCGTCGTGCTGCCCCACTGGCTGCTGGTCGTCGCCGCGCCGCCCCGGCCCCACTGGTGGCTGTAGCGCCCGGTCCCTGTGACCGAGGAGGAGACCTTGCCCTCGGCCACGAGCGGGATGCTGGCGCCGGCCTCGGCCCCGACCGACACGCTCAACTCCCCACCCGCCGTGTGGCTGGTGTTCCACGTCTCCGCGTCGGTGGTGCCGTGGCTGAAGTCGTTGGACTCGGACTCGTTGTAGCCCTGCTCCCGGCTCAGCGCGCTGCCCTCGGTGCGCTCGTTCGTCTCCGAGCGGCTCGCCGACGACGACACCAGCTCCCCGGTCTGGTAGCCCTCCGACCAGCTCTGGGTGTTCGAGACGCCCTGCTCCTCGACGAAGGACTGGCCGATCCGCACCGAGATGGTCCGCTGCCGCATCTCCGTCTGCGTCTCGCTGTAGGTGGCGCTGTTGCCGATCGAGCCCGGGATGCAGGCCGTGGCCGGCTCCGACGCGTAGCGCTCGGCGACCTGGAGGTTGCCGGTGTACTCGATCTCGATGGGGCGGTGGATCTCGAAGGGCAGCACGCTCTCGACGAAGCGCCCGCTGGCCGCGTCCCTGGCCCGCACCAGCACCCCGGCCGTGTAGAACTTCACGTCCGCGGGCACCTCCTGGAAGACGATGTCCAGATCCCCCCCGATGGCCGCCTCGGGCCCGGTGGCCGCGACACTGAAGACCTCCGGCGTCCTCAAGTCCGCCGCGCCCTGCAAGCTCGTGATCTGAAACTCGAACTCCGCCGGCACGAAGCCCGCCGCCCGCACCTTGATCCGGTAGGGCAGGCCCGGGACGCCGCTGAGCGCCGGCATCCCGCAGTCGGCCCCTTCAGGCTGGAGCTCCAGGAACTCGATCGAGGGCAGCACGTCGAAGCTCGCCGACACCGGCGCTCCGAACACCCGCAGCCCCTCGGCGCTCTCCGTCACCGGCACCAGCTTCCCCTCGAAGCGCCCCGACTCGCCCTTGTCGCTGAAGGGGTTCTGGAAAGGCCCGAAGCGCACCCACTGCAAGGTCTGGCGGCCCTCCTCATCCTCGACCACGAAGGCCGGCACCTCGACCTCGACGCGATCGGAGAAGCCACCCCGGCCAGAGAACTGCCCCTCGAAGCGCAGGAAGTTGCGCCCCTCGGACTCGCCCAGGAAGTTCACCCCCTCGACCGAAAACACCTCCCCGATCATGATCTTGTCGCGCGTCACCCGCTGGATCGACGGCGACCCGTCGATCGCCGCCGGGGGCTCGACGTCCGCACACCCCGCCCAGGTCAGCGACATCGCCGCCGACACCCAGAACAACCTGCCCTTGAAACCTGTCATCGCGCTCGCCTCGGTCAGTAAAACGTCCGTCCCAGCCCGACAAAAGCACGATCCGTGCCGCCAACTCAACCCCCACGCCCTCGTCAACCCCACTCCCCACGGCGGCCTCCAGCACGCCGCCAGCGCCGGGACGCCGGGGTCCCCAGACCCCACACATGGCAACCCTGCCTGCCACTCTGCCGCACTCACGCTCGACGATCGCCCCACGCTCCTCGCACCGCCCCCCTTCGGGGGACGGGCTCGTCGGGTGGGGCTTGAATTTCAGGGTGGGCTGCGCCCTGTCGGTCGCAGGCCAGCGCACGGCCCAGGTCGACACCCTGGTGAGTAAAAACCTCAATCTACAGGCCCACTTCGACGCGCTGGTCCTCCCCTTCGATCCTCTGTGGTCCGCCCGCCGGCCTGCGCCCAACGGGCGCAGCCCGCCCGGGCATCCAAGCCCCACCCGACGAGCCCGTCCCCCCTTGGGGGGCGGTGCGAGGAGCGTGGGGCGTTCGTCGCGCGTGGGATGATCGTGGAACCCGGGGTGATTGCGCGAGGATCGCTCGCCTTCGCCCCTGGGATGACGGCGGCCTTGCGGGGCGCTATAGTGCGCCGTGTCGATGGTCGACGACGGAGGACGCCTCACATGACCTTGACTCGCCACGCCGCCCTGCCCTTCGTCCTGCTCTCGCTCCTCTTCGCCGCCTGCGGCGCGGACAAGCCGGCCAGAGTGCCCCAGGAGACCTCGACCGGCCTCGCGCCGGTCGAGAAGGAGGCGCTGCCCCTGCGCGCGGGCGAGTGCGGGGCGGGCGTCCCGCTGCCCGAGCTCTTCGGGACGTGGCAGCTCTTGATGGCCTTTGACAGCATGCCGGACGCAGCCCAGCTCCGCCAGGCCTCCTCCGATCCCGTCGCGGCGCTGCTCTTCTTGAGCGGCCGCGAGGACATCACCCCGGCCATCCGCTCAAGGGCCTACGAGGCCCTCTCGCTGGTGCCCGACGCCCGGGTGCGCGCGGCCTACCAGGCGGTGTTGGGCGACGAGGGCGCCGAGAAGATGCGCCACGCGGCCATCAACGGCTTCGCCCGCGCGTGGCCGCAGGACGCCGCCGAGGTCGTCGGGGCGCTGCTCAAGTCAGACCCCGATCCCCAGATCCGCCTGACGGCCGCCGCCGCGCTCTGCGCCTTCTCGGGCGACGAGGGCCGCGCGCTGGTCGAGGCCGCCGCCGCCGCCGAGGCCGAAGGCTGGGTGCGCGAGCAGATGACCGGCTACGCTCGGCCTCGAAGGGCGCCGAAGCTGCCTTGAGATCGAGGACCCCACGCTCCGTCGGCCACGAAGGCGGCGGGGCGAGACACACAGAGGGATGATGAGCGCCGACCCCATCCACGTCCGCATTCGACGCCGCTCGGGCACGATGATGATGAACGGGCTCTTTCAGGGGGCCTCGACCCTCGGCAAGGCCCACCCCAGAGCGCGCAGGGCGCTGCGAGGCGTCCAGATCATCAAGAATGTCCCCTACTTGCGCACCGGGATGGGCGAGCATCTGCTGGACGTCTACGTGCCCAGCGGCGCAGGGCCCTTTCCGATCGCGCTCTACGTGCACGGCGGCGGGTTCAAGATCTTGTCGAAGGAGACGCACTGGTCGATGGCGCTGCGCTACCAGCACGCGGGCTACCTCGTCTTCAACATCAACTACCGGCTGGCGCCGGCATGGCCCTTCCCCTCGGCCATCGAGGACGCCTGCTCGGCCTTCGAGTGGGTGGTGAAGAACGCGGGGCGCTACGGCGGCGATCTGGATCGGCTGGTGCTGGCGGGGGAGTCGGCGGGGGGCAACCTGGTCACGGCGCTGGCGGCCGCGAGCTGCTACGAGCGCCCGGAGGGCTTCGCGCGGCGGGTCTTCGAGACAGGCCACGTCCCGAGGGCGGTGGTGGCGGCCTGCGGCATCCTGCAGGTGACGGACTGCGACAGGTTCGCGCGCCGAAAGCGCATCGCGCCCTTCGTCGTCGACCGCATCGTCGAGTGCGAGCACGCCTACCTCGGGCGCGTCGACAGCGCGACCGCCAGCGATCTCGATCTGGCCAACCCGCTGCTGCTCATCGAGCGGCAGAAGCCCGACAGGCCCTTGCCGCCCTTCTTCGCCCCCGTCGGGACCAGGGATCCCCTGTTGGACGACTCGCGCAGGCTCGCCGCGGCGATCAGGGGCCACGGCGGCTCGGCCCAGGCGGCCTATTATCAGGGGGAGATTCACGCCTTCCACGCGATGGCGTGGCGGCCCAACGCGCTCAAGTGCTGGCGCGACACCTTCGCCTTCCTCGACCGGGCGATGCTCGACGCACACGCTCCCGAAGCCCACGCGGCGCTCCAGGACACCGCCCTCCGTTGAAGCCCGGCCGCTGTCCGCAGCCGATCCAGAGCGCTCCCGAGCCCGTGTCGGTCGAGCTCTGAGGTCGAGCTGAGCGCCACATACGGAATCACGCTCAAGCCACTTCCATGTTGGGCCACCAGGATGCCCAAGATGAAAGTGGTTCACGTGGTTCCGAATCAGGACAACCGCGCAGAGCCGCTCAGTCGATCTCGTTGGGGAGTTTTTCGACCGTCCGGGCCTTGAAGAAGAGGATCAAGAGGCCCGGGGCGAAGGAGAAGACGGCGATGAGCGTCGAGGCGATCCCGGCCACGGCCAGGGTGCCGATGGACTTGACGCCGAGGTGATCGACGAAGAGCAGCCCGGAGAAGCCGGCCAACGTCGTCAAGGAGGAGGCCGCGACGCTGGCCCCGGTGGTCTTGACGACCCCGACGATGCGGCGCGGCCCGAGCTCGTTGAAGCGATGGTAGAGGTGGATCGCGCCGTCGATCCCGGTGCCGAGGACCATCGGCAGGACGATCATGTTGTAGAGGCCCAGGCGCAGGTCGAAGACCGCCATCACACCGACGGTCCACAGCACCGCGAGCCCCATGGTCAACAGGCACAGGAGCGAGCCCTTGATGTCGCGCAGATCGATCAGGAGGATCAGGAGCAGGACGGCGAAGACGAAGGGCATCAGCCGTATCGCGTCCGACTTCACCGTCCTGACCACGTCCGCCACGATGAAGCCCGACGAGGCGATGGGCACCTCGGCGGAGGGCACCTTCAGGACTCCGAGCTCGTCCTGAAAGGCGGCAACGTCCTTGGCGTCCCACTTGCGCACGCTGCTGTAGAGGTAGCCGATGTGGCCCACCGTGCCGTCCTTCTCCGTGATCGTGCGCCTGGCCCACTCCGGCACATCGTCGATCGTGAAGGGCTCCACGGCGCTGAGCTTGCGCATCCGGTCGATGAAGACCCTCGCCTGACCCTTGGACTTGTCGAGCTTGGAGTCGGAGACCTCCTCGTGGATCTCCTTGATGATCGCCAGCCTCTTGTCCTGCTCCGGCGGGACGTAGGTCTGGAGGGTGATGAAGCTCTTGAGGTAGCTGCCCTTGCCGCCCTCGGTCTGCACCATCTTGGCGGCCAGCAGCTCGTGGACCTCTCGCATCTGCTCGGGGGAGTCGCCCAGGATGATGGCCGGCGAGGTGTCCTTCTTGCGACCGACCGCGGCGCCGTAGCTGATGCCGGCCGAGGCGCCCTTGCCGCGCAGGTTGCGGAAGTCGTGCTCGAAGCTGGCCTTTTCCCAGTTCATCACGGCGTAGGCGGCGCCTACGAGGCCCAGCACGATGAAGACGACGCCGACCATCCGGGCCTTGCGCAGCCCGGCCATCGACAGCGGCAGGTTCCCGCCGACGCCAGCCTCGCTGGGGCGAGCGGTGGCCCTGACGCGCTCCATCGCGAAGATCGCAGGGGGCATGACGAAGACGGCAGCCACGAGGCACAGCGCGATGCCGTAGGAGGCGATCACGCCGAACTCGACGAAGCCCTGAAAGTGGGCCGTCAGCAGCGTCAAGAGCGCCACGATGGTCGTCAGGGCCGCCGAGAGCATCGCGCGGCCCGTGTGGGCGATGGACAGGGCGATGGCCTCCTCCATCTCGGCCCCCCCGCGGTACTCTTCGAGGATCCGGGCGTAGAAGTGGATGCCAAAGTCGATGCCCATGCCGATGAGCATGGAGAAGACGAAGAGGGTCGAGATGTTGAGCCGCCCGTAGGTCAGCGCGGTCAACCCCGCCGACCACAACACCCCCATCACCAGCGGCACGATCATCAGGAGGAGCGAGCGCCCATTGCGGAAGAAGGCCAGCAGGACCAGCAGGACCAGGACGGCGCTGGCCAGCGTCGCCACGGTCGAGTCGTGGTTGATGGCCTCGACTTCTTTGAAGTTCCGGTAGGCCCCGGTGACCTTGACCTCCATCTCGGGGTGGAAGTTGGCCGGGCCCACCTTCTCGATCAGCGCAGTGCCCCGCTCCATCAGCTCGCGGCTCTTGACCATGTCGGTGGCCGACTGGCTCAGGCTGGCCAGCAGCACCCCCACCTTCCCATCCGGACTCAACAAGTACTTCCTCAAGTGCGGCGGCAACTTAGAGGGCTCGTCCGTCCCCTCATCCTCGTCAACATCGTCTTCGACCGCACCCGCGCCGGCCTCCTTCCCCTCGACGCCCGCCGACGCCCCACCTTCTTCCGCGGCCTTGCCGTCGCCCGCAAGCGCGCCGCCCGCATCCGCGTCGCCAGCAGGCACTTCGCCCGCATCCGCGCCGCCCGCAGGTTCGTCGCCAGCAGGCGCGCCGCCCGCAGGCGCGCCTGCCTCGGCGCCGACCGCAGGCGCCTCCTCCTGAAGGCCGAGCTTGTCGGCCGAGACAATTGAGTCAAAAAGATCCTGCTCCAGCCCGAGCCGCCAGCCCAGATCCGGGGCCAGCCACCGATCCAGCTTCCAACGCTCCTTGTTCTCGGCTCGGATCTCCTCCTTCGTGCGCGGATCGACGAAGAAGGGGTTGTTGGCGCGCTTCTCCTTCTTGACCTCCTCCTGAATCTGATCGCGCAGCTTGATCAGATCCTGCTCCGGCAGGTAGAGCAGCGCCCGCTCCGCGAAGAAGCTGTTGTCCCTGTCGACCTGCACCCATTGGGCCTCGGGCCACTTCTCGATCTCGGCCGCCAGCGCCTTGATCATCTTGACGTTGGCCTCGACGTCCGGCGACTTGACCGCGATCGTATACGAGTCCGTCGAGCCCTTGCGGGCGCGAGACTCCTCCAGCGCCTGGACCGAGCTCGTGCCCTCGGGAAGGAGCGACTCCAGATCGGTCTGGATCTCCAGCTGGGTCCTGGTCAGAACGACGGATCCGACCCCGATCAACGTAAAGAGCGTCAGCAAAGCCCAGGGTTGAGCCCTGGAAAGCGCGGCGTAACGTCGAGCGAGCGTCAAGACAGCGGAAGGGTTGCTCATGGGCAGGATCCAGGGCAGTTTGGGAGACGCCTCCGCCATCCGGAGGCTGGCGATGGAGCGTGACACCACCGCCACGGGCGGTCAACCCCCCTCTGTCGACCTCGCCGCCCCCGCACACCTGAAGGATCCCGCGCTGGCGGGCCTTCTGCGCCCTTCCACAGGAGAGGCATGATACCGTCCATCGCACACTTCATCTGGTTCGGAGCCCAGTTCCCGTGGGTCAACGCCCTCGCGATACGCTCGCTGGCCTCCCGAGGCGGCTTTCAGCGGATCCTGCTCCACCACGCCGACGATCTCTCCGGCAGCCCCTGGTGGCCAGAACTCCTGAACCTGAAGAACTTCACGCCCTTGCGCCTCGATCCCGAGGCCACGCTCCTGGCCACCGGCCCCCTCGGGCCCAACCTCGTCGCCCTCTACAGGCGCCTGAGCCAGCCCGCCGCGCGGGCAAACATGATCCGCGCGGCCTTGCTGGCGACCCACGGCGGCGTCTACCTCGATCTGGACACCGTCACGCTCGACGCCCTGACCCCGCTGCGCGAGGAGGCCGCCGTCTTCTGCGGCGAGGAGCACCTGGCGCTGCCAGGCGCGGTGACCCGCTCGCGATCGCCCGTGGTGCTGGCCAAGGCCGGGATCAAGCTGGCGCTCCGAGACGTCTTCCGGCGCGCCCCCCAGGGACACAAGGCCTTTCGCAAGGTCGAGCACCGCTACCCAACGGCGGTCAACAACGCCGTCATCGGCGCGCGCCCCGGCCACCCCATCATCCTGGATCTGCTTCAGCGCATGGTCACCATGGACCCCGATCGACAGCTCGTGCGCTACGCCCTGGGCACGCACCTCCTCCAGGAGGTCGTCGCCGCGCGCCGCGACGACCCGGAGCTCAAGATCCACCCGCCGGGCGTCTTCTATCCCCTCTCGCCTGAGATCAGCGAGCACTGGTTCAGGATGGGCGACAAGCCCAGGCTCTTCGAGATCCTGCGCGCCGAGACCCGGGTCGTCCACTGGTACGCCTCCGTGCGCACCCGCGATCTCACCCCCCGCATCGATCCCGACTACGTCCGCAAGCACGCCCACGAGCAGCCCTTCAGCGCCCTGGCGCTGCCCTTCCTGGGCTGATCGACGCGGCCTACTCGTCCTCGAGGTCGATCTCGGCGACCGTCTCCATCGAGTCAAGGTCGGTGATGGACAGCCCGACGCCCGACAGGGCGAAGAGGTGATCGCCGATGAGCTGGGAGCGGCGCACGGTCCTGTCGCCGCCCTGGACCATGCCCTCGTGGGTGATGCGACCGGCGAAGCGGATGCCGCTGCGGTTGTCGACGGAGTAGAGCTGGAGCCCGTTGGCCGCGTCGTGCACCATCGGGATGGCCATCATGCGGCGCTCCGGGATGTAGCGGAAGGCCCGATGATCCTCGGCGGCCTCGCTGCGGGAGTTGCCGTTGCCCACCTCCTTCTCATGGATCACGGAGGGATCGGCCTTCCCCACGTCGAAGAGCGACAGCTTCAGGGCCCCGCCGGTCCCCGTGCGCCCGACGGCCAGCAGGCGGTTGTTCTCGATGGGGTGCAGGTAGGTCGAAAACCCCGGCACCTCCAGATCGCCCTTGATGGTCGGCCGCTCGGGGTCGGACAGATCGATGTTCCAAAGCGGATCGACCTCCTGGAAGGTCACCAGGAAGCCCCGCGCCCCCACGAACCTCGCCGCGTACATGTCCTCGCCCGGCGCGATCCCGCGCAGCTCGCCGATCGTCTTGAGGAAGCGCGGCTGGTCGCCGCCGACAGCCATCAACTCCTTGTTCTTGCTCGACAACTTCAAGGTGAAGACGTTGGACTCGGCCTCGGCCGAGCCGCGCTCGCCCACCTGGGTCGCCACGCGCAGCACCCCCAGGTGCTCGCTCATGGAGAAGGCGTTGAGGATCCAGCCGTCCACGCGCCCGCTGGCGTTGTAGCCCACCGTCCCGTCGGGGCGGATGTCGAAGCGGTGCAGGTGCGTCACCTGCCGGGTCCCTCCCTCCTGCCCCCCATCCTCCTCCTCGAAGATGTCCTCGTCGTCGAGGGCGAAGCCGGGCTTGTCCTCGGCGTAGGACGCCATGGCGACGAAGACATTGCGCTCGGAGGCGTAGACGTGGGCGCCATCGCCGAGGATCGTCGTGTTGGCCAGATCGCTCTCGCCCTGATCCAGATCGACGGCGTAGACCGTCAAGGTCCCGTCGCCTGCGCCCTCAGGCGAGGCGAAGGTGTCGCTGCAGGAGCAACGCTGGACCTTCTTGAGGGGGCGACCGTCGGCGCGGTGGCGGACGTCGTAGTAGGAGGGCATCCAAGCGTCGATCCCGGCGCCCTTGATCTCCGCGCGGCGCCGCTCCAGCCAGCTCTCCTCGGAGGGGTTGCTGTCCTGATCGAGGTTCCCCTTGAGGTCGGTCTTGACCACGAGGTAGGCCTTGTCCTCGATGCGGCGCGAGGAGACGAAATCGCCTTCGAGGAGCAGCTCGCGCATGATCCTGGGCTGGGCGCGGTCGGTGATGTCGACCAGGACGGCCTTGAAGACGGGCGACTCCTCGGGGCGGTCGGGCGCCTCGGCTCCAAAGAGCGCCTTGACCTCCTGACGATCGGTGCGGGCCAGCACGAGCGCTCTGTCGCCGTGGATGTACAGTTCGAAGGGCGCGCCCTCGATGTCCAGCTCCGCCATGAGCCCGGCCGAGGCGATCGCGAAGCTGGCGCCGCTGCCCGAGCCGTGGGCTTCGACGATCACGAGCTTGCCATGGTGGACCGCGTAGGCGAAGCGGCCGTCGACCTTGAGCAGATCGGCCTCGTCCACCCCCGACTCCTGGGTGTTGGTGTCCGAGAAGTTGCGCGACCCCTCGTTGCCGAAGCCGCTGGGGTTGAAGAGGCCGCCCGTGACGGCTGAAAAGGCCCTCATCTCGGCCTGGCGCGTGGCGCGCCGCTTGATGCTGGATTCGAGATCGCGGCAGCTTGAGAAGGACTCCATCTCGACGCCATCGAGGAAGAGCCCATCCTGAGCGCCTGGGAGGCAGCTCGCGGCCAGGAGCGCCAGTCCGCCGGTCGTCATGGCCTTGGAGAGGGTGTGTCGGGGTTTGGGTCTTTGCATGGCCAGGTTCTCCGTTCAGTCCTGCTGATCGGCGCCAGAGACGCTCCACGGGCGAGTCTATTCAAAGGGCGTTCAACTTTGGGCGGGGCGGAGGGCGAGGGGCTCAACCATCCCCTCAAGTCGCGCTCCTGTCGCTCCGATGGCTTCAGACAGGAAGCAAGCTTGCTTTGCGCCAGGAGTCACTTCATGTACGCCTCACCCAAGACACGCCAGCTCCCCTCGGGGAAGGCCTCAAGTGGCCGCCCAGACGCGCTCGTCGCCCGCTTCCACGGCGCCCTCTTCGGCCGCGCGCCGGAGCTTGAGCGGCTCCTGCCTGTCGAGTCCGAGGACTACCTGGAGGCCATCTCGCCGCTGCTCATGGAGATGATCGTCCACACCCGGGACGTCGAGGCGCTGGACCGCGCCATTGCCGGGTTCATGGAGATCTATTGCGTGCACTACGGGCTCCAGAGTCCCCACACGCAGATGCTCGCGCAGGCGGTCCTTGACGTGATCGCCGCGTTCCTCGGCCCCCGATGGAACCCCGCGCTTGCCAGGACCGTGGCCAACCTCATCAAGCACCACCTCGAAGCGATGACCTCGCCGAGGCCGAGGCTCACCCGGGAGGCTGCGGCGGCTCCCTTGGCCGTGAAGCCTCCGACGCCGGTCATCAAATCGCCACCGCTCGAAGCGATCAGCTCGCCTGCGCCCGTCGTCGCGCTTCCAATGACGTTGGATCGCTCCCGCGAGGGGATGCTCCTGGATCGGCCGCTGGCCCAGCTCCTCCACAGGCTGAAGATCTCGAAGTGGAAGGGGCGCCTGGCTTTGAGCGTCGGGCAGCTTCGACAGCAGATCGACGTGCTCGATGGTGAGCCGGGGACGTGCCAGGGGGATGGCAGAGCGGCGCGCGCCCACCTCATGGGCGCCTTCGCCTGGAAGGACGGCACTTACCGCCTTGACCCGGACGTCGCCATCGATCCCAGCGCCTTCATCGGCTTTGGCGACGCCGATCGGGTGAGCCTGGAGGCGATCCTCAAGCACATGTCGATCAACGACCTGGGGCACCGCCTGAGCCCCTGGCTCAAGCACTACCCTGCCCGAACAGACGGCGTCGAGGCGCGGATCAAGGAGCTTGAGGGGGCGAACTCGCTGGCGAGGTTGTGCGCGATGTGCGATGGCAAGCAGACGCTTGAGGCGCTGCTCCAGACCACATGGATTGATGTGCGCGCCGCGTTGGGTTCGGCCTGCTTCGCCATGGACACGCAGCTGCTGATCTTTCAGCCCCAGGCCACCAACGCCACCCTCAAGCTCGAATACATCAACATCCGGCCTGCGAACGCCGCGGACGCCCTCATCGGCCCCGGAGAGCGACGGCACAAGCTGATGGCCGTCGAGGCCAAGGCGGCCCGCCAGAGAAACCTGATGCCGGGCGCCTTGCAGATGCCGTATTCATCGGAACCGCGAGGAGTGACGACATCAAATCACGCGAACGTCCCTCCTGAGGCCCCAAAGGAGAATTGCGAGCATGCCCTCGCGCCGAGGCCCCCAAGGCAACGCGAGCGCCCTCGCCCGAGCGCCGAGCCTCCTGTCCAGAACAAGATCCAAGATCAGAGAACGGAGCCTCCTGTCCGGAACAAGATCCACGATCAGCGTACTGAGCCTCCTGTGCAGAATAACATCTATAATCCGCGCACGGAGCCTCCTGTCCGGAACAACGTCCACGATCCACGCATGGAGCCTCCTTTCCGGAATAATGTCCACAATCAGCGTACAGAGCCTCCTGTTCAGAACAAGACCCACGATCAGCGTTCCGAGCCTCCTGTCCGAAACAACATCCACGATCCGCGCACCGAGCCTCCTGTCCGGAACAATGTCCACGATCCACGCATGGAGCCTCCAGTCCAGCTCAACATCCACGATCTGCGCAACGGGCCTGTCCAGAACAGGATCCACAAGAGCAGCGGGCAGATGGACGACGCGTCGGGCGCTCGAATGGAGCCCAGCCCGCCTCGGGGCCCTCGGCGCGCTGCGGCGCCGCCTTCACCTCCTCAGAACCCCTCGGAGGCCGTGCCCAACGCGTCGTCCTGGGACTCGAACCTGCCCCTCGGCGAAGGCGTTGTCGGGGTCACGGTCCAGGATCACCTGCGCCATGGGCAGCGCATGCTCGACATGGGCAGCCCCCAGCGGGCGCTGGTCTCTTTTGGCCGAGCCTTCGAGATGAGCCCCAACAACGTCGAGGTTCAGGCGAAGCTGGCGTGGGCGCAGTATCTGTGTGAGGCGTCAAGGATAAAGACAATCGACAACTCGCTTGAAGATCTCCTCAAGACCCCTGGCAACGACAGCAAGGCGCGGGAGCTGGCGATGAGCCAGGTCCACCTCGTCCGTGGGCGCATCGCCAAGGCGCGCGGGGACGATGAGGAGGCGCTCAAGCACTTCAAGCGGGCGCTGGCCAGCGATCCTGGCTGCGTCGAGGCGAGCCGCGAGGAGCGCCTGTACCACATGCGACAGAACAAGGAGGGTGAGCGATCCTGGTTCGAGAAGCTCATGAACAAGCGTTGAGCGCGGCCCTCTCCGCTTGAGGGGGGCGCCGCAAGCGCAGAGAACAGACGATGAATGCGAGCCTCGCTGCCTCATGGGGGGCGTTGCAAGCACAGATCGCTTCAAGGGTCAGGCGCAGAGCCGCGTCTACGATCGCCGAAGCCTCCTTGATCGTGGCGCGAGCGCGGCGCGGTCGACCCAGACCCCCTCGCGAGCCAGGAGGGATAGGCGCTCGGTGGTTGAAGCAGCCGGCAGCGGCGATAGGAGAGCGCCCCTTGCGCCTAAGAAAAGCCTTGACAAGCTCGGCCCCGGATACCTATGTTCTGCCCCCGTCGCTTGAGACTTCGAGCGACAAGATGGGGCTGTAGCTCAGCTGGGAGAGCGCTAGAATCGCACTCTAGAGGTCAGGGGTTCGATCCCCCTCAGCTCCACTTCGATGAACACGAGATCCGGGCCGAGAGGGTGTGGGGGTTTGGAAGCAAACTCCCACATCCTACTCCCACATCCGGCCCGACACCTCTCGGAGCGTCTCATCTCTGACCCCGAGATAGTGCGCCGTCATGGCATCGTCCGCGTGACCTATCTGGGCCTGGACGACCACGCGATCCATGACAGCCAACGCCAGGGTGTTCCACGTCCGACGCAACACCTGGGGCGTCACCACCACATCAAGATCGAGCGCCTTGCTCGCAGCGGCCAGGCGAGAACGCACGCGCGTCGTCTGGAGATAGCCGCCTTGTGCCGACTGGCACACCCTGCCTACAGGCAACCTCCCCGCCCGCCGCTGCCGCCCCTGGGCTTTGCGAAGCAGCTCTGCGAGATGCGGAGCGAGGCCCACCCTGCGCACACGCCCTGACTTGGGGCTCGTCTGGCTCCAGCCTGCCCCCGGCGTCCAGTGGGCCGAGGCGCGGACCTCGACGATGCCCGCCACGAAGTCCACCGAGGACCACTCCAGCGCCAGCGCCTCGCCAAGCCGCATACCGGTCAGCCCAAGGATGGCCACGCAGATCCCATAGTCCGAGGTGATCGAGGCGACCTCAACATGATCGATCAAAGCGAGCACCTCGGCGCGACCCAGCGTGCGCTGCTCGCGCCGAGGTGCCGCAGAGCTGAGGGGCTCGGGGCCTTCGAGACCCGCGCCCGGATCGGGCACGCCCAGATCTTGACAGGCGCGTCGGATGGCTCGCCGCCACTCGCTCCACCATCCCTTGATGGTGTGCGGCGAGGCCTGGGCCTTCTCCAACTCGCCGCGCAGCCGCACCAGATGAGCGCGGGTGTAGCGCGTGACCAGGGTGGACTTGTCCTCAAAGATGAGGCAGTGCGCCAAGGCGTAGCTCGCTGTCTGTATCGTGGATGGACGGCGACCTCTCACCCGCAAGCGCTCAAGGTGGACCCTGCAGCAATCCTCTAGCGAGGGCGCCAACACCTCCCTCGTCCCTTGGCGCATATCTCTGCGCAGAGACTCCAGGGCTCTGACGGCCTCCTCGATGCCCGCGCCCAGGTCCAGCGTTCGCCGCTGATCGCTTCGCTGCCCCAAGGCGTCCCTACCTGTGCGACGCCGAGCGGCGCTGGTTCTGCGTCGACGTGGACGGGCTCAAGATCCCTCGCCGCATCGATGTCGAGGACCAGCTCGACCTGCTCGGCTTCGTCAGCGGCCAGCTGCCCGACGAGCTCTCCGAGGCGGGCTTCATCCTCCAGTGGTCGGCGTCGAGCTTCGTTTATGGGGCGCGGGATCTCAGGGCCCACCTGTGGTTCTGGCTCGATGAGCCCCTGGCCTGTGCTCCGCTGGCGCTTCGGGCCGCCGAGTGGACGATCGGCCGGCCCTGGCTCGACACCTCCACGATCCGAAGCGCCAACCAGATCCATTACACCGCAAGCCCCGTCTTTCGGGGCGTAGACGATCCCGTCAAGGGCCGCCGCGTGGTGCCCTTCTGGAGTCTGGGATCTGTGGTCCTGCGGGGTGTGGCCGAGGACTGGCAGAAGGCGATCGAGGCTCGATCCAGGCGCATGGCTCGGGTCACTCCTCGCTCGGTGGCCGGATCGTCGCGGTGGCGACACGCCCAGGAGGCGCTGCGCCACCTCGACCCCGACTGCGGCTACGAGGACTGGCGCAACGTCATGTTCGCGCTGCACTCCGAGTGGCCCGAAGAGGGGCTTGCGCTCTTTGACGCCTGGTCAAGCGGCGGCATCAAGTATCAGGCGGGCATATGCGATTACATGTGGCGCTCGTGCCGCGACGGTCGGGGGTCGCAGGGCTCGATCAGCCTCGACAGCCTCTTCTGGCAGGCGCAGCAGGCCGGCTGGAAGCCCCTGCCTGACACGGCCATCCCCCAAGGGCGAGAAACCAGGGCCGACTGGACAGCCGACGGCGACCCCGGCGAGCCGCCCGCGTGGCTTGACGCGCCCGACGTGGAGGCCGCTTCCTGCGAGGATCGCTGTGTCCCTGGAGAGCCGCCCGAGGCGCTCGATGACGACTTCTTCCCCGAGCTGGTCAAGGGCCTTCAGCAAGGGGGCGGGGGGCCTCCTTCGAATAAGGGCAAAGGCGGCGGGGGCGGCGGGAGCGGCGACCAGGATGGCCGCCCGGTGCATGTGCTCGAAGGCGACCTGTTCAAGTGCGCCCAGACCGTGATCAGGTGCCTGGACGACATCAACGAAGGCGACCCTGTGGTGATGCGCCGGGGCCTTGATGTCGTGCGGCTGCTTCGCAACCGAGGCTCCGTGCAGGTCTGCGATGTCAACCCCAAGATCCTGAGGGTCGAGATCCAGACCCGCCACGCTTTTGAGGCCTTCAACCCGAAGGCCGACGCCTTCACGGCCAAGAACCTCCCCGTGGAGCTGTGCGAGTTCGTGCTTGAGGGCGCCGATCTGGCCCTGCCGCCGCTGGAGCGGATCGTGCGAACCCCAGCGATCACGGCCTCGGGCGAGCTGCTCGTGCGCGAGGGCTACGTGAGGGAGCTTGCCGCGTGGGTGGACTTCGGCGGCTTTGACCCCGGCCAGATCAACAGGTCGCCCGACGGGGAGGATCTGGACGAAGCGCTGGGCTTCATCAACCGCGAGCTGCTGGCCGACTTCCCCTTCGCCGACGACGCCAGCCGCACCCACGCCATCTGCCTGGGTCTTCTGCCCTTCATGCGGCTGGCCATCGACGGGTGCACTCCCCTGCATCTGGTCACGGCCCCTCTGGCCCGCTCGGGCAAGGGCAAGCTCATCAATGTGCTGTGCCGCGCCACCATCGGCCACGACGCGGACCTGCTGCCGCCTGCGGACAACAACGAGGAGTGGCGCAAGAAGATCACGGCCAAGCTCAAGGCCGCCCCTGCCGTCATCAACATCGACAACCTCGACCCCAAGAACGACGTCGACTCGGGCGCTCTGGCGTCCATGCTGACAGCCTCGACCTGGACGGATCGGGAGTTGGGCGCCTCCAGGGAGGTCAGCGTGCCCAACAGCGCGACGTGGACGGCGACGGGCAACAACCCGTCCTTGTCGCGGGAGCTGGCCGACAGGTGCCTGTGGATCTACCTCGACCCGAAGGTGCCCGACCCCTCGATGAGGGCAAACTTCCGCCACGACCCCATCGAAGCCTGGGCGCTTGGGGCAAGGGCCGAGGCGGTGCGCAGCTTTCTGACCCTGGTGCTCTTCTGGGTCAGGACCGGGATGCCGCGCTCGAGGGTGCGGATGGGCGGCTTTGAGGACTGGGCGGCGATCATGGGCGGGCTGTGCGAGGCGGTGGGCCTGCCCGACTTCATGGCCAACCGGCGCCACCTCGCCGCCCGCGTCGACAGCGAGACGGCCGAGTGGCTCGGCTTTCTGGCTGTGTGGTGGGCGACCTTCAAGAACGCCCCCGTGTCCAGCACCGAGCTCGTGTCGCTCTGTCGCGCCAGCAACCTCTTACCTGGATGTGTGGGCGAGGGGCGCACGGACCTCGCGATGGCTTCGAGGGTGGGGCGGGCGCTGGGCGCGCACGTCGACCGGGCATTCACAGTGGAGGATACGGACGATGAAGCGCAGCAGATCATCCTCAGGCTCGTCAAGGCAGCGAGGGCCCCAGGCGGCGGCAGGCAACTCTACCGGCTCGATCCGCAGACTCTCCAGCCGGGTGCGTGAGCCATGGCGGGCATCCCTCATGCCCAATGGCTCACGCACCCGATACCCGCCACTACGGTGTTCAACGGCCTCCTGTGAGGCTGTGAGGCTTTGTGAGGCTTTGAGCCGACCCTGCTTCTGGGGCTGTACGTTTGGCGGCGGGGTTGCGCTTCGAGTTGGCTCTCGTGCGCACGCGCGCAAGGGTCAGGAAAAGCCTCACAAAGCCTCACAGCCTCACAGAGCACCTTTCGATGCCGATCAACACGAGGTCCGCCTCCGTGAGGCATTGCGTGAGCCATGGGACTCAACAACCCTCATCCTTCACCGCGCACCAGCGCCACAACACCCGCGGAGAGCATCAGAATCATGGAGCCACGCCCTTGAAGACGGCGCCGTCCATCACTTCTTCGGCAACCTCGATGACAGGGAAGGCTTCGTGGACGGCGTCAGCGTCGAGGAGAGGGCAGCCATGGAGGCCGTGCGGGAGCGCCACGACCGTCAACCCCTCGGGAGGTGCCTGCCATGAGACTGCCCCAGATCCCAGACCTGCAACCCCGCCTCATGCGCGCGGCAGAAGCCATCGCGGCAGAAGGCCACACGATCTGGCTCTGGCCGCTGGTGGCCCAGCGCATCACCGTCCGCAACCCCTACACGGGCGAGGTCTGCACCTGCACGTCCGAATGGCTACGGCTCCTGTGCGCCCAGCAAGGGATCGAGCTGTGGCAGCTTGAGGCGTGGGGCCGGCAGAAGAAGTGGTACGAGGTGGCGATGCGGCGGGGCAAGCCGCACCGCTACTGCCCCTCGGACGGGGAACTGGCCCCCGGCGTCAAGCGCAAGGCCGGAGGCGCAGGCGAGGTCGAGATCGTCGAGAGGCCCGCAACCTTCGCCGCGATCGACCTGGAGTTCACCAGCTCGGGCAAGGACGGGCGGATCATCGAGGTGGGCGTGGTCGTCTTCTCGGGCGGGGAGGTCGTCGACTCGCGCGCCACCCTGGTCAACCCCGAGATCCCGATCCCGCCCATCGTCCAGAAGGTCACGGGGCTGACGCAGGGCGACGTGTACCGAGCACCCGTGTTCGCCAAGGTTGCGCCCGCCCTCAAGACCTATCTGGAGCGGGCGGGATGCGTCGTGTCGCACTCCAGCGTCGATGAGCGCGTCCTTGGGTATGCCTTTGAGCAGCTCGACCAGGCGCCGCCGTCTGTCGAGTGGGTGGACTCGCTGGCGCGGGCAAAGAAGCTCGCCCGAGCGGGCCTCATCGACGCGCCCGACAACAAGCTCTCGACCCTGTGCCGCCATCTCGCGATCGACACGGGCGATGGAGCGTGGCACCGGGCCGAGAAGGACGCGAGGGCCTGCGGGCTCTTGCTGTTGGAGATGGACCGGCGGGTGCGCCTCGCCGGGGAGCAGCGGGGGCTGTTTGGAAGGGTGGCGTGAAGATCAGCGCCCGCAGACACGGGGAGAAGGCGATGGCTGCAACGATGATGACGAGAGACGAGCCGCGACTGTGGTCCGCGCAGGTGGAGGACAACCGCTCCCGAGGCGCGATTCTCGATCTCCTCGACGGCAAGACCGCCCATGGCGAGGGCGACACGAGGCCGCTCGTCGAGTGGGCCGCCTTGGCGGGTCGGCCTGGGCTCACCGCTGCAGCGCCAGGCGCTCGACTTCATCATCGAGCGCAAGATCGAGGACGGCCTGGCGCCGACGACCCGCGAGGTCAGAGAGCGCGGAGAGGCGCTGGGGCTTGGGGCTGTCGACTTTCCGGGGATATCAGCGTTGATCGGCGACCGTTTTCAGGGGGCTGCTGGCCTGTTCTGGACGACCTGGGACAGCCCTCGTCCATCGGCTAACCTTCGCAGTGGATCTACTCTTGGGGGCTTGACATCAACGGCATTCTGCGCTGGAAACTGCTCGACAGGCAGGTCTTTGGCAGCTTGCTGGAGGCTCGTGTGATGCACGACAGATGGAGGCAGCGTTACAACGAACTTCGGCCTCACAGCGCCATTGGGTGGATGACGCCGAGCCAGGCTGCGGTCAAGGCAAGCAGTCAGGGTCTGGTCTGGAGCAGTCCAAAAGCCGCGCAGGTCGATAACAAGGAGGTGGAGAGAGCGTCGGGGCCGCATCCAGAACGCCTCGCCGAAGGTCCGGCCCTTCGGCAGACTGTCAAGGCAGCGCTAACGCTCGGCGCCGATGGCGCCGGCCTTGACAGCCAGCCTTCGGGCTCGGCTCAAGGCGATAGGCGTTCTGGCTGCTGGCCTGTTCTGGAGGACCTGGGACAGCCCTCGTCCATCGGCTAAC
>SYOX01000127.1 GCA_005804885.1 Pseudomonadota bacterium
CCCCCGTTGGGGACGGGCTCGTCGGGTGGGGCTACAAGCTCAGGGTGGGCTGCGCCCTGTCGGTCGCAGGCCAGCGCACGACCCAGGTCGACACCAGGGGGCGTGAAAACCCCAATCCACAGGCCCACTTCGACGCGGTGATCCTCCCCCGCGATCTGCTGTTGGCCGTCCGCTGGCCTGCGCCCAACGGGCGCAGCCCCCCCGCGCTTCCAAGCCCCACCCGACGAGCCCGTCCCGAAGGGCGGTGCGAGGAGCGTGGGGCGATCGGCGAGCGCGGCAGGACTTCAGGCTTCACTGAGCAAACCTGCTGGCAGCTGGGGCACAGGGCGGGTTGGGGCCTGGGGTTTGATTCGTCGCGCGGCGGGACGGGAGGGTCAGCCCTGGTCGTCCTTCTTCTTGCGCTTGAAGAGCGAGAACTCGTGGCTCAGGACGGTCTTGAGGGTCGAGAGGGAGAGGTCCTGGTTGAGCTTGAAGGCCAGGGACTCTTCGTAGCCGCCGTCATCTTCGGATCGCTCGACCTTGGGGGCCTCGGTCGAAGGGGGGTTGGGGGCCTTGGGCGCCTGTGCCTCGGGGGAGGGCGGCGGGGTGGGTGCGGGTTCGTCGTAGTGCATGACGACGGTGCCCTTGACGACCTTGGCGGGGGCGCCGCGCCTGGGGTCCTGGCCGGTCTCGATGGGGGGAGGAGGGGGCCCGGCGATGGCGGCGTTGATCTCGTCGGGGACGCTGCCGGAGGGGCTCTCGACCTTGAGCTTGGGTCGGCTGAAGGTGGGGATCTTGATCTCGGCGGTCATCAGGGACTTGATCGCGCCCCAGGTGCCGGTGGTCCTGGGCCTGGCCCACTCGGGCAGGACGTCGAAGGGGAAGAGGTGGTGGGTGGTCAGGGGCTGCATGGCGCGGATCAGGGCCACCTGGCGCTCCTTGTCGCTCAGGGTGAAGAGGTCGGAGATGGAGCGGAAGAGGCGGTCGGGCTTGGGGCCGTTGTCGTCTGAGGCGGCGTTGAGGACGGCCTGGACGAAGAGGGTGAGCTGGTCCGTGGCGTGCTTGAAGGCCGAGGTGTCCAGCGGGTGATCGAGCAGATCGCGCTGGAGCACGCCCCACAGGGCCATGTGGAAGATCTCCTCCTGGAGCGAGGCCATGCCTGGGAAGGCGCTCAACAGGGTGGCCACGGCCGAGTCGGGGCTGTTGGTCCTGATGTGCTGGATGACGTTGGTGATTCGGAGGGGCGGGGGTGTCATCGTGGCCGGGAACTGCCCCGTGTCGGCGCCCAGCCGGGGCAGGTCGCCCGAGGAGATGCCGTGGCGGGCGGCGTCCTGGATGCCCATCTCGCGCAGCTCCGAGATGGCCTCGTTGAGCATGGTGTGGACCGCGCTCATGCTCGCGGGGCGCTCTTCGGGCTTCTTGCCCAGCATGGCGGCCACGAGGGCCTCCAGGCGAGTGCCGGCCACGTCGGGGCGGTGGGCGCTGATCGGCGCGGGGGCCTTGAAGAGGTGCTGGCTGAGGATCTCGAAGTCCGTCCCCTCGGTGAAGGGCGGCGCGCCGCAGATCATCTCGAAGAGGATGGCGCCCAGGGCGTAGATGTCGGCCCCGGGGCCGACGGCTGCGGCCTTGCCGTTGATCTGCTCCGGCGAGATGTAGGCCGGCGTGCCCAGCACCAGACCCGCCCGCGTGAGCTTCTCGACGCCCTCGCCCTGCTGGATCTGCGCGATGCCGAAGTCGAGGACCTTGGTGTAATCGCTGCGGCTGCCGTGGACCAGGAAGACGTTGTCGGGCTTCATGTCGCGATGGACGATGTTCATCGCGTGGGAGGCCTCCAGCGCGTCGCAGATCTGCTCGCCGATGCGCGCCACCCGCGACAGAGCCATCTTCGTGCCCTTGATGGCTTGCGAGAGCGGCTGGCCCTCCAGGAACTCCATGATGATGTAGATGCCCAGGTCGTCGTGGAAGCCGAAGTCGGTGACGAAGACCACGTTGGGGTGGCGCAGCTGGCTGCACGTGATCGCCTCGCGGCGGAAGCGCTCGGCGGTGGTGTGATCCTCGGAGAAGCGCGGGTGGAGGATCTTGATCGCGTAGGGGGTGCGCAGCGTCTGATGCTCGGCCCGGTAGACCGTCCCCATGCCGCCGCTGGCGATCTTCGCGACGATCTCAAGGTTGCCGACCACCTTGCCGATCGCCTGGTTCATATCCATCAAGACCATTCGGGAGACCCTCGATCGCCGCGCCCGGCCCCGCGGGTCGGGGCGTGGGGTGCTGAACTAGCCCACACGGACGGGCCAGCCCGCGCTCGCTGAGGCCCGGCCCAGAGTCGACAAAAACACGTTCACTGTACCCAGGCCCCCCCCCAGCGTCAATTGCAAGGAAGGCTTATGCCCTGCGCAAGGAGGGCTTACGCCCTGCTCAGGGGAGGCCCGCGCCCTGCTCACGGAGGGCTTGTGTCCTGCTCCGGGGGCTTGCGCCCTGCTCCTGCTCCGTTGTATCCCCCCCCAGGCGCTGACTCCTCTTCGGCGCCCCGTTGCCCCAGGAGGCCCCTTGAGCACACCACCGAAGGTCGGGACGCTGATCATCAACCTCGGCACCCCGCGATCGGCCGAGGTCGACGACGTGCGCGTCTACCTCAAGCAATTCCTTAATGATCCCAGGGTGTTGGACATCAACCCCGTCGTGCGCTGGTTCCTGCTGACCTTCATCATCCTGCGCTCGCGGCCTGCCGAGTCGGCCCACGCCTACAAGACGATCTGGACCGATCAGGGCTCGCCCCTGATGGTGCACTCCGAGGCCCTCGTCGAGCTGCTGCGCGCCCGCATGCCCGATCGGATCTTCGCCCTCGGGATGCGCTACGGCGAGCCCTCCATCGAGTCGGCGCTCGACGCGCTGGCCGCCGCGCAGGTCGACAAGGTCGTCGTCGCGCCGCTCTACCCCCACTACGCCTCGTCGAGCACCGGGACGGCCCTGGAGGTCGTCTACAAGCGCGCGGCCGAGCTCTGGAACGTGCCCAGCATCCAGGTCCTGCCGCCCTTCTACGACGCGCCGGGCTTCCTGGCCTCATGGGTCGCCGTCTGCCAGCGCGCCTTCGCGGCCTTCGAGCCCGACCACGTCCTGTTCAGCTACCACGGCCTGCCCGAGCGCCACGTCCAGAAGAGCGACCCGACCGGCCGCCACTGCCTCGCCGCCGAGGGCTGCTGCGACGCGATCGTGGACGCCAACCGCCACTGCTACAGGGCCCAGTGCTACGCCACGACCCGCGCGCTGCTGCCCCTGCTGGGCCTGAAGGCCGAGGGCATCTCCGTGACCTTCCAGTCGCGGCTGGGCAAGGACCCCTGGATCAAGCCCTACACCGACGAGGCGCTGCCGGAGCTCGCCCGGCGCGGGGTCAAGCGCCTGTCGGTGGTCTGCCCGGCCTTCGTCGCCGACTGCCTGGAGACCCTGGAGGAGATCGGCATGCGCGCCAAGGCCGACTTCGTGGCCGCCGGCGGCGAGGATCTCCAGCTCGTCCCCTCCCTCAACGCCGAGCCCGTCTGGGCCGACGCGCTGGTCGAGCTGCTCCGCGCGCTCTGAGGCTGGCCTCCCCGGCGACCCCCCCCGACCTCGCCGCCCGCGAAAAAGGCGACCAGGATCGCCCCGGCGATCGTATTGGACCTTTGTGAGGGCGTGGCAGCGGGGGTGTGGATGCTGTTGATGGAGGATCGCCGTCTCTTGATGGCCTACCGCCAGGGCGAAGAGGGGGCGCTCGGCGCGATCTACGCGCACTACCAGGGGTCGGTGGCGGGGCTGCTGCGCTCGGGCTTCTCCTTCTCGTCGGGGGGGCAGGCCTTGCGCTTCAGGGGCTACGGATCGCCCTTTGAGCTTCAGGACGCGCTCCAGGAGACATTCTTGAAGGCCTTCGGGGAGGGCGCGCGCCAGGGCTACAGCGGGCTGACGCCCTTTGGGCCCTACCTGCTCGGGATCGCGCGCAACCTGGTCATCGACGAGTTCAGGCGCCGCCGCCGCGAGATGGCGCTCTTCGTCCCCGAGAGCGCGGAGGTCAGGATCAGCCAGGCCGAGGCGCTGGGGCAGGAGGTGACGACGGGCCAATGGGCCGGGCAGTGGGCCAACCCGGAGCGGCTGGCCATCGAGCGCCAGCAGAGCGCGCTCGTGATCGACTTCCTGGCCGATCTCGACGAGGGCCAGCGTCAGCTCGTGGCGCTGCGCTTCGTCGAGGGGCTCTCCCAGGAGGAGACCGCCGATCGGATGGGCGTCGATCGCAACCGCGTGCGCCGGATGGTCAAGGAGCTGCGGGTCAAGCTGCTGCGCTTCATGAAGGGTCGAGGCCATATCAGCGCCCTGGACGCCAGCGAGCTGCTCGGGCTGCTGGCGCTCGGGGTGACCTGGTGAGAAGCCATTTGGACATGAAAGGCCGAGGTTGTGGGAGGGCAAAAGGGGTCAGACGTGGATTGGACGATGAAGGACTGGAGCAGCGCCCCGTCCGGGGCAGCGCCCCTTCCGACCGAGTCCGAGCCCCAGGTTGCCTCTTTCGATCCCCACAACGACGGCCTGGAGTTTCCGAATGGCTTCTGAGGTTGAGGTGATGGCGTTGAAACACGAAGAGGTCATCAAGAGTCTCGAAGCGCTCTTTGTCGGCGACGCGCTCGTCAGGCCGCTGGAGGTGCGCGAGCACCTGCGCCAGTGCGCCCGCTGCCGCGCGGCCTTTGACGAGCTCTGCGAGGTCGAGCGCGCCCTCTCCCAGTCCGACGATCCCGCCCAGGACGGCTTCGAGTCCCAATACAGCCTCGCCGTCATCCAGGCGGCCAGCCGCGCCGCTGCGACGGCGAGCCCCGCGGCGGCGCTCGGTGGCCGGAGGTGGGCGAGCGAGGGCCTCTCGAGCGCGCTGGAGGCGCTGCGGGGTCGGTGGCTCGCGCCAGCAGCGCTGGCCGCCGCGCTGTGCGCCGCCGCGCTCGTCGCGCTCGATCCGGTCGGCTGGCGGGCTGACGGCGTCGCCCCGGAGGAGGCCTTCGCGCCCAGGATCGGCGCCGTGGCCGAGCCCGGCGGGCTGTCGAGGGCCGGCGTCCACAGGGCCGAGGCCTTCTGCGTCAAGCGCGAGGCGGCAGGCCCGCGCATGGTCGGGGCGGCCGGCGGCGTGCTGGAGTGCGGCCTGCGCGACGAGCTCAAGTTCGGCTGCATCAACGCGGCGCTCCGCGGCGAGCAGCCCTTGCCCCACCTGACGCTGGTGGGGGTCGACGGGCGCGGCGAGCTGAGGTGGTACAGGCCCCTGGAGGTCGAGGCCGGGCTCGCGTCGGTCGAGGTCGGCCCGTCCGAGCGGATGAGGCCCCTTGGGCAGACGATCCGCCTGGAGGTCAACCACGCGCCCGGCGCCGTGACCCTCTACGGCGTCTTCTCGGCGCTCCCGCTGCCCGAGGCCGCAGTGATCGAGGCCCTCGGCGACGGCCCGCCTCGCTTTGATCGCGTGGTCCTGCGGTCGAGCCAGGGCCGGGCGATAAAGCTCGGCTCGCCCGGCCTCGGGGAGTATGTGGTGTCCACCTCGACGTTGAAGATCATGGCGGAGGGGCTCCCATCGCGAGGCGAGGTGCCATGAGAAAGTTGAAGGATGGCGGTGGGTTGGGGGCGAGGTGGCTGGCGGCCTCGATCGTCGGGTGGCTGGCGCTGGCGCTGGCGGCGTCCGCCTCGTGGGCCGGCGAGCGCGTCCACGCCGTGATCGTGGCCAACAACGGATCGACGGACGCGAGGGTCAAGGCGCTCAAGTACGCCGACGACGACGGGGCGCGCTATTGGGAGATGTTCTCGGCGATGGACGCGCGGGTGCGCCTGCTGGCGACCCTCGACGCCGACACCCAGCGGATCTTCGAGGGCGCCGCGCGGGCCAGCCGGCCGCCGACGCGTCAGGAGGTCTTCAAGGCGCTGCGCGAGGTCCAGGCCGAGGTGGCGGCGGACAAGGCGGCGGGCCACGCCACGACGCTCTTCGTGGTCTTCGCCGGTCACGGCGCGGTCGACGCCGAGGGGCAGGGCACGCTGAGCATGCTCGACGGCCCCTTGACGCGCCGCGAGCTGATCGACGAGGTCATCGCGCCGGACGTTGCCGACCGCACCCACCTGATCATCGACGCCTGCCACGCCTACTTCATGGTCCACGAGCGCGGCGGCCATGCCGACGACCGCAGCGGCGAGGGGCTCGACGCGGAGTTCGAGGCCTTCCTGAAGGATCAGCGGGTGTTGAGCCGCTATCCGCGCGTGGGGGTGTTGCTGTCGACGGCGGGGGCGGCCGAGGTCCATGAGTGGAGCGAGTTCCAGGGAGGGGTCTTCAGCCACGAGGTCCGCAGCGGCCTGCTGGGGGCGGCCGACATCGACGCTGACGGCGTCGTGACCTACCCCGAGGTGGAGGCGTGGCTGGAGGCGGCCAACGCCTCCGTGGACGATCCCAGGGCTCGGATCCGGGTCACGGTCGAGGCGCCACAGCAGTTCAAGCGCGCCGAGCTGGTCCGTCTGTCGAGCTTCCAGCGGGCCACGATGTTGTCCGTCGAGCCCGGAGAGGCCGGCCATTACCACCTGGCCGACAGCCGGGGTGTGCGCTACGCGGACTTTCACGCCGCGGGCGACGGCCCGATGCGCATGGCCTTGTTGTGGAGCGCGCCGTTCTTCTTCGTCCGCACCCAGGACACCGAGGCGCGCCTCGACCGCGAGGCCAGAGGCCCGGTGGTCAGCCTGCGGGATCTTGAGTTCGTCGCGCGCAGCGCCCCGAGGGGCCCGGTGGAGGAGTCCTACAGGGCCAACCTCTTCTCGGTGCCCTTCAGCAAGGGCTTCTATACGGGCTACCACGCGGGCCGGGAGCGCGGCGCCGGGGCCGCGTCGGCCGAGGTGGGCCGCGCGCTGGAGGCGCCCGGGGCGCTGCGCCGGGTCGACCTTCAGCTTGGGGCCTTGAGCGCGCCTGCGCCGCTGTCGAGCTTCAAGATCGACGCGCTGGAGCTGGGCGGCGATCTCGCGGCGAGCTTCTGGCTCGGCGAGCACTTCGCCCTCGTGGCCTTCGGCGGCTACGGCACGAGCGCGGACAGGGAGCAGATCGTCGGGGGCCAGCCCTTCCGGCTTCACCGCGTCGCGCTGGGCGTGGGCGCTCAGGTCGGCGCGCAGCTCGCCCCGGAGCTGGCGCTCGGGCTGGAGCTGCGGACCGCCCACCAGTGGCTCATCTTCACCGGCGGGGGCCAGGATCAGCGCCTCGGCGATCCCTTCTCGTGGCGAGGGGAGGGCGCGCTGACGGTGGGCTACGCGCTCAGCGAGCAGGTCAGCGTCGGCGTGCGCGCGGGCGTGAGCCTGAACCTCTTCTCGATCGCGCGCGAGGCGGGCGGGGTGGAGGAGGCCGTCGATCTGCAGCCCTTCGCCGGGATCTTCATGGGCCTGCGCCTCTGAAGGCGCCTTCGCCCGGGTCTGGCTCTGTCCCAGAAGGCACGCCGCAGCGCCGCTCGCGCGCTTCGTGATCAAAGCAGGTCTTTGCGTGTATGGTGGGCGGCCTTCGGGGCGCGATCGGCGGTCGACCCTGAGCATGAACACACGCGGGCGATCCAGTTGGAGGCCCCGCGCCGCGCCCTGGAGGGGTGTGATGTCTGTCAAGCGATTGATCTTGTTCGTTTTTTTGGGCGTTTTCGTGGCGGCCGGGTGCGGCCCTGGGGAGTCGCCGCCCGCGACGGTGGAGGTCCCGAAGGAGGCGCCCCCGGGTCAGGGGGGCGCCGCGACGGCGAAGCCCGACGCCCTGAAGGGCGAGGCGGCCGATCCGTCGGGGCTGTTGAAGCCGCCCGGGGTGGACAAGGAGGGCGTGGCGCCGTCGGCGCCGCAGGAGGCGGGCGAGCCGGCCGCGAAGGACCCTGCGCTGGCGCAGGCGGCCGATCCGGCGGGGCTCGACAAGGCGGCCGATCCGGCGGTGGCCGATCCGGCGCTTGAGGGCGCCGGGCAGGGTGATCCGCCGCCTGCGACCCCCTCGGGTCCGGGGCAGATCACCTTCAAGCAGGCGTCGCCGAAGGTCGGGGCGGTGATGACGGAGGTGACGGGTTCGGACATGCTGATGGACATGAACCTGACGATCCTCGGCACGCCCAAGGCCATGAAGTCCGAGGAGAAGTCCTCGGAGCGGCGCCAGGTGACGGTGCTGGCGACGAAGGGCGATGCGATCACAAAGATCAAGGTCCGCTACGAGGAGAAGACCAGGCTGCAGAAGCAGAACGGGCAGGCGTCGCCGGATCAGATGGCCCCGGTGGTGGGCAAGACCTACACGGTGGAGTCGAAGGAGGGCGCGGTGGTCGTGCTCGACGAGGCCGGCAAGCCGGCCTCGCCGGAGGAGCTGCGGATCGTCGAGAACGACTTCGAAGGCTTCGGGCAGGCAGACCAGTTCGCCGCGCTCCTGCCCAAGGGGGCGATGAAGGTCGGCGACAAGATCGATCTGACCGCCGACGTGGTCCGGCAGCTGATGCGGGTCGGTCAGGAGCTGATGGAGTTCTCGGAGGTCTCCTTCGTGCTCAAGGCGGTCAAGGACGTGGGCGGCCAGATGGCCGGCGTCTTCGAACTGCTGATGAAGATCGCGGTCAAGCCCGGCCCCGGCATGAGCATCCAGATGGCGATGAAGGGCGAGGTGGTGATCCGGGCCGAGGGCTGGCTGTCGTCGTTTACGATCGAGGGTCCGATCACGGTGGTGGCGGACAAGGCGCTGGAGGACAAGATGAAGATCGACGGCTCTGGCAAGATCAAGTTCACCAAGGCGGTGACCTACTGAGGAGGCTCGCGAGGCCCGGCCGATGAGGGCGGGGGCTGCCCGTCCTGGGGGGGCGCTCAGTAGAGGAGGTAGGCGGCGCCGGGGCCGCCGATCTGGGGCGAGCCGACGATGACGTCGTCGAGACCGTCGCGGTTGAGGTCGCCGGCGCCGGCGACGGAGAAGCCGACGTGATCGAGGGGCTGTCGGCCGTAGAAGACGGCGTCGGCGGCCTCGCGCAGGGTCAGGGTGTCGCGCAGGGGTCCGTGGAGGATGTAGGCGGCGCCGGCGTTTTGAAAGACGGTGTCATCGAAGGGGTTGCCGACGATGATGTCGCCGAGGCCATCGCCGTTGACGTCTCCGGCCGCCGCGACGGCCAGGCGCGTGGTGTCGCCGGGCTCGATGAGCTTGATGTTGGCGTCTTCGAGCTTGATGGTGCCGCTCAGGACGCGGGTGAAGAGGCAGACGGCGCGCAGGGGTCTGCGCCCGGTGTCTTCGAGGACGCCGCTGATGAGGATGTCGTCGAGGCCGTCGCCGTTGACGTCCCCGGCCCCGGCGACGGCGTAGCCCTGGCCGTCCTGGGCGGCGCCGCCGAGCACGACGACGTCGGCATCGGCCAGCGAGCGCTGCCCGGAGAGGGGGCCGAAGGCGATGTAGGCGATCCCCCGCGCCGTCGCGCCGCGCTCCTGGGCGTCCTGGCGGGTGCCGATGATGAGGTCGTCGAAGCCGTCGCCGTTGACGTCCCCGGCGGGCGCGACGGAGAAGCCGGCGCCTTGCCCCTTCTGGTGGCCGACGAGGATGGCGTCGGCGCTTGAGGCGCGCAGGGCGCCCTGGACCGGGCCGTAGAAGAGGTAGGCGGCGCCCGCGTCCCGGCCGCCAAGATCGGACCCCGGCGCGCCGATGATGAGGTCGTCGAGGCCGTCGCCGTTGACGTCCCCCGCTTGAGAGAGCGCGGCGCCGGCCTGGTCGCCCTCGTCGTCGCCGGTGACGCGGCCCGTGGCCTCGATCAGGTTGATGGCGCGCTCCACGGGCCCCTCGATGACGTAGACGGCGCCGGCGGCCCAGCCGCCGCTGGCCTCGTTGGGGGCCCCGACGATCAGGTCCGCGATCCCGTCGCCGTTCAGATCCCCGCCCCCCGAGACCGAGAAGCCCGCCGTGTCCCCGCGCCCTTCGCCCAGGATGCGGATCGTGCCGTCGAGCAGCTTGAGGTTGGCCGACAGCGGCCCGTAGGTCAGATACGCCCCCCCCCGCGCCGTCAACATCGCGCCGAGGCCCTCGCCTTGTCTCAAGCGCCCGGGCGCCCCGATCAGGACGTCGGGGTGGCCGTCGTCGTTGACGTCCCCGGCCCCGGAGACCGAGAAGCCGACCAGATCGAGCGTGGCCTCCCCGACGAGCGAGACGCTGGCCGGCAGAGTCCGCGCGGGCATGTCGACGCCCAGCGCGAAGATCCGCGTCGAGCGCCGGCCGTTGGCGTCGGTCAGGGCCACGGCGAAGGTGTGGACGCCGCCGAGCCTCGGCGAGCCCACGATGGCGCCGCTGGCCCCGTCCAGCGCCAGCCCCGCCGGCGGCGCCTCGATGACGTCCCAGCGGTAGGGCGCCCTGCCTCCCCGGCCCTGCAGGCGCGCCTCGTAGACGGCGCCGACGGTCCCGCGCAGCAGGCTGGTCGTCGTGATCGAGGGCGGCGAGAGGACCTCAAGGGACAAGGAGCCCTGGCGGTGCCGGCCCGCCCGGTCGCGCACCGTCAGCAAGGTGTTGAAGCGCCCCTCGACGGTCGGCCGCCCGACCAGCTGCGCGCGCGTGGGGTGCAGCGACACCCCCGCCGGCAGCCTCGACGCCTCCCAGGTGTAGGGCGCGAGGCCGCCGCGCGCCAGCAGCGACGTGGAGAAGGGCTCGTCGAGGTAGAGGTCGGCGTGAGGCTCGGCCAGCGCGATGGACAGCGGCCCCTTGGGCCTGAGCGCGTCCTCGGACAGCGGCCCATCCAGACCGCACCCCCCCGAAGACGCCAGCGCGAACACCAGCGCGGCGAGCCTCCCCGCCGCGCGGGCGGCGAGGGCGTAGGAGGTGGGCGTGCGGCGAAGCGACATCTTGAGCGCCTCGTGGGGGGATCTCGATCACCGACCTCGAATGTACACCACTTGCGCGCTCGCCTCAAACGCGGGCTCAACCCTTGACGACCGGCCCAGCGCCGGCAGGCTCAGGGATCGTGCGCGCGAGGCGCAGGCCGAGGGCCGGGCTCGTGCCGCTGGTGTTGTAATTGCCTCGGAAGGCCGGAGAGACGAGGTTGCGCGCGAAGCCGTAGCTGCTGCCGCAGAAGATGCCGTCCTGGGTGTTTGGAGGCGGGGCATTCGTGGACAGCTCCGAGGTCCACTCGCACACATTGCCGAGCATGTCGAAGAGCCCCCAGTCGTTGGGCGAGAGCGCGGCGACGGGCCCGGAGGCGCCGTTGGCCCTCTGGCCGAACCACGCCAGATCCTCCAGGCGGGGCTCTATCTCCTCCCAGGGCTGGTGTGCCCAGCAGGCGAACTCCCACTCCTGCGGCGTGGGCAGGCGGAAGCCGGGGTGATCCTGAGGTTCGGCCTCGACCCTGGCGCTGAAGCCCCGCTCGCCGGGCTTCTGCGTCGCGCCTCTCAGGCTGTACTGCTCAGGCAGCCCTCGCCTGCGCGACATCGCATTGCAGAAGGCCACGGCGCTGAACCAGTTGATCGACTCGACGGGGCGGGTGTTGCCCAGGTGCGTCGAGGGGTTGCTGTCCATCAGCGCCACCCAGACCTCCTGGGTGACGGGCTTGACGTGGAGGGCGTAGGGCACGGGAGGCAGGGCCGGGTCGCCCTCGCGCGCGCCGAGCACATTGGGGTCGATGAGGACGGCCTCCCACTCGACCTCGCCGCAAGCGCCCAGGACGAGGGCGCCGTGGGTGTCGCGGCCCTTGAGCTTGTCGCGCAGCCAGGTGCAGGGGGCGAGGGGGTCGCGGGACACCCAGCGCTCGCGGTGGGCGGCGACGTGATCCCGAGTGTAATCGAGGGCCAGATCGAAGCCGGGCTGGCCGACCCAGGCCTCGATCGTCCGGTAGAGGCGCAGCCACAGGGTGGCGCCGGGCGGATCGTAGAGGAGCTGTCGGAGCGCGGCGAGCCGCTCGTTGAGGTTCATGGCGCGCTCAGCGCTGCGAGGTGTCCCATTGGGGTCGCTCCCAGGTCGTCGAGAACTCCTCGGGGGTGGAGACGAAGGCGCGGCGCTCCTTCTCGACGGCGTCGACGAAGAAGACAAAGTCGAATATCCGCGCGGGGTTGTCCTTCTGCTCGGCGAAGACCCGCGCGATCTCGTTGGCCGGCAGGGTGCGGCGCCCGGCGACGGTGATCAGCGGGATGTCCAGGCCGCCCTTGCCGTGCCGGGGTCGGTAGGCGCGCCAGACCAGCTCGGTGCACACGAGGGTGTGCTCGGTGGCGAAGTCAAAGTCGAAGTCGTAGGTCTTGTCGAGGTGTCCGAAGGCCTCGACGATGGCCTGGGCCCTGGAGAGCTTGGAGAGGCGAGGGCGCAGGCCGACGAGGTAGTCGCCGGCGCAGTGGTCCAGGGTGCTCAGGACCACGCCCTCGCTGATGGCCTCGATCACGCGCAGGGGGGCGTCGTGCTCGCCGCGCTGGTAGTGGCGCATGTGGCCGGGGAAGCGCTCGGTCAGGAATTCGGTCAGGCTCATCGGCCGGCCGGCCTCCTGGGCGACCCAGGCGCGGATGTCGGGGTCGTCGGACCACGCGGCGAGCTTGTCGGGGTCGCCGATGTAGAGGATGGCGTGGGGCCAGAAGCCGGGCAGGCCGACGTTGCTCAGGTACCAGTTCTTGCGCGAGAGCATCACGTCGCCGGGCTCGAGCTTGAGGTCGATCTCCCGCTGGAGGCCAGCGTCGATGAGGTACCAGCCGATGCGGCGCATGCGGAGGTCGCCGGCGGTCTCGGCGACGTTCTTCTGGGTGGGGAACCAGATCCGGCGGACATTGCGGCGCAGGATCTGGACGTCGGCCTTGACGGTCATGGCGGTCCTGTTGAGGCGGCTGAGGTCGTCGACGCGGCGCAGCTGCCGCTGGACCCCGTCCCAGAGGGCGCCGACGCCGAAGGCGCGGGCCTCCTGCCCCGCGTTGAAGGTGAGGTCGAGGGTCTTGATGTACTGCTCTCCGGCCAGGATGCGGCTGCCGTCCCGCACGCCCAGGAGCTCCTGGCGCAGCAGGCTGAAGGTGTTGGCCGGCAGGTTGTGGTTGGTGTGCGGCGCGTCGAGGAACTTGACGGCGTTGGGGTTGTTCAGCGCCAGGTTGGAGAAGCGCAGCGCCTTCTCGTACACGGACAGCTCGGCGGCGAAGGTCAGCAGGAAGCTCTTGAGGTGGAAGGCGCGCTCCACGCGCGAGATGTCAAAGCGCCAGTAATCCTCATAGAAGACGCGGATCTCGTCCTGGGCCATGAAGAGGCGGTGGAGCGAGGCCCAGACGTCGCGCAGCAGGCGCTCCTGATCTTCAGAGAGCACGTCCTCGGACTTGCTGGCCAGGAAGCCCTCGGCCTCGATCCGGCGCAGCTGGCTGTCGAGGTCGGCGTCGTAGGACTCGAAGCGGGACAGGTCGATGGTGAAGGCGGCGTTGAACTGCGCCTCGTCGAGCCCCGTCAGCGGGCTCGGGGTCTGGGACCAGTAGAGGCCAAGCTGCCCGACGAGCGCAAGGGTGGCGATGACGACGCCGACCAGGACGCGCCTTCGCAGCTTGATCCCGTGCCGGGTCTCGGAGATCACCTTGCCCTTGAGCCACCAGCCCAGCCCCATGAAGGCCAGCGAGGCGATGGCGGCCAGCAAGATCATCTGGAGCATCGTCGGCAGCCAGCGCACCCCCCTGTCGGCCGCGTAGAAGCCCAGCAGCGTCCCCAGCCCGATGGGGAAGATCGACTGTCCGATGAAGTCCAGCTGCCTCCCGACGCGCGTCCTTAGCGGATAGACCGGCTCGTCCATGACCCCCCCGTCGCTTTGGTGTACTCTCAGGACAGAAGCGGATCTTGAGCGCTCCCGGTGCCCTTCAACATCAACAGTGTACCGCCGGAACATGCCTCAAACCACCTGCACCATCAATCGATCCACGAGGACGCCCGCTCGCCAACGGGGACATCCGTCGATCAAAGAGGACAAATAGGACATCCTTCCGTCTGTGAGGACATCCGATCTGCGAGGACATCGTTGATCCACGAGGACACACCCGACCGACGAGGGCGTCTGTCTGCCCAGGAGGAACCATCGTGAACGAGCATGAGATTGTTCTGGAGGCCGTGCGAGAGGCCGGCGCGTTGCTCCGGGCCGAGGCGGAGCGCAAGGGCGGCCCGCGCGGCCAGGGCACCAAGGCGCCCGTGGACGAGGAGATCGAGGCGCTGCTGATCGCGCGCCTGAGCGCGGCCTTCCCCGACGACGCGATCATCGCCGAGGAGACGGGGGGGCGGCCTGGGCGTTCAGGGCGCGCCTTTGTCGTCGATCCCCATGATGGGACTCAGGATTTCTTGCAGGGGCGCCGGGAGACCTCGGTGTCCGTAGCGCAGGTCGAGGGCGGGGTCTTCTTGCAGGCGGCGGTCTTTGCGCCCTGCGCCACGGACTTGACGGGCGACTCGGGGATCATGGTGAGCTGGACGCAGGGCGAGGGCATCCGGGTCGACGGGTCCTTGATCGAGCCGGCGGCGTGCCCTGGGGTGTTGACGCGGCAGAGCGTGGCGCTGATCAGCGCCAACGTGCGGGCGAGCTCCTTTGCGCTCAACGAGGGCTTCCTCGCGCCGGCCTCGGTGCTCAGGTGCGCGAGCGTGGCGACGCGCTTCGCGCTGGTGGCGGCGGGGCGCGCGGACGCGGCCTTGACGGTGAACAACCCGCTGGCGGACTGGGACTTCGCGGGGGGCCAGGCGCTCTTGAAGGCGGTCGGAGGGGATGTCGTGGGTCCGGGGGGCGCGCCGGTGCGCTGGGAGGGCGTGCGCTCCTCGCCGCAATGGCTCCAGGGCTACTTCGCGGCCCGCAGCGTGGGGTTGGCGGCGGACGTGGCGGCGCGCTACGGGTCCTTGACCGGGGTGACCCGATCAGGGTGATCCGTCCAGGCGCAAGAAGCGCCGGATGGTCGCCAGATCGTGAGGGTCCGTCCAGTCCTGGGTGAGCTTGCGCCGCAGCGCGGCCAGGGCGCGCCGCCGGGGCTGGCCTCGGCCGCCCGCGCTCTCGTAGAGGGCGTCGATCTCGTCGGCGCTCAGGGGCCTCAGGTGGCCCTCGGGCAGGTCGCCGAGGGCCAGCGGCCCGATGTGGCTTCGGTGCAGGTGGGTCAGGGTCAGGCCCAGGGACCGGATCATGCGCCGCACCTGACGCTTGCGGCCCTCCTGAATCTCGATCCAGAGCCCGGGGAGATCCAGGAGCGCCCCGGCGCGGGCGGGCAGGGTCGGGCCGTCGTCGAGGTCGAGGCCGCCACGCAGCCGGCCGAGCCTGGGGTCGTCGTCGTCCAGGGGGCGAGCCAGAGAGACGACGTACCGCTTGAAGACGTGGTGATCCGGGCGAGTCAGCAGCGCGCTCAGATCGCCGTCGTCGGTCAGGAGCAGCGCCCCGGTGGTGGGCGCGTCGAGGCGGCCGACGGGGCCGACGAGGCCGCGCCAGGGCTCGGGGACCAGATCGGCGACGACGGGCCGCGCGCTGGCGTCGCGCATTGCGGTCAGGACCCCCGCGGGCTTGTGCAGCAGCCCGTAGCGCGAGGGGGCGACCACCTCGACGCGAAGGCCGTGGAGGCGGACCTCGTCGCGCTCGGGGTCGACGAGGCGCCACAGCGGCCAGCCGGGATCGCCGTTGACGGCCAGGGCGCCCTCGGCGTGGTGGAGGGCGACGAGGCTCCGGGCGCCTGTCTGGGCGTCCGAGAGGAACTTGTCCAGCCGCCTCGGGAGCGCGCCGCCGGGGTCTTCGATGGGGTCGTCGCGATCGATGCTCACAGGCCCCTCGTGGTGGTGCTGGTATCTGACCAGCGGCCCTCGTCCCGAGACGATGGATGGCATGGGGCGGCCCGCTTGTCGAGCGCGGGCGCTCGCTCGGGGGCGCGGCTACGGGCAAGGGGGATCGGCGAGTCGACTTCGTTGACGGGCACAAGACCCCGTCGGGAACAATCGAGATCCACGAGTCGACTTCGTTGACGGTCACGTCGGGATCGGCGATTCGACTTCGTTGACGGGCACGTCGAGATCATCGAGTCGACTTCGTTGATGGACAAGGGGAGATCAACGAGTCGACTTCGTTGATGGGATCTGCACGTTGACGGTCCACCCGGGCTTGCGCCCGGGCCTTAGGTTTTGTCCTGGGTCGCCCCGCCATCCGGCGGGGCTGGCGACGGGCCGTCAACCTTCGTGGGGCGTGTCCCCAAGGTCGAGTCACAGGAGTAAGGAAAGGGGCAGACATCGAGCGACCTTGAGAGGGTCTGTCCCTCGATTGTTGAAGGCCCCTCGCCAGCCCCGAAGGGGCGTCCCGGGACAAACTGTAGGCCCGGGCGCGAGCCCGGGTGGACCGTCAACGTGCAGATCGCATCATCGAAGCCGACTCATCGATCTCCCCTTGTGCGTCAACGAAGTCGACTCGCCGATCCCCCTGGTCCATCAACGAAGTCGACTCGCCGATCCCTCCGTGTGCGTCAACTCGAGCGCGCTCCTGGGGGCTCGGGTCGGGACCTTTGACACGGTCGCGCCGGGCGGGCGATATGGAAGGGCGCGGGCATGGAGAGATGAGTGCGGTCGTCGATCTCACAGGGTCTGGATCGCGGCGCGAAGGGCTGGCGTTGAAAGGGGTCAGCTTGAGCGCGCGGAGGTCCGATGGGTTGAGCGCGGCGCCCGCGTTGATCGCCGAGAGGTCCGCCATGTCCATGTTCTTCTTCCGTTTTTCAGCCTTGATCCTCATCGCCGCGTGCCTGCCCTTGGCTTCGCCGGTCCACGCCCAGGGCGGCCAGCGGATGCTCTTCAGCGCAGGGTCCGGGGACTGGGGGTCGGTGGGCTGGATCAACCGGGCCGACCCTGCGGACACCCGCCCGCCCGGAGGCGATGACACGGTCGTGGTTCAGGCGGGCCACGAGATCACCTTCGGCGAGGTGGCCGAGCGCCGGGCGGCGCTGGAGATCCTGGTGTACGGGCATTTGCACCTGCCGGAGCCCCAGGCGGGGACCGGGGGGGCCATCTTGTGGACCCGGTGGATCTCGGTGCGGGGGGGCGGGTGGCTTCAGATCGAGGGGCCGCACCGCCTCGTCTTCGAAGGAGACGACCAATCCTACCTGCAGGTGCTCCAGGGCGGCCGGCTGGACCTGATCGGCCGCATGGTCGAGCCGCTGGGCCGCGTGGGGCTCGTGAGGGAGGAGACGCCGACCACCTTGCGGCTCGTCGACGCGGCTGACCGCTGGGTTGCGGGGGCGCTCGTGGGTCAGCGGCTCAAGTTTCTGGAGGGGCGGGCGCGGCTGTGGAGCTTCACCATCCTGGAGAACTCGTCGCGCGAGATCCTGCTCGATCTGGAGAGCCGAGGCGCCCCAGAGGGGATCGAGCCCTTCGAGGGGCGCGTCGACGCGAAGGACAGGCGGATGATCCGCGCGGCGCCCGGGCTGCTCGACGTCGACCCCCGAGGGTATCGGGACAGGCTGGTCGCGGGGCGCTGGGTGCGGCGCGTCGACAGGCCGCAGGAGGGGCTCTATTACGTGCTCGGCGCTCACGACGGCGAGCCAGGGCAGGAGGACGTCCTGGTGCTGTGGCCGCCGATCGCCGAGCCGGTCGAGCGGGCCGCCTTCGCCTTCACCTGGGGGGTCGAGGCCGGGGATCCCTTCGCCATCACGGATCCGGTGACCTTGAGCGTCCCGTCGGCGCACCGGCTGCCGGAGAACTCGGCTGGAGATCGGCGCTACGGCGTCTTCGCGGGGGAGGGCGCGCGGATCGCCGTCGAGCGGGCGGTCGTCGATTACGGGTCGCTGGATCTGCGCGACATCGCCAACGCCCCTGCGGGCGAGCCGCCTGCGGGCGAGTCGATCTTGTTGAGGGACACGGAGGTGGCGCACTCGGACGTGGGGTGCTGCGTCCTGCTCAGGCGCGTCGACAGGGTCGCGGTCGAGGGCCTCCATGTGCGCGACATCCACCCGGCCAACGACGTCGTCGAGCGCGGCGGCCGCTGGCCCTCCAACGCGCAGCGCGGCCACGGGATCTGCTACTACGGCGACAGGGGGGTCGTGCGCGACAACCTCCTGACCAACCTCAACGACGACATGATCTACATCTCCCAGGGGCGAGACTTCGAAATCGAGGGCAACGTCGCCATCAATACTGAGATATTCAATGGCAATAGCGGCGAGGTCTTCACCTTCTTCGAGATCGGCGGGCCGGTGCGCTTGCGCGGCAATGTGGGCCTGGGCGGCGGCGCGGTCTTTCTGGTGGAGGGCCGCCAGCCAGGGGATCAGGTCCTCGTGGAGGACAACGTCTTCGTCCAGGACGCCAGCGACGCGATCATCTGGGATCGCGGCGGCGCCGAGCAGGGGCAGATGCATGTGATCAACAACGCGCTGCTCAGCGGCCGCCTTTGGCCGGTGCTGCTGGCGGGCGGCGCTCAACCGGCGCGCTACGAGGGCAACTTCATGTTCGACGTCACCCTCTGGAAGGTCCGGGAGGCCTCGGAGAACGTCATCCTGGGCTCTGGCCGGGGCGAGCTGATCCTTGACTCTGGATCGATGACCTCCAACATCATCGCCTCGCCCGGCCTGCCTCCAGGGCTCGCGCTGATCCGCCAGCGCGAGCCCGGCGACGCCCTCGTGATGTGGCGCAACACCGTCGACGCGGGCGCCGGGGCCGCGGTGTCCTTTGCCGAGGGGCAGGCGCGCGGGGAGCTGCGCGACAACATCTTCCTGGGGCAGGAGGTCTTTGGCGGGTCGCTCGCTCGACAGCGAGGCGACGCGCCGCCCCTCGTCTCCCACAACCTGGCGGACAGGGCGCGGTGGGCGGCGCCGGGCTCGTGGCTGCTGGCGCACGTCGACTCGACCAACACGACCGAGGCCGTGGGCTGGGCCGACAGGCGCCGCTACCTCATCCCCGAAGCCTCCGACCTCCTCAAGGGCGATCACCCCCGCGGCTTTGACCGCGCCGGCCTGCCGCGCCCCCAGGATCTCCCGCTGGGGCTGGGCGGCCTGCCCCGGCGCCGCGCCAGCGCCGCGTCGCCGGAGGAGACCGTCGAGGAGCCGGTCATCCCCGAGCCTGAGCAGGAGCCGGTCATCCCCGATCCTGAGCGGGTGCCGGTCATCCCCGATCTGGAGCAGGAGCCGGTCACCCCTGAGCCCAACGAAGATCCCCCGGTCGGCGTGAGCGTGCGCAGGCCCCTGACATCGGGCGGCTGCGCGATCTCTGCGGCCCCGCCGCGCCTGCCCTCGATCCTGTGGGCGCTGGGGTGCCTCGCGGCCTGCCGCCTCGGTCCAGGCCGTCGCCGCCCGCGGCGGGCTGCCCCTGCCTGATCCCTGGTGTCCGGCGGCGCCTCGACGGTGACGGGGTCGACAGCGACGGGGTCGAAGTTGACGCGCCGGGGTGTCGGCGCTAGGCTCCTGGGCGATGTCCTCACGAATCGTTGACGCGCTCGGGAAGAGGGGTTTCATGGAGCGGTGTGATCGTCGAGCGACTGGGTTGCTTATCGCTCTGGCCGCCTGCCTGCTCCCGACGCTGGCCTCGGCGCAGGTCGGCGGCAACTTCGCCAGGCCCACCCAGGCCCAGCTCGAGCTCTACATGGAGGGCAAAAAAGCCTTTCAAGACGAGGACTTCAGCAAGGCCATCGACCACTTCAGGGCCTCTCTGATGGTCGGCGACATGAACATCACGTGGCTGAACCTGGGCCGGGCCTTCTTCAAGGACGGCCGGTGCGTCGAGGCCCGCGAGGCCTTCGACAAGGTCGCCGCCTCCCCCCAGGTGCAGGACCCCTCGCCGGTCGAGGTGCTGGCGAAGCTGGAGGAGTACCGGCAGGAGCTCAAGACCTCCTGCATGGGCTCGCTGGTGGTGGCCTGCGCCCAGCAGGGGGTCAAGATCAGCGTGGACGGGGGGGCGGCGCGCGACTGCGACGGCGCGGCCATCGAGCTTGTCGCCGGCCCGCACGCGATCATCGGCCACCTCGGCGCCGACACCCGGCGCCTGGACGTCGAGGTGGTGGCCTTCGAGCGGGTCGAGGTGGCGCTGGAGATCGCGGCCGGCGAGGTCGCCTCAGAGGGCGGGGGCCGCGAGGACGGCGCGCAGGGCAAGGGCGAGGGCAGCGGGAGCCTGGAGGTGGTGGGGACGGGCTTTGAGGGCCGCGGCGAGGTCGACGAGCCGGACCCCTCGTCGACCCTCAGGACGCTGGGCTTCGTCCAACTCGGGATCGCCGGGGTGTGTCTGGCGGCGGGCGTCGGCTTCTTCTTCAAGGCCGGCGGCAGCTTCGAGGAGGCCGAGCGGCTGGCCGCCGAGGGGCAGGACAGAGCGGCCTTCGAGGCCGCCGTCGAGGACGTCGAATCCCAGACCTCGGCCAGCAACCTCTTCTACACGCTGTCGGCGATCATGGGCCTGAGCGGCAGCATCTTCCTCTTCGCGCTCGACGACTCCGAGGCAGAGCCGCGCGCCGGGGGGAGCCTGAGGCTCATCCTGTCGCCGGCCGGCGTCGGCCTCAGCGGCGCCTTCTGAAGAAACCTCAATCTTTGCGCGATCATGCCGAACGAGCAGGACAACCCCGACATCCAGACCCTCCACGACGGCGTCGAGGCCGACGCCTCGGCGCACGAGGGCGACAGGGCCGTCGGCAGCCGGGTGGGGAACATCGAGATCGTGGCCGAGGTGGGCCGCGGCAACATGGGCACGGTCTACCGGGCGGTGCACCAGACGCTCGGGACGCCCTACGCGGTCAAGGTGCTGCACAAGAAGTACTCCCAGGACGTCAACGCCGCCGAGCGCTTCCGCCGCGAGGCGCTGGTCTGCAGCCAGCTGCGCCACCCCAACGTGGTCTTCGTCACCGACTTCGGCTTCCAGAAGGATCTGGGCATCTACATCATCATGGAGTTCCTCGACGGGGTCACGCTCTCGACCCTGATCGCGCAGGGCCCCATGGACGCGGTGCGGACCTGCCACCTCGCCGCCCAGATCGCCGAGGCCCTTGAGGCCGCCCACGAGCTCAAGGTCATCCACCGGGATCTGAAGCCGGACAACATCACGATCCTGGACCAGGGCCGCGGCGAGACGGTCAAGGTGCTCGACTTCGGCATCGCGAGCATGAAGGCCCGCCACGCCTCGGCGATCACCACCCAGGGCATGGTGCTGGGCACGCCGGCCTATATGGCCCCCGAGCAGGTCCAGGGCCTCAAGGACAAGCTCGGGCCGCGCTCGGACATCTACGCCCTCGGCTGCATCCTCTCCGAGATGCTCACCGGCAAGCTGCCCTTCTTCTCCGACTCGCCCCTTGAGGTGTGCAGGATGCACATCCTCGATCCGCCCCCGCCGCTCTCGGGCAAGCGCCCCGATCTGGCCGACACGATGCTTGAGCGCCTCGTGCACTGGATGCTGGAGAAGCGGGCCGAGCGACGCCCCTCGTCCATGCGCGAGGTCCAGATGATCCTCGAAGAGGCCGCCTACCAGCTCGTCCACGGCGTCCACGATGAGGTCTCCGAGCCCTCGCCTCGATCCGGCGAGTCCGCGCGCGCGACCAGGATCACGGGCGAGAGCGAGTCGTCCCTGGCCCTGGCGCAGAAGTTCTGGCGCGCGTGCCCCGGCGGTCAGGTCGCCAGGCTGCTCTCCTCCGACGCGCCCCTGCTGGCCCTGGACGACGAGCACCTCTTCTTGCTCTTGTGGGTGCCGGTCGCGCGCGGGGTGCTCGATCCCGCCCTGGAGAGCCCGGACTTCGAACAGGGGCAGGTGCAGCTCCAGATCTACCTCAACGCCGTGCTGGACGCCGAGCGGCTCTCCTTCTCGGTCCGCGACCAGATCCTGCGCTGCGTCGGGGATCTGATGCGGGTCGTCGATCGCGAGCGCCAGCAATGGCTCGTCAAGGCCCTCCAGCCGATGACGCACCACTCGCACTTCCCCGTGGCGATCCTGCCGGGCTGGGCCAGGGCGTACGCCACCGGGACCTGGAAGCCAGTCCGCCGCGACGACGGCGGGCTCGATCTGGACTTCGCCGGCCAGGGGGCCGCCCAGCTCCTTGACCCCCCCCCCGAGGACGAGGAGGGCGCCCTGCCCTCGCTCTTCGAACTCTCTCTCGATCAAGGCGCCGGGGGGAGCCTCATGGAGACAGGCCCCGCCGGCCTTGACGCCGAGGATGAGGGCTTGATCGAGAAGCTGCGCCAGCCCATCAACGTCAGGAACATCAAGACGCTGCTCGGTCACGAGATCTTCGTGCGCAAGAAAGGCGACTGATGCGCCGGCCTCCTCGGCCTGCTCCATTGATAAAAGTGAATCACCACCGTGGGATACAGATCGTGGCCCTGATGGGGTCTGCTGGGCCCATGCCTGGACCATGAGGCGAGGCCAAGGGGCGCTTGTCGATACCGGGGGGCTCTGAGGGCAGCGGGGGTTTGAGCGCAGGAGACATCCTGCTATGCTGTCCGAGGAAACCGCTTCGTCAACGCTTGCTCCTTCGCTTCAGGGACATCCTTCCTGAAAAGAGATCAAGGTTTTCAAGCAACTTCAGAGCCTTGACGGTGAGCTTCGGCTGGCCTTGCGGGGCGATGATCGGCGCTGGATTGGGACAGGTTTTTATGAAGATCAAAAGGGTGTTCTCATCGACTTGTCTGGATACGAAGGGTCATGCGCTGGGTCGTCGTGCGCCGGATTGGGCGGGTGCGAGCGGGCGTCGAGGCCCTGGGGGCGCGAGAGCGGGCCTGAGGGGGCGCGCTCTGGTGGGCGGCGCGGGGGTCGCGGTCGGCCTCGCCGTGTTGCTGGTCGCAACGGCGGCCAGCGCGGCGACGTTGACGTGGTCGGCGGCGCGGCCAGGGTCGTGGTCCAACTCGATCAACTGGACGGTGACCTCCGGCACGGACGGGGACGGCGTTCCTGACAGCGACGACATCGTCGTCTTCAACGCCACCTCCCAGCAGCCCTCGACGATCGATCAGGCCTTCACGATCCAGCGCCTCCAGATCGGCGTCGGTTACACGGGCCTCGTCAGCCTGGGCACCAACACGCTCGATATCTCCGCCGAGTTGACCACCGACAGCGCCATCACCCTCGACGCCCAGTCGGGTCTGGTCAGGGCCGTCGGCACCTCCGTGTTCAACACCGCCGCGTCCGTTGGCGAGTTCGAGATCACTGGAGGTGGGGACGCCACCTTCACCCAGGATCTGAACATCAACGGGGACTTGCGGCTCACGAGCGTCTTTCGGCTCTTTGGGCCCGGCAGGCTCAAGGTCACCGGCAACGTGATCGCCGCTGACGCCAACTCCAATGGGAGCACGGCCTTTGTTCGTCTGGAGGGCGCAGGCAATCAGACCCTCTTCGGACCCGGGACATTCCACCTGATGGATGTTGGCAAGTCGGGCGGGAGCCTCAGCATCGACAACACCTTCGTTCAGAGCTTCCAGCAAGTCACGGTCACGAACGGGACCTGGAACGTCAACGGGGTCACGATCACGTCGGGCACCTTCCGGGTCAACGCCGCCGGTATTCTGACGGGCGCCGGGACGCTCAACGGGCCGTTGACGAACGCCTCCGGGGGCACGATCGTGCCGCCCAATCTGCCCGCCAACCTGACCCTCAACGGCAACCTCGTCTTGAACACGGGCTCGACGTGGCAGGTCAACGTCCCCAGCGCAGACCCCGGCGACCAGACCTTGATGACCGTCAACGGGACCGTGAACCTGGGCACGGCCACCTTGACGGGCACCAGCGGCGCGCCCCCCAACGGCAACATCCCCCTGATCCTCAACGACGGGGTCGACGCCACGGCCTCGACCTTCCTCAACTTGTCCGGGGGCTCCATCTTCCAACTCGGCGGTCGGACCTACACCATCGTCTACAACGGCGGCACCGGCAATGACGTCGTCCTGGGGCAACCCATTCCGCTCAACCTCGTCGCCCTCAACCCCGACCGCAACGACATGGGCGTCGCCCTCGGCGCCAACATCACCGCCACCTTCGACGCCAACATCAACGGCGCCACCCTCCTGGGCCGCGTCAAGGCGAGGGGCTCCCTCTCTGGGGACATTGCTCTGTCCACCTCCATCTCCGGTGCCGTCGTCACCCTCAACCCCACCGACGATCTTCAGGTGGGCGAGCGCGTCACCGTCACCTTCCTGTCGGGGATCCGCGGCACGGGCGCCGAGATCCTGCTCAACCCCATTCAGTTCCAGTTCTTCGCAGATGTCCCTCTGGTCTCGGGCAACTTCCAGCTCTCAGGCCAGGCCCTGGGCGCCGCCAACAGCCTGGGCGTGGCGCTGGGGGACCTGGATGGGGACGGCGACCTCGACGCCTTCGTCGCCAACGAGTCCAACCAGCCCAACGAGGTCTGGCTCAACAACGGCGCGGGCACCTTCACCGACTCTGGTCAGGCCCTCGGGGCGCGCAACAGCCAGAGCGTGGCGCTGGGGGACCTGGACGGGGACGGCGACCTCGACGCCTTCGTCGCCAACCTCGAACAGCCCAGCGATGTCTGGCTCAACAACGGAGCAGGGGTCTTCACCGACTCCGGCCAGAACATCGGCAACAACGCCAGCAGGGGCGTGGCGCTCGGAGACATGGATGGGGACGGCGATCTCGACGCCTTCGTCGCCAACGACAGTCAGGCGGACAAGCTCTGGCTCAACAGCGGTGCAGGGGTCTTCACCGACTCCGGCCAGAACATCGGCGGCACCCGCCGCAGCGCCGACGTCGCGCTGGGCGATGTCGACAATGACGGCGACCTCGACGCCATGACCTCCAACTTCAACGGCGGCGATAGCGTCTACCTCAACAACGGCGCAGGGGTCCTCACCGACTCCCGCCAGAGCCTCTCCAACCCCTTCAGCCAGGGCGTCGAGCTGGGCGACGTGGACGGCGACGGCGACCTCGACGCCTGGACCGTCAACGCCGCCACCAACCCCGACAAGGTCTTCCTCAACAATGGCAACGGCGTGATGACCGACTCCGGCCAGAGCCTGGGGACCTTCTCGGGCAACAAGGTCCGCTTCGGCGATCTCGACGGGGACGACGACCTCGACGCCTTCGTCATCAACATCTCGGGCGGCAACCGCTTCTTCACCAACAACGGCACCGGCACCTTGACGCTCGCCGTGACCGCCCTGGGCAATGCCACAAGCCGCAATGGGGCCTTGGGGGATCTGAACGGCGACGGCTCCCTCGACGTCTTCATCGCCAACTCCAGCGGTCAGCCCAACAACGTCGTCTTCGGCGTCCAGGATCGCGACGGCGACGGCATCGTCGATGGCAACGACAACTGCCCGGACAACGTCAACGTCAACCAGGCCAACGCCGACGGCGACCTGTTCGGCGACGTCTGCGATCCAGCCTACACCGTCTCCATCGTCGCCGAGACGGGCGTCGGCTCCTTCCTCGCCGGGATCACCTTCACCAACGCCAATCCCGGCGCCGACACGATCGAGTTCGCCATCCCCGGCAATGGCCCACACACCGTCGCCCTGGGCGCGCAAGAGCGGATACTGACTGGCCCGACCACGATCGACGGCACCACACAGCCCGGCTTCGTCAACGTGCCCGTCATCATCCTCAACAGCACCGTCGTCACCGACGCGCTGCGCCTCAACCTCGACGCGGACGACAGCACCCTGAAGGCCCTCAAGATCGTCAACGGCGGCACCCCGCTGCGCCTCGACGGCCCCAGCAACGTCACGATCGACAACCTGGACCTGACCCGAGAGGTCAACGGCTGCTCATTCATTGGCCTCTTCGCCACGGGCAGCAACAACCTGATCGTGCGCAACTCCAAGGCCAACAACCGCTCGGTCGCCATCGCCATCGAGAGCTCCACCGGGGCCACCGTCACCGGCAACGATCTGCTGGCCACCTGCACCGAGGCGATGCGCTTCAACGCCGTCAACAACATCAGAGCCTCCAGCAACCTGATCGACAACAACCAGGTCCGCGCCCTGAACACCACGGGCCTCGTCGTGGCCAACAACGCCGCCGCCACCTCCCCCGATCATCACATCCAGCTTGAGGACAACAACACCGAGAACCTCAATTTGCGCTTCGACAACGTGGACAACGCCATCGTCGAGAATCTCGACATGTCGCGTGCGATCAACGGCTGCTCAGGCGGTGGCCTCTTCGCGGTGGGCAGCGACAACCTGATCGTGCGCAACTCCAAGGCCAACAACCGCTCGGTCGCCATCGCCATCGAGAGCTCCACCGGGGCCACTGTCACCGGCAACGATCTGCTGACCACCTGCAACGAGGCGATGCGCTTCAACACGGTCGGCGGCATCAAGGCCTCCAACAACCTGATCGACAACAACCAGGTCCGCGTCCTGAACACCACGGGCCTCGTCGTGGCCAACAACGCCGCCGCCACCTCTCCCAAC
>SYOX01000018.1 GCA_005804885.1 Pseudomonadota bacterium
GGCGGTGGATGTGGCGCAGCAGCTCCGTCTCGGAGCGGTGGACCTTGAAGACCGGGTGGGTCAAGAAGGCGCTCTTGCGCCCGAGCGGCCCCTCGAAGCCCTGGGGCGCCGCCTGGGCCAGCGCCTCGGGGTCCAGCCCGGTCGCCCCCCCGGCGAAGGCGGCCCAGATGTCCACGAGGTCGGCGGCCTGCGTGACCTCGTCCAGCGCGATCCCGAGCCGCCCGTCGGCGTGGATGCGCAGGTTGATGCCCGCCGCCAGCGCCCGATCCACGATCGCCCGTTGCGCCTCGGGGCTGACCAGCGCCGTCACCGTGTCGAAGGAGGGGCCAGGGGCCAGTTCGAAGCCGAGCTGACGCAAGCCCGAGGCCAGCGCCCCGGCGGCGCGCTGGACGCGCAGGGCGATGGCCTTGAGCCCCTCGGGGCCGTGGTAGACGGCGTACATCGAGGCGATGATGGCCAGGAGCACCTGGGAGGTGCAGATGTTGCTGGTGGCCGTCTCTCGCCGGATGTGCTGCTCGCGGGTCTGGAGGGCCAGCCGCAGGGCGGGCCGCCCGTTGGCGTCCTTGGAGAGCCCGACGATCCGGCCGGGGATGCGGCGGCGCTGCGCGTCGGAGGTGGCGAAGAAGGCCGCGTGAGGCCCGCCGTAGCCCATCGGGACGCCGAAGCGCTGGGTGTTGCCCACGGCGATGTCCGCGCCGAACTCGCCCGGCGGCCGCAGCAGCGTGAGCGCCAGCAGATCGCAGGCCACGACGACCATCGCGCCCTGGGCGTGGACGCGCGCGCACAGGCCCTCGAGGTCCACGATCTGCCCGCAAGTGTTGGGGTATTGGAGAAGCACGCCGCAGACCGAGGCGTCCAGGGGGAGCGCCGAGGGGTCGGCCACGACCACCTCGATCCCGAGGGGTTCGGCCCGCGTCTTGACCACGTCGACGGTCTGCGGGTGGCAGTCGTTCGCCACCACGAAGCGCCCCCGCGTCCGCCCGCCCGCGTCAAAGCAGACCGCCATGGCCTCGGCCGCGGCGGTCCCCTCGTCCAGCAGCGAGGCGTTGGACAGCGCCATCCCCGTCAGGTCCGTGATCATGGTCGGGAAGTTGAGCAGCGCCTCCATGCGCCCCTGGGCGATCTCGGCCTGATAGGGGGTGTACTGGGTGTCCCAGCCGGGGTTCTCAAGGATGTTGCGCTGGATCACGGGCGGGGTCTGGCAGTTCGAATAGCCCATGCCGATGAAGGACCGGTAGAGCTTGTTGCGGCCGGCCAGGGCCCTGGCCTCCTCAAGAAGCTCGCGCTCGGAGCAGCCCTCGGGCAGCGCCAGCGGCCGCTGGCTGCGGATCGAGCTTGGCACGGCCTGGGCGATCAGCGCGTCGAGGCTGTCGACCCCCAGATCGGCCAGCATCGAGTCGATGCCCTCGGGCCGAGGCCCGATGTGCCGGTTGGCGAAGATGTCCACGGACCCGAGCGCGTGCTTTGAAGAAGTCACGATGACCCCCTTGGTGGATGTTTGAAGCTCGTCGCGCGCTCGGCCCCTCATCGATCTCTTGATCCGCCGGATCGAGGGTCAACGGACCCGAAAGCGCCGCGCGCGGCGATGGCGCGAACAATAGAAAACTGGCTGGCCGGGTCAAGAGGCGCGCGCAAAAATCAGGGGGCGAACTCGACCTCTGCCCCCGCGACGAGCTCAACCGAGGTCGAGGCGCCCGACGGGGCGCTCCAGGTGATGGTGTAGGCGCCGGGAGGGGCCATGGGCAGCTCGGCCGGACCCTGGCCGACGAAGCGGTGGGCGCCCTCGATCCGCCACCGCTGCGCGGGCGAGCTGGCCTTGACCCGGATGAGCCCGGCGCCCTCGCGCAGTGTCTCGGTGTAGACCGCGCCCTTGCCGGTGAGGTGGACCTCGAAGGTCAGCGTCGCCGAAGGCCCCGGCGTGTAGCGCAAGAGCCCGAAGTTGTGGCCGACGCCCTGGACGATCACCTCCGGCCTCGGGTTCTCGATCGGCTTGAAGGTCTTGTAGGCCAGCGGCCCCACCTGCCATTGCCGCGCCCCGCCGTGCAGGTGGTGGGAGGCGTACCAGTGCTGATCGGCGGTCAAGAAGACCACCCCCGTGATCCGCTTGTCCCGGAGGTGATCCAGCATCATCGCCCGCTCCTGGACGAAGCCCACCCAGCTGTCCTTGAAGGTCTTGCCGAAGTCCAGCGGGACGCTGGTGATCACCAGCTTGAAGCGCGCCGTGCTGGCCGCCAGGCCGTCGAGCAGCCAGTCGCGCTGGGGCCGACCCAGCATGGACTTGCCCTCGAAGGGCGCCGCGTTGGAGTCCCGGTGCAGCCGGGTGTCCAGGTGAAAAACCTCTAAACCATCGCCCCACTTATACTTTCTGTAGATCTCGCCGGGCGGCGCGCCGGCCACGGGCCACCAGCGGCGCCAGATATCGGTGCCGACCTTCAGGCTGTCGGGGTTCCACTTGTTGTAGCGGGCGTCCCAGTCGTTGATGATCTCGTGGTCGTCCCAGACGGCGTGGATGGGCATCGAGCGGGTCATCCGCGTCACGCGGTCGCCCTGGCGGGAGGCGTTGTAGTGCTGGAGGAAGTCGACCTCCTCGGTTGGATCTTTGAAGAGGTCGGCGTAGGGCCAGTCGCCGAGCGACAGGTAGATCTCGGGTTTGGCGGCGACGAGGTCATCGAGCAGCGGCACTTCGGAGGCGAAGCCGGAGACGTCCGCGGAGAAGGCCAGCAGCGCGGCCTTGTCGCCGACTGGCGCGGTGGAGAACCACGCGGGGCTGCTCAGGCCGTGGCCCTCGATCTCGACCAGGAAGCGGTGGAGGGTGCCTGGGGTCAGCCCCGACACCGGGATGTGGACGATGCGGTCCTGGGCCCGCTCGGTGGCCACGAAGGGCGTCTTGATCTCGGGGCAGTCGGGGCCGGCGCTCACGATGGCGCGCAGGCGGCCCTCGCGGGAGGTCCTGGCCCAGAGGATGGCGCTGTCGGCGCGGACGCCAGCGCTGGCGAGCCCGTTGGGCAGCAGCGCGTCGGTCGGCGTCGGCGGCTCCAGGCGCCGCGCCGGCCAGGGGGGGCAGGCCGCCTCAGCGCCTCGCCCTCCGCCCTGATCGGCAGCAGGGGCGGCCTCGTCCTTGGCGGCGGCGTTGGGCGGGGCTTCGTCCTGGGGGTTGTCTTCGGCGAGGCTCGCCGTCGGCTGTGCAGCATCGGGGCCAGGCGAGGGGGGGAGGGCGACGGAGGTCTGTGCGCCCCTGGGGGTGTCGGCGGCCTGACAGGCGAGCAGCGACAAGGCGAGGGTGAGGGTGAGGGTGAACTTGAGGGGGTGCTGGGTCATTGGGGCTCGCTGAGGTCTTGATCGGTGAGCGATTCGCGCAGGAGGTTGAAGTACTCGACCTGCATGGTGCGTGTGAAGGCGTGGCCGACCCCTTCGAAGGGGATCAGCTGCGCGTCGGCGCCGCGCGCGACCAGGGCCTCGACGGCGACGCGGGTCGGCTCGAACTTGACGAGGGGGTCGAGATCGCCGTGGAGCGCCCGGATCGGGGGCAGGCCCTCGATCCTGTCCTGGCCTTCGGGCATCAGGGCGGGGGGGAGCCAGCCGGAGACAGGGATGGCGAGCCGGGCGACCTTGGGGTGTCGAAGCGCGATGGTGAAGCTGAGCATGCCGCCTTGTGAGAAGCCGCTCACGATGGCCTTTCCGCGGGTGCGTCGCTGTTGGCTCAGGCGCTCGATCAGGGCGGCGATGGCGTCGGCCGAGCGGGCCAGGCCGTCGACCATCTCAGGGCTCGCGGCCTCGATGGGGCGAGAGATGGGGAACCAGCTGAAGCCGCCGCCGTAGGATTCGAGACCTTGGGGCAGGATGATCCGGGCGGGCATCTGGAAGGCGGGCACGAAGATGCCCTTGAGGTCTTCGGGGCGCCCGCCGAGGCCGTGGATCATCACGATCATGGGCAGCTCGTCGGTGGGCTCGGCGGTGCCGGTGAGGATCTCGACGAACTGGACATCGGGCAAGGGCTCGGCGGCCTGCGCCCCCTTGGGGGTGCTCGGCGCGGCGGGGAGTGAGGTGTCGCTGGCTGGAGTTGGGGTCGAGGCGTCGCTGGTCTGGGTCGCGGGCCGGGGAGGGGCCGCCGTCGAGCGGGTGGAGTCGCAGCCGAGGCCGGCGCAGACGAGCGCGGTGGTCAGCAGGTAGATGCGCAGGGCGAGGGGTGGGGTGGTCATCGGGGGTCTCCTTGGGGGGTTGTCTGCGGGTGAGGTGTGGGGCGCGCAGATTCCAGGTTCTTGATTAGTGGTTTTTGATCTATGCTGACAACCGAGAAGAGAGGCGCCGATGGTCAAGGCGCCGCCCAGGCGAGGGTCTGGCAGGGGCCGCCAGCTTTTCATGAGAAGACGCCGAGAACTCTCAGCCCCTGGTGCGCCCATGCTCCCCCCCAAGAGCCTCCCTCAGCCTGCGCAAGGGCGCAAGGGTCTGCGCGACCGTTGGGACGCGATCTCCTGGACGGTGATCGCCGTGCTCTTGTGGACCTTGATCTCGGTGCTCAAGGTCCAGGTCGCCCGGATGACGCCCTTTGACGCGATGGCGCTGGCCTTGCTGGGGGGTCTGCTGCTGCACCGCTTCGTGGGGCGCGGGCGCAAGGCCCCGCCGGAGCGATGGCGGGCGGCGCTGCCGGGCTATTATTATTTGATGATGGGTGCGCTGATCTGCGCGGGGCTGCTCAGCGGGCTCAACGCCACGGATCTGCAGCTGTGGTCGGTGGAGATCTTCACCTTCTTGTATCTGCTCGGGATGCTCTGGGCGCTGGATCTGTTCACGAAGGACAGGATCGACCGCTTCCTGGATCTGGGCGGGTGGACCTTCGCGGCGCTGTGCGCGGCGTGCGGTACGGTCGCGACGGTCTTCCTGCTCGGCGGGCCGCAGCTCGGCTTCTTCTACGAGACGGGGCTCGACGGGCTAAGCCCCAAGATGACCTTCACCGGGCCGATGCGCTTCCCGAACCAGTGGGCGGGCTACTTCCTGGCGGTCTTCCCCCTGCTGCTGGCGCTCAACTTCAAGCCGCTGTCGCGCTGGCAGCGGGCGGCGCTGCTGGTCTGCACGCTGCTGGGCTTCGTGACGATCCCGGCCAGCGGCTCGCGCTCGGGCATGTTCCTGACGGTGGCCGAGATCGGCGGCTTCGCGCTTTTGTACATGATCCTGAGCCGCTCGGGCCACTTGCTGATGCGCGTGGTGACGATCTCGCTCTTCGTGATCGCCCTCGGCGGCACCTACTGGCTGCTCTTCGATCAGGCCAGCGACAGCCCCATCCTGGTGCGCTCGCTGGGCGCCTTCGATCTGGTCTTCGAGCAGGAGTCCCTGGCCGACCGCTGGCGAGAGTACAACTGGCTGGCCGCGATGTCGGAGTTCGGCAAGCACCCGTTCATCGGGATGGGGCTGGGCACCTTCGAGCGCTTCTACGACAAGCACGAGGTCCACTCCTCGTACTTGAGCTTCGCGGCCGAGACCGGCGTCGCGGGGCTGATCCCCTACCTCGTGCTCGTGGCCGTCCCGCTGCTCTCGCTCGTGCGGGCGCTGGCCGCCTACGCGTCCCGCGGCAAGGCCGACGTCATGCTCATCGCCCTGACCCTGGCGATCGTCTCCCAGCTGGCCTTCGCCATCCACCACAACAACACGCGGCACCGGCACGTCTGGCTGCTGCTCTTCTGCGGCACGGTCTACGCCGAGCTGGCGCTGGTTCGTCTGGGCGCCGCGCTCGCCCAGGAGAGGGCCCGTCGGCCCGCCCCGACGCGCTCGCGCCGCGAGGCGACCAGGCACCGCCCCGAAGCCACCGACAGGAGGACCGCATGAGCCAGGGTCCACGCCCGAAGATCTGCCACATCAGCACCGTCGACATCTCCATGGGCATCCTGCTCAAGAACCAGATGCTCTACTTCAAGGCGCGCGGGATCGAGACTCACGCCATGGCCGCGCCCGGCCGCTACGTCAAGGAGCTTGAAGAGGCCGGCATCCCCTTCCACCCCGTCCCGATGACCCGGATCATCAGCCCCGCCAAGGACATCGTCGCGCTGCGGCAGATGGTCGAGATCCTGCGCCGCGAGCGCTTCGACCTCGTCCACCTCCACACCCCCAAGGGCGTCCTGATCGGCACCCTCGGCGGCGTCATCGCCCGCGTCCCATGGATCTTCAGGACCATCCACGGCTTCTACTTCAACGTCAACGCCACCCCCGCCGCCCAGCTCTTCTTCGTCAACATGGAGCGGGTCGTCAACCGCGTCCACCACACCGTCTTCAGCCAGAACCGCGAGGACATCCCCACCGCCGAGGCCCGCCACATCCGAAAGGCGCGCGACATCATCTTCCTCGGCAATGGCATCGACCTGAGCCGCTTCGACCCCGCCCGCCTCGACCCCGAGCGCACCCGCGCCCTGCGGCTCAAGCACGGCATCCAGGACGGCGACGTCATCCTGGGCTTCGTCGGCCGCCTCGTCATCCAGAAAGGCATGCGAGAGCTCTTCGAGGCCTTCTGCCGCATCGCCCCGAAGCGCCCCAACCTCAAGCTGCTGCTCGTCGGCGACGTCGACCACGACAAGCCCGACGCCGTCCCCCCCGACCGCCACGTCCCCGCCCACCTGCTCGACCGCGTCATCCAGGCCGGCTGGCAGGATCGCGTCGAGGACTTCTACCCCCTCATGGACGCCTTCGTCCTGCCCAGCTACCGCGAGGGCTTCCCGCGCACCCCCATGGAGGCCTCCGCCCTGGGCATCCCCGTCGTCGCCACCGACATCCGCGGCTGCCGCGAGGCCGTCGAGGACGGACACAACGGCCTCCTCGTCCCCAGCCGCGACGTCGACGGCCTCGTCAGGGGCCTTGAGCGCATCCTGGACGACCCCGCCCTGCGCCGACGGCTCGGGCAGGGCGGCCGCCAGAAGGCCGCCGCCGAGTTCAACGAGGTCGAGAAATTCGAAACCGTCTACCGCGAGTACGCCCGGATCTTCGGCCTCGACTGATCCCGCCCTCCCCCTCGACGAATCCACCCCGCCGGGGTTGCGCACCTCGCCCTGAGTGCCCAATAACCTGTCGTCTCTCTCCGCGAGGTGTCCTTCGATGCGCTTGATCCTGCTCCACTTTCTGTAGCTCCCTCCCTCTCTCCGAGCGGTGACGAAGAGCGCGCCCTGACCGGCGCGCCCGCGCTCGCCCATGAGCGCGCCCGTCGCCCGATCGCGATCTCCCGCAGCATCAAGAACCTGTACCGCCCACACGAGGGCGACCTGCGACCCGGCGCCTCGCGCCCGCAGGTCACGCGATCCGACCTGCGCGACGCCGACCCCGACGGCCAGCGCTCGCCCAGGTCCCCCGCGCTCGCCCTGGGCACGGAGAGACCCCGTGGATACCAACACCGCCCTGACGCGGCTGCGCGAGCTTGGGCACGCCCCCCTGACCTGCGACTCGGCCGAGCGGATCACCGCCCTGCTCCTGCTCCACCAGGAGCCCACCCTCCGGGACTACATCATCGGGCTGATGCGGCAACACAGCTGGGGGTGGACCCTCCCCGGCGCCGACCTGAGCCACGCCGACCTGCGCGGCGCCCGCATGGCAGGATCGGACCTCGAACGAGCCCGCCTCGACGGCGCTGACCTGCGCGCCGCCGCGCTGATGCGGGTCAAGCTCGCCGGCGCCACGCTGGCCGGCGCCGACCTGCGCGACGCCGTGCTGGCTGGCGCACGACTCGACGGCGCGATCTACACCCGACAGACCCGCTGGCCCGAGCGCTTCGACCCCGAGGCCGCCGGCGGCCTCTTCATCGGCCAGCACGGCGACCTGAGCGGCGCCAGCCTCCAGGGCGTCGCCCTGTGCGGCGTCGACTTCGAAGACACCGACCTGACCCGCGCCGACCTCTCCTGGGCCAACCTCTGCGACGCCGATCTGCGCTGGGCCGACCTCGACGGCGCTCGCCTCTTCGGCGCCCGCGCCAACCACAACACCCTCTGGCCCGAGCGCTTCGACCCCCACCAGCACCTCATCCTCTCGCCCGGCTCAAGGCTCTCGCGCGCCTGCCTCCGCGGCGCATCGCTCGCCGGCGTCGACCTCTCCTGGGCCGACCTCGCCGAAGCCGACCTCGCCGAGGCCGACCTGCGCGGCGCCGCCCTGCGCGGCGCCGAACTCGCCCGCGCCAACCTCGCCGGCGCCCGCCTCCACGGCGCCGACCTCTCCTGCGCCGCCCTCGACGGCGCCATCCTCTTCGGCGCCTGGTACGACCCGCACACCCGCTGGCCCCAGGACTTCAACCCCGCCCAGCGCGGCGCGACGATGATCGCCGCGGGCGTCCAGCTCGCCCCACGCCCAGGCCACGGCCGCCTCATCCTGCCCAAGAACGACCTGCGCGCCCGCAACCTCACCGGCGTCAGCTTCCCCGCCGCCGACCTCGCCAGCGCCGATCTGCGCTGGACTCGCCTCGACCGCGCGAGCCTGCGCGCCGCGGACCTCTCCGGCGCCAACCTCTTCGAAACCTCCCTTCGCGGCGCCGACCTCTGCGGCGCCAACCTCTTCGAAACCAGGATCGAGGACACCGACCTGAGCGACGCCGACCTCTCCGGCGTCAACCTGCGCCAGAGCCGCTGGGTCAGCGCCAACCTCTCCGGCGCTCGCCTGACCAGCGCCGACCTGCGCACCGTCGACCTGAGCCGCAGCGCGCTCGACCGCGCCGACCTCTCCGGCGCCCTGGCCTGCCCCGACACCCGCTGGCCCGAGGGCTTCTCCTGTCGCGCCGCCGGCGTCATGTTCCTCGGCCCCGGCGAACACCTGCGCGGCCTGTCCCTGCCCGGACAGCGCCTCTCGCGCGACGACCTCTCCGAGGCCGACCTGCGCGACGCGAACCTCCCCGATCTGCGCGCCAACGAGAGCCGCTTTGACGGCACCGACTTCTCCAACGCCGACCTCCAGCGCTGCCAGATCTACAACTCCTCCTTCCTCAAGGCCCGCCTCGACGGCGCCAACCTGAGCCACGCCTCCAACAGCCGCCTGCACATGGCCGGGGCCAGCCTGCGCGGCGCAAACCTGACCCTGGCCAGGATGCTCTACAGCGACCTGAGCGGCGCCGATCTCCGACGCGCCGACCTCCGCCACGCCAACCTGAGCCAGTCCAACCTCCAGCGCGCCAACCTCCGGCGCGCCAACCTCTCCGGCGCGCGCCTCCAGAACGCCGACCTCACCGGCGCCGACCTCACCGACGCCAACCTCTCCGGCGCGCGCTTCAGCCGCGGCACCCGCTGGCCCAGCGGCTTCGACGTCGAGGCCAGCGGCGCCTTCGGCCCCCTGCTCAACCCCACGCGGATGTCCCGCGCCTTCCTGCGCGGCGCCAACTTGTCCAAAAAGATCATGCGGGGCGAGGACTTCTCATACAGCGACCTGAGCCAGGCCAGGATGATCGACGGCGACTTCGGCCGCGCCTGCTTCCAGGCCGCCACCCTCGATCAGGCCCACCTCAACCGCGCCAACCTCGCCTGCGCCAATCTGAGCTCGGCCTCGCTCGTCTCCGCGCAGCTCGGCGGCGCCTCGCTCCACGACGCCAACCTGTCCAGCGCCTGCCTGCGCTACGCCGACCTCCAGCGGGCCATCCTCAAGGGCGCCGACCTGACCGGCGCCAACCTCTGCGGCGCCAACCTCAAGAACGCCGACCTGACCGGCGCTCGCCTCAAGGGCGCCCTCACCGACGCCAGGACCCGCCTGCCCCCCGGCTTCGACCGCCGACGCCTGGGATAAAGAGGTGCCCAGGCAGTTGGGAGCTTCGTTGGGTGGACACGGCAGGGCCAGCAGGAGGCGTGGGCACGGGGGAGGAGGTGGTTCGCACACTCCACCCCCTGTCCCCCTCCTCGTTTCACAAGGAGGGGGAACGCTCGTATTACGGGCAAGGTGGTTCGGGGACGCTCGTAGCACGGGCTGGGTGGATCGGGTCCCGCCACGACGACCTCGCCATTGTCCCCGACGGGGTCTCGCCCCAGGCGGCCAGTGATCCCGGCAATGGCTGCTGCGGCCCACCCACCCAAGTCAGCAAGGAGGCAAGGAAGCAAGGAGGCAAGGAGGCAAGGAGGCAAGGAGGCAAGGAGGAGCGCCATCGGACGCAGGGACAAGGCGCGCCCTGGGTCAAGCCGCCGACATCGACCCTTCATCGAGCGACGAGGGCTCGGCGTCCTCCGCTGCGGCCGCGCGCGCCTTGTCCCCGCGCCGCGCCACCACGTAATCCCCCGCGAAGCGCTCGTACACCTCGCCTGTGGCCGGGTCGACCAGCCAGGGCATGGCCAGCTTCGCGGGCACCCGGATCAAGCCGGGCTCCGCGTGCGTGCCAAAGACGTGATCCCACAAGGGGCTCGTGACCCCGTGGTTGTCGTTGGGCTTCGTAAAGTGGTGGTAGAAGTGGTGCCTGCGCGCCCACCGCCCGTAGGCCCCCTTCGGCGGGTGCGTGTGCAGGCGGCGGTGCAGCACCTCGTAGCCGATGTAGGCCAGCGTGAACCCCGCCGTCAGCGCCCCCCCGTTCAGCCACCCGACCGCCAGCGCCGAGGCCGGGAGCATCACCGCAGCGACCAGCAGCGCCGCCTTGACCTTCTTGTGCGTCGGCGCAAACCAGTGCCCCCTGGCGTGGTGCTGGAGGTGCTCGCGCGAGAACTCGTTCTTGCCCTTGCTCCCGTGGCCCCTCCAGTTGTGCAGCCCGTACTCGGCGAAGCTCCACACGAAGGCCCCCAGCGCAAACATCAACGGCATCGTCAGCCACGCCATCTCACACCCCCTCAAGCTCGCGCGCCACGACCAGCAACGGCCGCGGATCGCTCATCCTGTCCACAACCTCCGACGCGCGCTCCAGCCCCCCCGGCGACGCACCCCAGCCCAGCAAGAGCGATCGCCCCAGCTCCAGCGCCAGCGCTCTGGCCTGGATCACCTTCGGGTCAAAGCGCATGAACTTCTTCATCATCAACACCCCGTGGAGCGCCGACCACAGCGTCACCGCCCGCGCCGCCCCCTGACCGTGGCCGTCGATCGCCCCGGACCGCGCCGCCGCCTCGATCACCTGCCCCACGTCCCCGATCAAGGGCATCACCGTCGCCACGATGGGCTGGATCGCCTCGTCGTCCAGCAGCTGCCGGGGTTGCCCCATCGCCAGCCCGATCAACCCGAAGCGCACCGGGTCCTCCGCCGGCAGATCGATGTAGATCCGCGCCGAAGCCACCAGCTTGAGCAAGCCCCCCTCGGACTCGCCGAGACCCTCAGACGCGGTCACAGCGTCGCACATCGACCACGCGCGCCTGAAGATCCCGTGCACCTCCCCGATCCCCTGGACCTGGAGCGCCACGATGATCGCGTCCTTAGACGGGAAGTAGCGGTAGAGCGCCCCCGGCGTGTAATCCAGCGCGTCGGCCAGGCGCTGGATCGTCATCCCCTCCGGCCCCTCTTCGATCAAGAGCCGCCGCGCCTCGTCCAGGATCGCCGCCGTCTTTGCCCGCCGACGCCGCGCCCCAGGGGTCTTCTTGCTCGCCTCAGGTGTCATCTCGACCATGCCCTCACACCCCCATTGGAAACACGACTCATTTTGTAAACGCCATTCACTAAAATGTCAAGCGCTCGATCTCGCCCCCCGCCCATCCCGAACCGGCGCCAAAGCACGAGGAGGGGATCGCAAAGGGTCTCCTGGCGAGGCGCACATCTTGCAGGGGCGACGGTGGCCGTCGGCCTGGGCGTCGACGGGCGACATTTTTTTAACGAGCGGGATCGGTGGCGATGTTGATGGATGCGATGATCGGTTCAAGGAAGAGGGTCTTGAGGCTGGCGGCGTGGGTGTCTCTGTTGGTGGTTGGCGCGGCGGCCTGCGGGGACGACAACCCTCCCCGGGCCGCTGTCGAGGAGGAACCCGAGGCGCAGCCCGAGGCCGAGCCCGAGCCCGAGGAGGAGCCAGAGACGCCGGACGTGGGCAACAACGGGCTGCCGGACATCCCCATCATCGACGAGGAGGACGCGGGCGGCTTCGAGCCGGCGTGCAGCCTGGAGGACGGCGTGGCGCCGAACCAGGAGCCCGGCGAGGCGGCGGAGCTGGGGACGGACGTGGACAGGTCGGACTTGTTCATCTGTTCGGACGCCCCGGACTGGTATCGCTTCGAGCTGGAGGCGGGCCAGCAGATGTTCTTCTTCGTCGAGTTCGACGCCCGCTTCGGGGATCTGGACATCTACCTCCACGAAGAGGGTCGGACAGGGCGCGACGAGGCCGTCGCCGAGTCGACCTCGCCGGATCAGTCCGAGTTTATTGACTTTACGGCGCCGCAGGCCGGCGTCTACCTCTTGCAGGTCGAGGGCTTTGACGGCGCCGAGAACCAGTATCGGCTCTTCGCCCGGCTGGGCTGCGGCTCGGACGCGGACTGCCCGGAGGGTCGGGCGTGCACGCTGCGCGGCGGCTTCTGCACGGCCCTGCCGGCGCTGGACTGCGGCGTGGATCGGGGCTTTGAGCCCAACGAGTCGGCCTCGACGGCCACGCCGGTGGAGCTCGACGCTGAGGCCCCGGTGGTCTTTGAGAGCTTGAGCATCTGCCCCCAGGACAACGACCATTACCTGCTGGTGGTGCCCGAGCAGGCCGGCCTGGAGATCCTGATCGATCACCCCATCACCGAGGACCTCGACGTCCTGCTCTTTGACGACGCGGGCAACTTCTTTGGCCAGGGGCGAGAGCGGCGCGGCGGTGAGGATCTGCTGGCGCGCTTCCTGCCGCCTGGGCGCTACATCCTGCTGGTGGATCAGATCGGCCTGGAGGACTCCGGCGCGACGACCTACGATCTGAGCGTCGCGCTCCAGCAGGGCGCCTGCGCCGGGGACATCGACTGCTCGGGGGTCCCTGGGCGCGAGTTCTGCGATCTGGACTCGGGCACCTGCGAGGGGATCATCTCCGAGGGCGGCCAGGGCTTCGGCGAGGGGTGCGACGACGACGGGGACTGCGCGCAGGAGACGGCGGGCTGCTACGAGGGCTCGCTGGGCGGGGGCGACAACATCTGCACGAACCTTTGCGACGAGGACGCCGAGTGCGAGGCGCTGGGCCAGGGCGCGCACTGTCTGCAGATCGACCTCGGGCTGTCGATCTGCGTGCGGGGCTGCGAGAGCGACTTTGACTGCTCGGCGCAGTTCTTCTGCGACGCGCAGACGGGCCGCTGCGAGGATCGCAACTGCAATGTGGATGCGCAGTGCCCCCGCGAGGGCGAGAGCTGCGTGCACGGCGACTTCGGCCAGGGGGGCTTCTGCCTGCCCTACGATCAAGATCAGGTCTGCGGCGTCGGCCAGACCCCGGATGAGGGCGACAACGGCTCCTCGGGCCGGGCGGCGCTGGTCGAGTTGACCGACGGCGGGGTCTTCTTCGAGGGCCTGGGGCTGTGCGACGACGACGAGGACTGGTACGTGGTCGAGCTGGAGGGGCCGAGCCAGAACCTGACGGTCGACGTGGACTTCGCCGGCAATGGGGACCTGGACGTCTACATCTACAGCGAGGAGGGGCGGCTGATGGGCTCGGGCACCGAGCCGGACGCCAACCCTGAGCAGGCGCTGTCGACCTTCCTGGCCGCGGGCCGCTACTTCGTGCGCGTCAACAAGTTCCCGGACGGCAATGGCGTTGACGGCGAGGTGATCTATACGCTCTCGCTCAACGCCGGGCCGATCGACTGCCGGATCGAGGGCGGCACCTGCGACCAGACCCAGCCGCTGCGGCTGACCTGCGAGGAGGAGACCGGCGCGTGTGTGGACTTCCAGGGCAACGGCGAGGTCGCCTTGGGGGACAACTGCGACACGCTGGACGACTGCGTCGAGGGGGCCGAATTCTGCTTCACCTTCCGAGGCACCGAGAACGGGGGCAACATCTGCTCGCACTTCTGTCGATCCGGCGCCGACTGCGCCGACGTCCCTGGCTCACAGTGCTTCGCCATCCGCCGCAACATCGGCGTCTGCATCCGCCGCTGACCGCGACCTCCAGGCGCGCCTGCGCCGCCCTGGGCGGGCGGCGCGCACCTCAACCTCCCGCACCAGAAATGAGCGCATGAAGAATACCTTGAGAACCTTGAATCTGCTCCTGCTGGGGAGCCTGATCGTCGCCAGCGGCTGCAAGGACGACTCGGTCGTCCAGTACGCCGCGCCCGATCTTGAGCCCGAGGGCGGCCCCGAGGGGCAGCCGGAGGGGAGCCCGGAAGGGACACCCGAGGGGACCCCGGAGGGCAACCCGGAGGGCACCCCGGAGGGGACCCCCGAGGGCGAGCCGGAGATCGAGCCGGTCGGCGCCCCGGACGGCACCGCGTGCGCCGAGGGGAGCGAGTGCGCCGGCGGGGTCTGCATGACCGAGGCCGAGGGCTACCCCGGCGGCTACTGCACGGCCACGGACTGCGCCACGGGCGCGTCGTCCTGCACGGGCCAGTGCGCCTTCCTGGACTCGACGCGCCAGAGCTCGGCCTGCTTCGGCGTCTGCGAGGACGACGCCGGCTGCCGCGAAGGCTACGAGTGCCGCCCCTTCGGGGATATCGGCCTGTGCCTGCCGCGCGAGCCCGAGGTCGAGGAGCTTCGGCCCGACGGCGACGCCTGCACCAGCCGCGAGCAGTGCGCAGGCGGGGTCTGCTTCACCGAAGACGACGGCTTCCCCGGCGGGCATTGCACGACCGTCAACTGCCAGACCCGCGAGGACTGCGCCGGAGAGGGCAATGCCTGCCTCCAGGCCGGCCGCCCGAACTTCTGCATCCACCTGTGCACCACGGGCGCGGACTGCCGCGAGGGCTACGTCTGCCAGCCCGTCCAGGGCGGCGGCTACTGCGCGCCGAGCCCGACCGCCGGCACCTTCGTCCCCGAGGAGGGCGACCTGCCCTTCGACGTGGTCTGCGGCGAGACGCTCAGCCGCGCCGACGCCTTCCAGGGCGGCCTGGACGCCCACACGCTGCGCTTCGAGATCCCGGAGGAGGCCACGAGCTTCATGGTCGTGCCCTACAGCCCCGGCGATCAGATCTTCCCCGTGGAGCTCAACGGCCCCGGCCAGACCCTCAACATGTTCGAGGAGTACGGCTTCGCGCTGGCCAACGCCGGCTTCTTGATCAACGTCACCCCGCTGCTGGTGCCCCAGGCCCCGCAGTTCGCCGAGGCCGTCGCCGGCGGCAACTACAGCCTGACGATGGCCGCCAACTCCAACCTGTGCCGCTTCGTCCTGCCCAAGAGCGGCCAGGGCTCCCAGATCGATCTGAACTTCCACTTCGTCGGCGTGCGCGGCCTCGACGCCCAGAGCGCCGAGGAGAACGAGGGCTTCCAGCAGGCGATCGCGTCCTTCGACCGCATCTACGACCCCCTCGGGGTCCAGATCCGCCTGATCCGCTACCGCGACGTCACCGGCGACGATGAGGTCCGCTTCCGCATCGTCCGCTCCCAGGAGGCGGCCTTCCAGCTCGTGGCCACCAGCACCCCGCCGGGCGACACCGCCGACGAGGCCCTGAGCATCAACGTCTTCTTCATCGACCAGTTCGCCATCGACGGCGGCTCGGTCCTGGGCATCTCCGCCGGCCTGCCCGGCGCCGCCGGGGTCCACGGCATGCGCGGCTCCGGCCTGGTCTTCTCCGCCTCCGTCCTGGGCGACCCCAACCTGCTCGGCCAGGTGCTCGCCCACGAGGTCGGCCACTACCTCGGCCTCTTCCACACCAGCGAGCAGGGCGGCCAGGGCTTTGACCCCCTCTCGGACACCCCGCAGTGCAGCCGCGACCAGTGGAACAACCCCAACGCCTGCCCCGACATCACCAACCTGATGTTCCCCTTCGCCGGCAACAACCACACCAACATCACCGAAAATCAGAGCTTCGTGGTCCACGCCAACCCGCTGGTCAAGTAGCGCTCGCCGACAAGGACGAACCCCATGAACAAACCCCTGACCACCCTCCTGCTCCTGCTCGCCCTGGCTCTGGCCGCCCCCTCGGTGGCCTTCGCCCAGGACAAGGCCGCCGAGCGCGAGGCCGTCCAGATGCTCCTGATGCCCTACGACAAGTTCCCCGCCGCCGACGACTTCAAGCGCGTCTCCAAGGACCCCCGCGCCGTGATCCTGGCCGTCTGGCGCGACAAGAAGAGCTCCGAGATCCTGCGCCTCCAGGCCCTCGACGCCCTCTCCCTCTTCCCCAACGAGGAGGTCCGCGCCCTCTACCTCGAGATCCTCTCGGGTGACTGGGGCAAGGAGGCCCCCCGCGAGGCGCACCGGGCCATCAACGGCCTGATGCTCGCCTTTGGCGAGTCCGCCGTCATGGACGTCGCCCCGCTCCTGACCCACGCCGACGTCCAGGTCCGCCTGACCGCCGCGCACGCCCTGTCCAAGTTTGGCGGCGAGTCCGGCCGTCAGCTCCTGCTCGCCCACCGCGACGACGAGACCGACAAGATCGTCCGCGAGAGCATCGATCAGCTCACTCGCCGCATCCGCTAACCCCCGGCCGCCACCCCACAACGACGGCCCTGGCCGCCACCGCCTGGGGCGGGCCGCAGGAGCCGCCGTCGGGATCACTGGCCGCCTGGGGCGAGACCCCGTCGGGGACAATCGTGAGGTCGCCGGGGCGGGATCCGATCCACCCGAAGCCGTAATACAAGCGTCCCCGATCCACCTTGCCCGTAATACGAGCGTTCCCCCTCCTTCCGGAGGGAGGAGGGGGACAGGGGGTGGAGTGTGCGATCCACCCCAAGCCCCGATACGAGCGTCCTCCCTTGTGGGGGCGGTGCGAGGAGCGTGGGGCGGCGCGCTCGATCTCACGACCCCGATCTGCTACTTTGCCCCCCCTGACCACGGAGGCCACATGAAGCCCACCCTGCCCTGTCTGTTCGCGCTGATCCTCTCCACAACGGCCTGCGCCGATACCGCCGACGACCCCGACCCGGGCGAACCTGAAGCACAACCCGAAGCCCAGCCCGAAGGCGAGCCTGAGCCCGAGGCGCAACCCGAGGCGCAGCCCGAGGCGCAACCTGAGGCGCAACCTGAGGCGCAGCCCGAACCTGAGCCGCCCCTTGAGCCGCTGCCTGAGCGCCCGTGGGACGTCACCGAGCCTGGATTCTACGGCATCGGCTACAGGGCCTTTGAGATCGAGTACACGCCGCAGGGCATGGAAGAGCCGCGCTCGATCCGGCTGGCGATCTGGTATCCGACCCGGGACAGGCGCGGCGAGCCGCCGAAGTATATGGACGTCCTGCCCCGCGAGGGCGTCATCGACGGCGCCAGCGTCGCCCTGGACGCGCCCGCCCCGGTGCTGCTCTTCTCGCACGGCAACAAGAGCTTCGCCGAGCAGAGCTACTTCATGACGGAGTTCTTCGCCTCGCACGGCTGGATCGTCGTGGCCCCGACCCACACGGGCAACACGATCTTCGGCGCCGCCGCCACGCGCCCGCCCCAGATGTTCGACTGGCGGCCCCAGGACATCAGCGCCGCGCTCGACGCGCTCTACGGGCTGCCCGAGGGCGACCCGCTGGCCGGGCTGGCCTCGCAGGACGTGGCGCTGTCCGGCCACAGCTACGGCGGCTATACGACGCTGGCCGTCGGGGGCGCCGCCTACGACATGGAGGCCATCCGCGCCGACTGCACCATCCTGGGCGACCTCGACTGCGCCTACATCCAGGGCGAGGCCGGGGCGAGGTACGAGGCGGGCTTCGGGGACGCGCGCGTCAAGGCGATCATCCCGATGGCGCCGGGCAACGGCGACTGCTTCGGGCTGGGCGTCGCCGCCATCGACATCCCCGTGATGCACATGACGGGGCTGCTGGACATCTCCGTGACCGAGGAGGCCGACGGGACCCCGATCTGGGAGGCCCTCGACGGCCCGGACGACCTCCGGGTCCAGTTCACCACCGGCGCCCACCTGACCTTCTCCGACGGCTGCGAGCTGTTGCCGGCCGCCGGGCGCAACGACGGCTGCGGCGAGGGCTTCATCGACGCTCAGCAGGCCCACCGGATCATCAACGCGCTGGCGCTGGCCTTCGCGCGGCGGCACCTGCTCGGCGACACCCGCGACGGCGACCTGTTGAGCGGCGAGCGCTCCCTCGACCCGAGCGTCGAGATCCTCGCAAAGTAGCGTCCTTCAACGACAATCCGGTCGACCCGAGCGTCGAGATCCTCGCGAAGTAGCGTCCTTCAACGACAATCCAGACAAGTCGGCTTCAGCCAGGGCAGCGGGCTCAGGGCTCTCCGAGCAGTTCGAAGAGGCCGGCGTCGGGGATGAGGGTCATCTGTCGGCCCAGGGCGCTGAGGGCGAGCAGGCGCTCGCGGGCGGGCACGGCGCTCAGGCGCGTGGGCTGGTTGGAGTCCTGGAGGCTGAAGGGCGGCTCGGCCTGGATGAGCTGGCCGGGGGCGAGCCGGCCGCCTTCGTCGAGGAAGGTGCTCAGGGGTTGGACGTCGAGGAAGCCGAGCGGGTCGTCCTGGAGGGCCTCGAAGAAGCCATCGAGGTCGAGCTTGAGGTCCTCGATCTGGGCTGTCTCGGCGTAGAGGCGCAGGACTCGGCTGCCGCGCAGGACGAACTGGTCGCCGAGGGCGTCCTGGGCGAAGGCGACGTCGCCCGGGCGCAGGGGGTTGAAGAGCTTGTGCATGGCCAGCTCGCCGCCGAGGACCTCGGAGAGCGCGTGCCAGGAGGGCTCGGTGCAGGCCCCGCGCAGGTGGAAGCCGCCGTTGAAGGCCACGAAGCCGTTGACGACCCGCAGGATGTCGCGCAGCGGGCCGGGCAGGCGGCGCAGCGTCTTGAAGTCGTCGATCTCGGGGCCTTCGAAGGCGAGGAAGCGGAACCTCATCAGGTCGAACATGGCGGCTCCTGCGCCCTCGGGGCGCGCGTCGCGGGCTTGGGGTTTCTGGCGGCGATCGCGCTGGATCGTCGCCAGAGCGGCGATCAGACGCCGAGCAGGTCGCGGGCGATCTGTGAGATCTGGATCTCGTCGGTGCCGCCGTAGATCTGGAGGACCTTGGCGTCGCGGGCGAGCTGCTCGACGCGGTATTCGGCCATGTAGCCGTAGCCGCCGTGGAGCTGGACGGCCTCCAGGCACACCTCCATGGTGACCTGGGCGCAGTAGAGCTTGGCCGCCGAGGCCTCCGTGAGCGAGGGGTTCTGGCCGGCGCCGGCCTGGGCGAAGCTGCGAAAGAGGATGTTCTCGACGTTCTGGCGCGCGACGGCCATCTTGGCCAGCTTGAGCTGGATGAGCTGGTATTCGCCGATGGGTCGGCCGAACTGGACGCGGGTGCGGGCGTACTGGACCGAGAGCTCCAGGCAGCGCTCGATCATCCCGAGCGCCATGGCGGCCACCCCGATGCGCTCCTGGCCGAAGGTCGCCTTGGCCGCCTGGCGGCCGCCCTCGATCCCATCGAGGGTCTCGCCCATGAGCCGGTCCATCCCGACCCGCACGTCGTCGAGGAAGAGCTCGCCGGTCGGCGAGGCGTGCATGCCCATCTTGCGGAAGGCCTTGGCGCGGGTCAGGCCGGGGGTGTCGCCGTCGAGGATGAAGGCCACCACGGGGCGCTCGGCGGCGTCGTCGCCGCCGCGATCCAGCCGCGCGTACAGGATGATCGTGTCGGCGTGAGGGCCGTTGGTGATGAAGGTCTTCTGGCCGTTGATGACGAAGCCCTCGCCCTCGATCCGGGCCGTGGTGTGCATCTGGCCGAAGGCGTCCGAGCCCGCGCTGGGCTCGGTGATCGCCCAGGCGCCGATCTTGTCGAGCTTGAGCAGCTCGGGCACGAAGCGCCGCCGCTGCGCCATCGAGCCGCGCGCCATGATCGCCCCTGCGGTCAGCCCCACGCTGACCCCCATGGCCGTCACCAGGCCTGGGACGTGGCGCGACAGCTCGATCACCGGCAGCGCCTTCATCGCCGCCATGTCTGCCGCCTGCGCGTCAAAGGCCTTCGGCCGCCGTGGCCCCTTGTCCGCCCCCGGCGCCTCGCCGCGCGCCAGGGCTGCCTCGCGGGCCTCCAGCGAGGCCATGCGCGCCTCGTACTCCATCAGCGACATCTCGCCGAGCCCGAAGGTGGCGAAGAACTTGCGCATGATCGGGTAGGGGAGCTGCTCGCCGACGTCCAGGGCGTCGAGGTGCGGCACCACCTCCTGATCACAGAACTTGCGGAACATCTGCCGGACCGTCTTGTGCTGCTCGCTCCATTCGAACATCGCCCGCCCCTCCCGCTCGACCGCCCTCGAAACTCCAGCCGCGCCGATCCTACCACGCCCCGCGCCGCTTGGGCACGGCGCGCGCCCTCGGGGGGTGATCGTTTCACAAGCCATCGTGGTTCTTGTGGTTTTTGATGAAGGAGCGCTCGACGACCTCGACGGCGAGGTCGAAGGCGCAGGCCGGGCGATACGCGCGGGGCGATCGGCCAGAGAGAGGTTCAAGGAGAGGGAGAGGAGGGGAGGCGAGGCCGACGCGCCAGAGCGGCGCGTCGGGCCTGATGGGCAGGAGGGAGCTTAGCGCCGACGGCGCCGGACGAAGACGAGGCCGAGCAGCAGGAGCCAGGTCATGTTGACCGAGCTGGCGTCGCCCGCCGTCGAGCAGCCGTCCTTCTTCTTGTTGCCCGCGGTCGGGGGAGCCGGCTCGCCCTCGGGGGTGCCTTCGGGGGTGCCCTCGGGCTCGGGGTTGCCTTCGGGTTCGGGGTTGCCTTCGGGCTCGGGGTTGCCTTCGGGCTCACCGCCGTCCTCCTCGCAGAGACCCTCGTTGCAGACCTCGCCCTCGCCGCAGTCGTCGTCGCCCTCGCACGCTTGATCGAGGCAGACGCCGTCCTCGCAGGACTGACCCACCGCACAGTCGCTGTCCTCGGCGCACTCGGCCCCCAGACACTCGCCGTCGACGCAGGTCTCACCCTCACCGCAATCGGCGTCCGTCTCGCAAGGCCCGACCGGGATGCAGACGCCATCCTGGCACACCTCGCCCTCGCCGCAGTCGCCGTCATCGGCGCAGCGCTCTTCCTCGACGCAGGCGCCGTCGGTGCAGATCTGGCCGTCGCCGCAGTTGCTGCTGTCGCGGCAGCCCGCCTCGCAGGCGCCGTCGGTGCAGATCTGGCCCAGGCCGCAGTCGCCGTCCGCACGGCAGCCCACCACGCAGGCGCTGTCGGTGCAGATCTCGCCCTCGCCGCAATCGCCGTCCGCACGGCAGCCCGCCACGCAGGCGCCGTCGGTGCAGATCTGGCCGTCGCCGCAGCCCTCGTCACCGCGGCAGGCGGCCGCGCAGACGTTGTCGTTGCAGAGCTGGCCTGGGGCACATTCGCCGTCCTCGCGACAGCCCGTCACGCACTGGGCGTCCTGGCAGATCTCGCCCTCGGCGCAGTCGCCGTCCAGGACACAGAAGGCCCCGAGGACGCACTCGCCGTTGTCGCAGACCTCACCGGGGTCGCAGTCGCCGTTGACGTTGCAGGAGAAGCCCGGCGCGCAGAAGCCGCCGTCGCAGACCTCGCCCATGGCGCAGTCGCCGTCCTGAGCGCAGGTCAGGATGCAGACCCCGCGGACGCAAGCCTCGCCCACGTTGGGGCAGTCAATGTCCCGACGGCAATCCGGCTCGACGACGCAGGTGCCGTTCTCGCAGATCTGGCCGGGGTCGCAGTCCTGAGGGCCGAAGCAGATCGAGGGCCCGCAGACCCCGCCGCGGCAGATCTCGCCTTCAGCGCAGTCGTTGTTCTGCGCACACTCCACGCAGACGTTCCCGACGCAGAGCTCGCCCCGGAGGCAGTCATCGATCGTCTGGCAGGAGACGTCCTCGAAGCACAGGCCGTTGGTGCAGACCTCGCGCTCGGCGCAATCGGCGTCCTGGGTGCACTCCGTCCCGATGCACTGGAAGTCCTGGCAGATGAACCTCTCCGGGCACCCCTGGTCGTTCTCGCACTGGACGAAGACGCAGAAGCGGTCGACGCAGCGCTCCGAGTTGAAGCACTGCGAGTCCTGATCGCATTGCGGCGTCCGGCAGACCTGGTTGGAGCAGATCTCGCCCACGAAGCAGTCCTCATCGACGGTGCAGGAGTTGTCGAAGATGCAAGTGCCGTTGATGCAGTCCTCACTGGGGAAGCAGTCCGTGTCTACTTCGCAGGTGTTGTCGAAGGAGCAGACGTTGTTGCGGCAGATCTCACCGGGGAAGCAGTCCGTGTCCACCTGGCAGGTGAAGTCGAAGATGCAGAAGTTGTTGGTGCAGACCTCGCCGGGGAAGCAGTCCTCATCGACGGTGCAGCTGGAGTCGATGAAGCAGAAGCCGCCGTCGCAGACCTCGTTGTCGAGGCAGTCGCTGTTGTCGACGCAGGTCGTGTCGCGGAAGCAGAAGCCCTGATCGCAGACCTCGGGGGAGATGCAGTCCGCGTCCACATTGCAGGTGAAGTCGCGGGAGCAGAAGCCCTGGAAGCAGTTCTCGTTTGGGCCACAATCCTCGGGCACGACGCACTCGTTGCCGAAGCACAGGCCGTTGTTGCAGATCTCCTGTGCGAAGCAGTCGCTGTCGTTCTGACACTGGGGGAAGATGCAGAAGAACTGGTTGCAGATCTCCCCTTCGAGGCAATCGGTGTTCTGCCGACACTGAGGGGTCGTGCAGAACTGGTTCAAGCAGACGTCGCCCACAGCGCAGTCGGCGTCCTGCTGACAGGCTCCGTTGCCGTCACAGATGTTGTCGATGCAGCGCCCAAATGGGCCGCAATCTTGATCATCGACGCAAGGCTCCCCCCCGGCGGTGGCTCCGGAAGACCAGAGCCAGCCGACGCAGACGATGGCCGAGGCGATGGCTCGCGACCACCCTCCCCCCTGGCCAGGGACCGATGGAAACTTCATTCCAGAATCCTCCTGATGACTCGGGCTGCCGCCCGGATGGTCTGTTGAATGGCAATCACCGGATCAGCCGCGTCGCCGGCCCCCATGATAGTCAGCCCCGTAGCAATATTCCAGACAACATCGCAAGGCCCTGCGCGGGGCCTCAAAAAGCGCTGACGAAGACCTCGCACGAGGACACCTGGCCTTCGTCGTCGGTCGCGCTGAAGCGCAGCGTGTAGACCCCGGCCAGATCCGGGGTGAAGGCGGACGGATCGCCCTGGTCGGGCTGCGGCGAGGCGGTGGAGCCGTCCGGGGCGGCGACGACGGCCCAGCCCTGGCTCAGGAGCGGCCCCGACTCGATGAGGTCCGCGTCGAGCGCAACGGGCCGGCCCGGCTGCGTGTCGAGGCTGATGGGGCAGGAGACCAGGGGCGGCGAGTCGCACTCCAGGTCGTCCTCGTCGAAGAAGCCGTCGTCGTCGTTGTCGATGCCATCGCCGCAGTCCCGCAGGCCCTCGTAGAAGACCGCGACCTCGCAGGCCCGGGCCTCCCCGTTGGCGTTGGCGGCGACAAAGCGCAGCAGGTGCGCGCCGCGCTGCTCGGGGGAGAAGGTCGTCGCGGCCTCGCGGAGGGTGGAGAAGGTCGACGAGCCGCCTGGGCTCTCCACCAGGGACCAGCGCCTGAAGACGGCCGCCCCCTGGACCTGGGCGGTCAGGCTGACCGACGCGAAGGGCGCGACGATCCGATCCGGCGGGCAGGTCACCGCCGGGGGGGCCTGGCAGGCGTCCTCGTCCACGACCCCGTCATCATCGACGTCGATCCCGTCGGCGCAGTCCTTCGGACCCGGGCAGACGAAGCCCTGGCCCGCGTCGGCGCAAGGGCCAAAGTGGCAGGTCAGCCCCGGCAGGCCCGGATCGCAGGCCGCCTTCGGGGCCACCTTCCCCGTCATCGTCAGGCTGTAGGGCCCTCTGGCCCCGCCGACCCCGTCGACGACGACGCGCAGATCGCCCGCGCGGACATCCTCCAGCGAGACGGCCGCGCTGCCCTGCTGGCAGACCAGCTGCGAGCCCGGGTTGCAGGCATTGCGGTAGACGTGCAAGGCGACCTGCCCGGTGTGCCCTGGCCGCGTGGCGACCTGAAGGGTCAGCACGTCCACCTCTCCAGGCAGCGACAGCGCGAAGACGTCGTCCGGCGATCCGGCGCCGTGACAGCCGCCGATCAGGTCGTCGCCGCCGGCGGTGGTGTCGCCGTTGACGACCGAGAGGCCCTGAGGCCAGGGCTGAAGGCCCGGGCACAGGCCGCAGTCCTGGGGGCAGGAGCCGACGTCCTCGTCGTCGTCGCAGACCCCATTGCCGCAGACGCACACGGGGCAGTCGTCGCAGGCGTCGCCCGCGCCGTCCGAGTCCGCGTCGCGCTGGTCGGGGTTGAAGAGCTCCAGGCAGTTGTCGATCACGTCGGGGGCGTCGTCGCCGTCGTCGTCCTCGTCACAGGCGTCGCCCTGGTCGTCCCCGTCGAGGTCGGCCTGATCGCGATTGACGTTCGCGGGGCAGTTGTCCTGCGCGTTGGCGAGCCCGTCGCCGTCGATGTCCCCGTCGCACGCGTCGCCCTGACCGTCCCGATCCTGATCGGCCTGGTTGGCGTTGGCGACCGTCGGGCAGCTGTCGCCTCCGTTGGGCACGTTGTCGCCGTCGATGTCCCCGTCGCACAGGTCGCCCTGGCCGTCCCGGTCCTGATCGGCCTGATCGAGGTTGGCGTTCGCGGGGCAGTTGTCCTGCGCGTTGGCGAGCCCGTCGCCGTCGATGTCCCCGTCGCACGCATCGCCCTGGCCGTCCCTGTTCTGGTCGGCCTGATCGGCGTTGGCCGCGCCGGGGCAGTTGTCGTCCCCGTTGTCCACCCCGTCGCCGTCGATGTCCGCGTCGCAAGCGTCCCCGAGGCCGTCCTCGTCCAGATCGGCCTGGCCCGGATCGGGGACGCCGGGGCAGACATCGGCCTCGTTGGCGAGCCCGTCGCCGTCGATATCCCCATCACAGGCGTCGCCGATCTGATCGCGGTCCTGATCGGCCTGATCGGCGTTGGCGATCAGGCGGCAGTTGTCCTGGCCGTCCGCGATCCGGTCGCCGTCGATGTCGTCCTCGCAGGCGTCGCCGACGCCGTCATCGTCGCCGTCGAGCTGATCGGCGTTGGGCAGCCGGGGGCAGTTGTCGGCCTCGTCGTCCACCCCGTCGCCGTCCAGGTCCACGTCGCAGACGTCCCCTGTCTCGTCGCCGTCGAGGTCGAGCTGATCGGCGTTGGCCGCCAGCGGGCAGTTGTCGACCTCGTTGGGCAGCTCGTCGCCGTCCGCGTCCTCGTCGCAGACGTCGCCGAGGTCGTCGCTGTCGATGTCCGACTGATCGGCGTTGGCCACCAGCGGGCAGCTGTCCAGCCGGTCGTCGACCTCATCGCCGTCGTCATCCAGATCGCAGTCGTCGCCCTGGCCGTCCTCGTCCAGGTCCTCCTGGCCGACGTTGACAGCGCGGCGGCAGTTGTCGACCTCGTCGGCGATCCCGTCGCCGTCCGTGTCGTCGTCGCAGGCGTCCCCGAGGCCATCCTCGTCCAGATCCGTCTGCCTGTCGTTGTCGGCCTCCGGGCAGTTGTCGCCCCCGTTGTCCACCCCGTCGCCGTCGATGTCCGCGTCGCAGGCGTCGCCCTCGTCATCCTCGTCGAGGTCGTCCTGATCGGCGTTGGCGACCGTCGGGCAGTTGTCGCCGGCGTCGTCCACGCCGTCGTTGTCCACGTCGACGTCGCAGGCGTCCCCATCACCGTCGCTGTCTCGATCGCGCTGATCCTCGTTGACCGCGCCGGGGCAGTTGTCGTCCCCGTTGTCCACCCCGTCGCCGTCGATGTCCGCGTCGCAAGCGTCGCCCTCACCGTCGCCGTCCAGATCCTCCTGGTCGACGTCCGACTCCGTGGGGCAAACATCCTCTCTGTTGTCGATCCCGTCGCCGTCGAGGTCCGTGTCGCAAGGGTTGCCCAGATCGTCCCCGTCAAGGTCCCCCTGGTCGGCGTTGGGGATCTCCGGGCAGTTGTCGCCCGCGTCATCCACGCCGTCGCCATCGACGTCCGCGTCGCAGGCGTCCCCCTTGCCGTCGCCGTCGCCGTCGAGCTGATCGGCGTTGATCGCCGCCGGGCAGTTGTCCTCGATGTTCTCGATCCCGTCGCCGTCACCGTCCGTGTCGCAGACGTCGCCCAGGCCGTCCCCGTCCAGGTCACCCTGGTCCCGGTTGGGCACCGCAGGGCAGACGTCCTCCCCGTTGGCGACCCCGTCGTCGTCGATGTCCTCATCGCACGCGTCGCCGGCCCCGTCGTTGTCCAGGTCAAGCTGCTCGGGGTCGGACACCGAGGGGCAGACGTCCTCCCCGTCAGAGACCCCATCGCCATCCCCGTCGACCTCCGCCGCAGGGGGCTTCTCCTCGGCCCCCTCGTCGCCGCAGCCCGACAGAGTCGCGCCAACCAGCAAGCTCATCAGGAGGAACACTCGCCACGAGGCACGCTTGAATGTCATGAGAAGAACCTCAGGAAATGGGCCGGCGCCACCGAGGACATCCTAGAGAAGCGCCCGCGATGCCGCAACAGCGCACCGCCCCGACGATCAGGCCAGGTTCGCTCGGTGAAGATCCCGACGCCCCAACACTCCAGGCTCGACGATCGCCTCACGCGCGAGGATCGCCCCACGCTCCTCGCACCGCCCCCGTTGGGGACGGGCTCGTCGGGTGGGGCTACAAGCTCAGGGTGGGCTGCGCCCTGGCGGTCGCAGGCCAGCGCAGGACCCCGTTCGACACCAGCGGGAGTGAAAACCCCAATCGACAGGCCCACTTCGACGCGCTGATCCGGCCCCTCGATCCGCTGTCGTCCGCGCGCCGGCCTGCGACCGAGAGGTCGCAGGCCACCCCGCGCATCCAAGCCCCACCCGACGAGCCCGCCCCAACGGGGCGGTGCGAGGAGCGTGGGGCGATCCTCGCGCGTGGGAAGGCGCTTCACGAGACAAACCGCGACGATGAGGTCGTCGCTCACTTCTTCTCGAAGGACTCCCCGGAGAGCTTCATCGCGTCGCCCTCGGGCGCCTCGTCGATGTTGAAGATGTGCTCCAGGCCGAAGAGGCCGATCTTGAGCTTGTCCTTGCCCTCGAAGGTGACCGCGCCGCCCGTAATCTCCTTGCTGACCCCCTTGGTGATCTTCACCGAGCCGCTGCCGTCGCCGTTGATGGACAGGTCCGTCCCGTTCTCGCCGGTCCAGTTGCCGATAAACGCTTGTTTATCCTCGGGAATCGGGGTCTTCTCGATGCCGCAGTTGCCACAGCAGCCCTGGGCCGCAAGGACCAGGGCCAGCGCAAAGGCGGCAAAGAAGGCCGAGCGCGTCGGGTTCATCATGGTCTGCTCCCTCCTGGGACGTGGGGCGCCGCGGCGCGGCGCGTTCAGCTGAAAAGGTCACAGAGCGAGGATCGGCGGGAGGGCGCAGGATGTCAATGGCTCAGGAGGGGCGCCGAGCGGCCATCCAGGCGCGCGTGCCGAAGGTCCGGCAGGACTCGCTGGCCGTGCGGGCGGCATGCTCCAGCGACTCCAGGAAGGTCGCGCCAGGGCGCGCGGCGCGCGCGCAGAAGGCCCCGTGGAGGATGTCGCCGGCCCCGAGCGTGTCGGCGGCCCGCACATGAGCCACGGGCAGCTCTCCGGCCCCCTCCTTCTCGGAGCGAAAGCAGATGGGCCGGCTCCCTCGCGTCACGGCGGCGTCGCGCACCCCGATCGAGGTCAGCCAGGCCAGCACCTCCTCAGGCGACTCGCCCGCCCCTGGGGGCCGGAAGCGCTCCGAGCAGATCACCACGTCGCAGAAGGCCAGCAGCGCCTCCATGCCCGGCTTCCAGCTCCCCCCGTCGAGCACCACCGGGATCCCCCGCGATCTGGCCCAGCGGGCGGCCGACAGCGCCACGGCCAGGTGGTGGCCGTCGACGAGGATGATCTGCGCTTCGAGCCATTCCCGACGCAGCAGCTCGCCGGACACGCTCATCTGGGTGGCGTTGGTCGAGACGACCGCGCGATCCCCGGTGCTGTCCGTCACGATGATCGAGGAGACCGTCGGGGGCACGTTGGCCTGCGGGATGAGGTCGCGCAGCGCGACCGAGTTGGCGTCCAGATCGTCGCGGACGATGCGCGTCAAGGGGTGGACGCCCAGCGCCGTGACCAGCGAGGCGGCGCCGCCCAGGTGCGAGAAGGCCACCGCGGCGTTGGTCGCGGGGCCCCCCGCCACGCAGAGCTGCTCCTTGGCCACGATCTTCTCGTTGGCCCCCGGCACCCGAGGGGCCCGGTGGATGATGTCGATCGTGCACAGCCCGACGAACACGCCGTGGATCGCCATTTTGCAGACTTCCCTGACTTAAGAGGCCGCCCTGAGGGCAGCCCGGTTCAACGGACATCTTCACCAGCGCGCTGGACAAGGAGGCTCCCACAGACGCCCCCGAAAGTCCACGATCCCTGGCCTCAGCGCCGCCGCCGTGATACTCCCTGAGCACAGCACGGCTGCCCCACCTGCTCACCTCCCACAAGGAGCGGCGCCCATGATCGATCTGGCCTCGACGGTCATCATCGCCAACCCCACCTCCGGCGCCGGCCGCGTCGCCGCCCAGTGGGACGCGATCATGGCGGCGCTGCGGCAGCACCTCGGCCATGTCGAGGTGCTCAAGACCGGCGGCCCCGGCGACGGCGCCCGGCTGGCCCGCGCCGCGGTCGAGCGCGGGGCCAGGACGCTGCTCTCGATGGGCGGCGACGGCACCCACAACGAGGTCGTCAACGGGATCATGGCCGCCGGGCCGGCCCCCGGCGAGATCCGCCTCGGGATCCTGCCGGCCGGCACCGGGGGCGACTTCCGACGGCTGCTGCGCGGCGGCCAGGACATCGACACCAGCATCGAGGCGCTGGCCAGCCCCACGGCCCACCCCATCGACCTGATCCGGGTCGACTTCCGCGAGGACGACGGCACCCCGGCCCAGCGCCACTTCCTCAACATGGCCTCCTTCGGCATGGGGGGGCTGATCTGCCGCATCGCCAACGCCTCCTCCAAGCGCCTCGGCGGCAAGGCCACCTTCTTCCTGGCCACCGTCCTGGCCTGGACGCGCTACCGCACCGCCGCCGTCCGCGTGAGCGTCGACGGGGTCCTCGTCGGAGACTTCCACGTCTCCAACGTCATGGTCGCCAACGGCCAGTTCTCGGGCGGCGGGATGTGGATGGCCCCCCACGCGCGGCTGGGCGACGGCCTGCTCGACGTCCTGATCATCCGAAAGGCCAACGCGCTGGCCGAGGCCCGCCTCTTCAACGCCCTCTACACCGGCGAGCACATCCCCAGCCCCCACATCACCTGCCTGAGCGGCCGCACCGTCACCATGGAGGTCGTCAACGGGCGCCGGGCCTGGATCGACCTCGACGGCGAGGCGCCTGGGATACTGCCTGCGACGGCGACGGTCGTCCCAGGGGCCATCGAGCTGCTCAACGCCCTGCCCGACGCCCTCTGACCGCCAGCCACGGCGATCGCCCTCAAGCCCGCCCGACGCCGATCCGCGGACCTCGCCCCCCCCTCGCGGCCTGATCCTCGGCCCGCGGCAACCCCCCAAGCGAGCGCGCCCGCCGAAAAATCATTGACGAATCAATGACTTCGCGGCGGGCGCGGGGCTCGACGGCCTCGGCCGTCGAGGCAACATCGTGATCCCCGATCAGCGGCGGCGAACCACCAGGGCCAGGCCAGCGAGCAGCATCAGGAGGGCGCCGCCGCCGACCGGCGTCGAGCGGCCCGAGAGCGCGCCCACGGCGCAGGTGCTCTCGTCATCGGCGCCGCCCTCGCTGGCGCTGTCGTCGTTCTGGCCGCGGGACTCCTCGGGGGCGCCGGTGCCGTCGTTGGCAGCCAGATCGACGGCGCCGCCGCCGAAGCCCTCGAAGCCGGGCGGGACGCAAGCGCTGACCGTCTCGACCGTGCAGTCCTGGTCACCCTCCTGCCGGGGCTCAGCGTCGCCCTCCTGGCCGCCGGAGCCGCCCTCGTCGGGCTCAACCGTGCCCTCGCCGACGTCGCCGCAGCCGCCGCTCTCGTAGGTCTGGCAGGACCACTCCGTGGGGCAGTCGGCGTCGGCCTCGCACTCGATCTGGCGAGGCGCGCAGGCGAACTGCTCCTCCGGCTCGTCGCACTCGATCTGCTCGCACTCCTCACCCTCCGGGCAGGCGATGGTGGCGCAGTCGCCGAAGCTGCCGAAGGAGATGCACTCGAAGTCGGTCGGGCAGTCGGAGTCCTGGGCGCACTCGATCGGCTCGTAGGCGCAGAAGCTGCGCTCGTCGGCGGGATCAGGCTCCTCGCACACCTCCTCGCCGCCGTTGGGCTCGACCGTGCAGGCGACGGGCGGCGAGTCGGTCACGCAGGTCAGGTATTCGGGGCAGTCCGCGTCCGTCTCGCAGTCGATCGGCGCCCTGACGCACTCCGTGATCTCCTCCGACTCGCAGGGCTCGGGCTCCTCGCACTCCTGACCCTCCTCACAAGGGGGAGCGCCCGGACACCCCGACGCACCGACGACCTCGCACCGGAAGCCCTCCTCGCAGTCCGCGTCCGACTCGCACTGCTGGGGCTGCGCGAACGCGGCGCTTGAGAATCCAGCCAGCGTCAAACAGAACATCGTCGAGCGGGTCAGGGTCTTGAAGTTCATCATGGTCTTGTCTCCTTCTGGGGGCCTGGTTGGTCTCATCTTGCACGTCCGCTGCCGGAACACAACAAAAGCAAAGCCCGGGCCAGCCGCTCAATTTTTTCTCGATCTCGTCCACCACGGGATCGCCCCCGAAGCCCACGTCGACGCCTCGCGAGGATCGCGACACCGACGCCCTCGGGCGCTTCAAAAATCTGAGGGGCCACGGACTCTTGATGAGCCTCGGCCCGATGCCTCGGGACCGGGCGCCGATCAGCGCAGCCAGCCGACCAGCTCCCCGAGCGCCTCGGCCATCTGCTCCGGCGCGATCGTCTCGAGCCCGAAGCCCACCACGATCACCTGCCGATCCCGACCCACCGCCGCGCCCTGACCGCCCTCGTAGCGCCACAGGATCTCCTGCCCGTCGAGCGCGTCCGGGTAGTCCTCCTCATAGGCCACCCCGAAGCGGTAGCCGCCCGCCACCAGCGAGCCCGCGTCGTCCGCGACGTAGCGCGCCCCCAGGACCTCCTGAGCCCAGCCCGGATCGGTCGCGTAGCCCACCTCCGCCCCCGACACGATCAGCCGACCGCCCGCCGCCAGGTACCCCTCCACGGCAGACCGCTCAAGAGCGTCAAAGGTCACGTCGTCGACGCTCTCGTCCCCCAGGAGCCAGACCACACCCTCGAAATCCTCAAGATCGACGAGCCCTTCCGCGACGGCCTCGTTGGAGGCCGTCGAGAAGGGCGCCCCGAGCGCCTCTCCCAGCGCGGCGGCGAAGACGTGCGAGGGCGCAAGCCAGCTGCCGCCGGTCGCCCTGTCGAAGCCGTCCACGATCAGCCACCGGGCGCCGGTGGCGCCGTAGGCGTCCGAGGGCGTCGAGTCCCCCCGCTCCACGTCCACGGCCACGACCCGCAGCCAGGGCCGCGCGGGCACGAGGGCGCTGGCCTCCTCGGTGCTCGCCAGCGCCTCCCACGCCTCCCCGTCCTCGGAGCCCTCCACGCGAACCCGCGCCGCCGCGTGGCTGGCCTCGTCGCGCCAGATCACCTCCGCTCGCCCGTTGCCGACGTGGCGGGCGACCAGGAGCTCGGGCGGCGCAAGGGCATTGCGGGCCAGCCCGCTGGTGCGAAGCCAACGCTCATAGGATCGATCGCCGCGAAGGCAGCCGTTGTGCGAGAAGCCCGAGCTTACGATCGCCACGTCATGCTCCAGGAGCGCGCCGTCCGTAAAGCCCCTCGCCACGGGGGTCCCCGCCGCCAGGAGCGCCGCCGCCAGCGCCTCGTTGTTCTCCACCGTCCCGCCCGTGGCCGTATAGTTCGAGCGCAAGACCCCGCCCCCCTCCACGAAGCCCCGGTAGACCTCCAGCTCGCCGTAGAGCGCGTCGAAGAGCAGCGCGGCCCGGATCGGCAGCCCCCCGCCTTCAAGGATCCGCGCGGTCGGCTTGTAGCCCCCCGAGTGCGCCGTCAGCGCCACCTCCCCGACGAGCGGCCGCGTCAGGAGCCCGTCGCGGTAGAGCACGGCGACCGCGTCGCGGGCCAGCCGCGCGAAGCCACCCGGCTCGTCGAGCTTGCCGAAGTCATTGCTCCCGGCCCTGTAGGGCCCTTGCGGGGCGATGAAGATCGCGTCGCGCCCCGAGAGCGCGTGCTGCTCGACGAGCCGCTGCGACGCGACCACCTGCGCCAGATCCGAGCGCAGCCCGTGCAGGTGCGCCACGATCGACACCGGCCCTGCGTCCTTGAGCCCGTCCGGCGCGAAGATCAACACCGAGCTGTCCGTCCACGGGCCGTCCGGGTGCGGATAGGGCGCCGAGGGCAGGGCCACGATCGCCTGCCGGCCGTAATCGTTGACCTGCCAGCGCGCCGCCGGCAGCGCCCTGTCGCCGATCACCGCCGCCACCGTCGCCTCGGCCCGCAGCCCGCCGACCTCGACCCGCACGACCCCCTCGGCCGCCACCGGCGCCGAGGTGTCCCCGACGAAGCGCGCGACCATGATCCGCCGCTCGCCGGCCCGCAGCGGCGCCAGCGACCCCTCGACCTCAAAGGGCCCCTCGACCTCGACGGACAGCGGATCGACACCCTCCAACCCCGCCGCCTCGATGACCACCAGCTCTCCCTGACCCGCAGCCTGCCCAGCCACCGCGAAGGGCAGCGGCAGGTGCGCCGGCGAGAGCGTGAACTCTGGCGACTCTGGCTCGGCCTCCGGCTGGGCCTCTGGCTCAGGCGAGGGAGCAGGCTCAGGCTCCACCGAGGGCTCTGGCTCGCCGGGCGGCTCGGGCTGGGGGGAGGGATCGGGGTCGGCCGGGTCCGGCTCGGGGTCCTGGCACGGGTCGCGGTCATCACAGCCCGGAGGCGGGCTCGGAGGCCCCTCGACGGGCACATCCACGCAGGCCACGGCCCCGGCGAACGTCAGAAAAAACCCCAGCAAGATCGCGCGCTTCATCGGCACCCTCGCAGCCTCGGACGCACACACGGGGTCCAAGGTAGGGCGGGCGATATGATTCGCCAGTCATATTTTCGCGGCGGCGCGGATCTTCCGACGAGGAGAGGGCGCGGCGGCTAGTTGAGGGCGGCCTTGACCGCGTCGTAGTCGGGCTCGACGCCAGGGTTGGGGGCGATCCAGCTGTAGCTGAGCGTGCCCTCGGCGTCGACGATGAAGACCGAGCGCTGGGCGGCCGTGTAGCCGGCCATGCCGGCGAAGTTCTCCAGCGCCACGCCGTAGGCCGCGATCGTCTCGCGGTTGTAATCGGACAGGACCGGGAAGTTGAGGCCGTTCTGGGTGGCGAACGCGCCGTTGGAGAAGGGCGCGTCGGCGCTGATGGCCAGCACCGTGGCGTTGAGATCGTTCAGCGCGGCCATCGAGTCGCGGAAGGTGCACATCTCCTTCGTGCAGACGCCGGTGAAGGCGGCCGGGAAGAAGGCCACGACGACCTTCTGGCCCTTGAAGTCCGACAGCGAGACGGCCTTGCGGTTGGTGTCCAGCAGGGTGAATCCGGGGGCGGGGGCGTTGAGCTCGGCCATGGGTGTCCTCTCAGGTTGCTGCGCGTGGCGTGGGGTTTGCGGCGCTCGGGCGCCTCGGAGACGATGGCCACCCTACTACCCGAGAAACGCGATCAGGTCAACGCGCCGCCCTCCCTCAAGCCACGGCCTCCGCGAGCCACGCGTGGATCAAGGCGGTCTGGGCGAAGAGCACCGGAGGGCTGAAGCCCGCAGACTCGATGATCGAGGCGATCTCCCGCTGCGGCAGGACGGCGACGTCGCGGCCGTAAGCCTCGCCGGCCTTCTCGACCTGCGCGTCCGGCAGCTCGCAGAACTTCAGCGCGCGCCGCCACAGCCCAAGCAAGCGGCGATAGTCCGCGCTGGACATGTCGGACGACAGATCCGCGCTCACCAGCGGGGCTCCCAGGCGCAGCCGCGCGCGAACTTCGCTGAAGAAGCCGCGCCGCTCCTGCACGTCCACCAGAAACTGCGAGACCAGCAAGGACGTCGCCCCGTCAAAGGGCTCGGACTCGGGCAGGGTGCCCAGCGTCCCGTGGTGGAGGGTGCACCGGGCCGACACGCCGGCCTCCTCGACCCGCCGTCGACACACCTCCAGCATCGGCGCCGACGGATCCACCCCCGTGAAGCGCCAGCCGGGAAACGCGCCGGCCAGGTAGAGGATCTCGGCGCCCGTCCCCGCGCCCACGCACAGGATCCGCGCCTCCTGCGGCAGCTCGGACAGCGCGAAGCGCGTCAGCAGGTGGAGCGCGTCCCGCATCGGCGCCAGCGGGGTCCATACGCGGTCGTAGGAGGCCGCGTGGCTCTTGTCGAAGGGGGTGAACTTCTTGTCGTCGCTCATGTTGTCGTGCTCCAGCGTCAAGGGCGCTCTTCGATCTGGTAGACGACGTTGACCGCCGCGCCCACCGTGATGGCGCCAGGATCCATCGCCCCGGGCTCGCCAGCGTCATCGATCGGGGCCGGCTCCCGGTAGGCGTGCCCTTCATTGCGACCGGAGAGCAGCTCGGGGTTGACGTCCTCGATCGACAGGACGCGGCCGGCGACGACCCCGGCGGCCTCGCAATAGAGCTCCGCCTTCTCGCGGGCGGCCGCAATGGCCCTCCGGCGCGCCTCGGCGCGGATCTCCTTGAGCCGCGTCGTCTGGAAGGTCACCGAGGTGAGCTCGTTCGCCCCGGCCGCGATCAGCCCCGTGAGCAGCGCGTCCACCTTGTCCATCTCACGAACGATGACGTTGAACCCGAACCTGGCCTTGTAGCCCGCGAAGCGATTCTCGCCGTTGGTGTACCGGAACTCCTGGGACAGCGCCGCCCTCGACGACCCGAAGTCCTCGACGCCAGCCTTGCGCAGGAAGGCGCTCGCGGCCTGGGCGGCCTCGCGGGCTCGCGCGAAGGCCGCCTTTGGCTCTTGCTCAAGGCGCCAGACGGCGACCAGGATCGACGCGGTGTCCGGGGCGACCCGCACGATCGCCGAGCCGAACACCTTGACGCCCTGGCCCCCGAACGCTGAGTTGCCGTCTCTCATCACGATCTGCCCTCCCATGCCAGACGCCCTGGGGGCGCAGGCAGCCCGACGCGCAGCGCGCCATTCGTCTCAAGATGCCGCCATTGCTTCGTTTTTCGTTCACAAGACCAACCGGCGACGGCGAGGAAAGTAGCCCACGACCCGATCGGCGAACACCGCGCTGCCGATGATCCCCGCGATCCCTGTCGGCAAGAGCGAGGCGCCGAGCGCCTCGGGGAGCACCCCGCAGCGGAGCGTGAAGTCCACGCCGGCCAGGGCGACCTCGACGCTGTGTGTCTCGGTCTGGAACTGCCCGACGCTGGGGTGGAAATCGGCCGCGCGCCCTGCGCTCGGGAAGGCCGCGAGCGCCTCGCGCTGGAGGTAGGAGAGCGGCGCGCCCGTATCGAGGAACATCCGGTGATCCGCGCCGCCAACGCGGGCCGACACGATCGGGACGCCCATGATATCGTCCAGCTCGACGATCGCGCCGCGGTGCTCCAGATCGGCGGTCGAGATCGTCGCCACGCCCCTCGGGGCGTCCAACAAAAAATCGAATCGACCGAGGACGTCGACGCCGAGCAGGCCAGCGCACTCGACCCCCACGAACCCGGAGAGGGCCTCGACGCTCAGGCCGCGGTGGTGCCTGGAGAGTTGGAAGACCTCGCCGGCCAGGGTGAAGGCCTCCCGGGCGCCGAAGCTCACGGGCGCACCCGTGTCCACGAGCCACACGGCCCCTGCCACCTCCAAAAACAGGTGTCCGCCGCTCCAACGATAAGTCACCCTCTCCATGCACCAGCTCGCCTCTTGAGCCTGCCGCTCATGCCCCCTTCAAGGTCCGACTTCGATCCGGCCCACAGCACCCCGACGACCTCGGCCGATGTTCAAGCAGGTCGCGCCCTCCAACGACGGCTCAGGGCAGAGTGCGGGCGACCCGGAAGCCCTGGTTGTTGCGGCGCTCGGACGGCGAGCTCTGGCCCCGGAAGGCGGCGCGGCAATGGCGGGCATTGCTGATCCAGCTGCACCCCCGCGTCACGCGCGGCAACCCGTCGCCGACCTCGGGCGTCGGCAGCGCCTCCACCGGGGCCATCGGCGCCATCCCACGGATCCCCTGCGCGACCGGGGCGCCCTCGGTCTGCTCCAGGCTCCCCTCCGGATCGCCCTCCTGGGCCGGGCGCTCGGGCTGCTCCTCCTCAAGCGGCTTGGGACCCTGACGCATCGAGCGGGTCGGATCGCCGGGGTTGGTCGTGTTGACGAGGTCATAGGGGGCGTACTCGTCCCAGACCCACTCCCACACGTTGCCGAGCATGTCCGACAGCCCCCACGCGTTGGGCGCCAGCGTCCCCACCTCGGCCGGGCCGCAGCGCCGCGCCTCGACCCCGCGAAGCTCGACATCATCGCAGTCGAAGCCGCCAGGCCACGTCACGCCGCTGTTGCCGGCGTAGCGCACCGCGCCGTCGAGCGCCGGCGCCCGGTTGGCCCCCACGACCTCAAGCTCGACCTCCGGGTTGACCTTGCGCACGTCGGCGCGGGCGGCGTACTCCCACTCCGCCTCCGTCGGCAGCCGCCACCCGATGCACGCGAGCCCCTCGGGCCAGCGCACCGCCCGCGACTGCGCCGCGTCGCCCTTGTTGTAAGGCGATCCTCCAGCGTTGAGGTAGCACACCGGCCGGCCCTCCAGCAGCGAGAGCGCGTTGGCGTAGGCCACCGCCTCGTACCACGTCACCCGCTCCACCGGGCAGCGCTCCCCACACGACACAAAGGTCGACGGCGGCTCCTCGCCCATCACCTCCCTCCACTGCGCCTGGGTCACCTCGGTGGACTGGATCTGGAAGCCGCGCGTCAGCTCCACCACATGGCTCTCCTCGTCAAGCCCGCGCCAGCGCGCGTCGCGAGGCGTCCCCATCTTGAACTTCCCCGCCGAGATCGACACGAAGCCCTCGGGCCCGCCGCTCTCGGCGCCCCCCCTCAAGCCCTCGTCGATCTCGGACGCCCCCTCTCGCGGGGCGCCGCACCGCGCGATCAACTCGGCCATCAGCGCGTCGAGCGCCACATCCCGCTCCGGCAGCAGCGCCCCGGCGGCCTGCTGGCACAGCTCCAGCGCCTTGCAGGGGTCGTCGGCGTCCTTGCACGCGGCGATGAGCGCCTCGGCCGCGCCCCGATCCTGCGCCGCTGCCGCCGCACCCCAGAGGGCGCCCACGAACGCGAACAAACCCAACACCCTGTGACCGCGACCGCCCATCTCGCCCTCACCTCGACCGCATCCTCACGAAGATGCGCGATCCCCCTCTCCCCAGCAAGCCTTGATCGCCGCCGCCAACGCGCTATCCTCCACCCCGCCCCTCGCCTGAAGGCCTCGCCCCATGCTCTTGATCGCCACTCTGACGCTCCTGATCCTCCTGGCCCTCTCCGGCGCCCTGCCCGACACCCGCCAGACCCCGGCGCTCGGCCTGCTCCTCTACGGCGGCCTGCTGGCCGCCCTCATCGCGCTCCGCCTCTGGCTGATGGCCTCGACCCGCGCCAGGCTCCGCGCCCACTTCCAGACCACCCTGACCCGCGTCCTGACCGGCATCGGCCGCTTTGAGGATCTCTGTCGCGGCTTCGAAAGCCACCACCGCCCGCACCCGGCCACCCCCGGCGCCCTCAACCAGCTCGACCAATTCTTGAGCCGGGTCGACGAGGCCGACCCCCTGCTGCTCTGGCCCCACATCGACGGCGGCTGGCACTGCGACCGCGCCGCGGACGGGCTCCTCAACCTGATCGAGGGGCTCTCCGAGGTCAGCCGCGAGCCCATGGGCTTCAAACCCCAAGTCCAACACGCGCGCGAGGCTGAGATCATCCAGGCCGCTCACGCCCTGAAGGACGATCTCGGCGCGCTGCGCGACCTGGCCAGACGGCACGGCCGCGCCCACGGCGATGCCATGGGGTACACCCTGGTCGTCCTGTGCGCCCTCACCGCCCTGTGGGCGCTGTCGAGCGCCCTGCCGCTCTGAATCGCGCGACAGATCCAAAAACATCATCAAAACAAGAACTTGCAGATCAAATCTGGCGCGGCGAAGCGCCGCCGAACATGATCATCAGATCCTGCTCGGAGACGACCGTGCTCGATCCGGTGGGGATGTCGATCAGATGGAGGCCATCGGCGCTCAAGAGGGCGTGGCGGTAGGGCGCGCCAGGGAGACGCGCCAGCGCCTCGATCAGCCGCGCCGCCGACTTGCTCTGCGTCGGGTTGTCCTCGACGGGGTCTGATTGTTCCTCAACGGGGTCTTCTGGTTCCCCGACGGGGTCTATCACCTCAGGATGAAAGGCGACCGCGCAGCCGGAGCGCCCGAGACGCTCTGCGATCCCGATGGCTCGCGCGGCGTCGGCCTCCTGGGCGGTGAAGCAGATCAGTATGGGTTCGCGGGGCACGAAGCGACGGCGCGCGAAGGAGTCGCCTTTGAGCAGGGCGAGCGCGGCGAGGCAACGCTCAAGGCCGAGGGCGAAGCCGCAGGCGGGCATTGGCATGGCGCCAACGGCCTCCATGACGCCGTCGTAGCGGCCGCCGCCGACGATCTGGCTGACGTCGGGGCCGAGCACGGGGGCGTCGATCTCGAAGAGGTAGCCGGTGTAGAAGCCGCCCCAGCGGGTGGCCCCGAGGCTGAAGCGCAAGGTCAGCGGGGCGAGGTCTTCGGCGCAGTCCTCGATATGTCCGAGGGCGGCGATGAGGACGTCCGCCGGATCTGTGGGCTCCCCGATCGCGCCAGATCGCTCCCTGACCGGGTCTGATTGTTCCTCGACAGGGTCAGTTGTTCCTCGACGGGGTCTCTCGACGGGGTCGGATTGTTCCTCGACGGGGTCTTCTGGTTCCCCGACGGGGTCTTCTGGTTCCCCGACGGGGTCTTCTGGTTCCCCGACGGGGTCTTTCATCAAAGGATGGAGGCTGTCTGCGAGCTCTCCCAGGCTGGCCGCCGACCATGTCATCCTCAGGAGCGCCTCGCGGCGGGCGGCGTCGAGGCCGAGCTCGCTGGCCAGGGCCGAGAGCTTGTCCTCCAGGGCCTTCAAGGTCCTTTCGGCGCTCTGGATGTCCTCGGCGCTGAGCTCCTGGCGCACGGACTGGCGCAGCTCGGCCAGGAGCGAGGGCAGATCCGGGTGCTCTCTGGGGTCGACGCGGCGCCGCCGCCCGGTCGCAGGGTCCAGGGTGAGATCGGCGCCGGTCCGCGCGGGATCGAGACGATCTCTGAGCCTCGACAGCGCGTCGATCAGCGCGGAGAGGCGAGCGAGGGTCTGCGGGTTCTGGGTCAGCCGGGAGAGGATCGAAGAGCGCAGCCGCGCGTGGCCGACGCGGACGGCGCCGCCGGGCAGCCCCATCTCAAGCAGCGCGGCGCGGGCGAGGCTGAGGATCTCGACGTCGGCGCCGCGCAGGCTCTGGGGGTGGTCGCCGATGCGCTCCAGGCCCATCTGATGGAAGCAGCGGCGGCGCAGGTCGCGGACGCGCTCGTGGCGGTAGGCCGTGCCTGAGACGGCGACGCGAAAGGGCGTGGCGGGGGGCAGGCCGCCGTCGAGGCGTCCGGCGACGGCGCGGCAGAGGCTCGCGGTCAGGTCGGGCCGGAGGGCGTACTCGCGGTCGGTGGTGAAGGTCACGAGGCGCTGGCGGACCTCCTGGCCGTAGAGGCGCCCGTAGAGATCGCAGGCCTCGTAGGTCGGCAGGCGCATCAGGCGGTAGCCTCGGCTGCGCCACAGGTTCAGCAGGCTCGCCTCGGCGCCGAGGTGCAGCTCGGCCTCGTCGGGCAGGAGATCAGGGGCGCCCGGCGGGGCCTCGAAGTGTTCGGTCAAGGTGAACCTCCCAGATGCGCAACACCAAGATCCTCAAAGACTTTTTCAAAAATCTCGGCCGGCTGCGCGCCGACGACGCGGCGGTCGGCGCGCTCCTGGCCGTCGACGAAGGGGCGAAAGACGGGCACGCCCATGACGAGGGCGTCAAAGCCCTCGTTCTTGAGCTCAAGCAGCCGCGCGTCGAGGGCGAAGTCGCGGGCGGCGGCCTCGACGGCCTTGAGGACCTCGGGTTGGCCGATCGGCGACACCTCGGCGGCCAGCGCCACCACCACGTCCGGGTCGCCGATGTCGGCGCCCTCGACAAACATGGCGCGGTAGATTCGGCGGCGCAGCGCGTCGGCGGCGGCCTCGGAGGTCTGCTGGGCGGCGAGGATCGCGCCCAGGGCGCGGCGGGTGTTGGGGAAGGAGGAGGGGGGGTTGAAGGGCACCTTGAGGGCGGCGGCCAGCCCGAGCACCTGCCGCCAGAGCGGGGCGGCGCGCTCCTGGCGGGCTTCGGTCAGCGCGACGCCCTGGAGCGGCACCTCGGGGTGCAGTTCGAAGGGCACCCACAGCGTCTCAAAGCTCCAGCGGCCGCGCAGATCGTCGATTACGGATTCTCCGAGGTAGCAGAAGGGACAGCTCAGGTCGGTGTGCATGACGAGTCGCATGGGGCTCCGAGGCATGGTACGGGGACTCTTTCACGGAGCACGGCGCCATTGCAAGGCGGGTTCAATTCGAGGCGTCAAGAATCTGGCGACTGGACGCGGGCGCGGCGTGTCCGGTAGATCGATGGCGGGCCCGGTCGGCACGCTGAGTCGCCGGGGGTCGAGGGAGGTCGGGGGAATGGCTGAGATGGTGACGCTCACGGGGATGGATCTGGGGCTGGCGGACGTGCTGGCGGTGGCGCGCGAGGGGGCGCGGGCGCGGCTGGACGAGGCCGCCAAGGCGCGGATGCGCCGATCGAGGGCGGTGGTGGATCGGCTGCTGGGCGACAGGGTCAAGGTCTACGGGTTGACGACGGGCTTTGGCAGCAAGAAGAACGTCTTCATCGACCCGGCCGAGACGCAGCAGCTCCAGCGCAACCTGATCCGCTCGCACAGCTGCGGGGTCGGGTCGCCCTTGCCGGAGGACGTGACGCGGGCGACGATCCTGCTGCGGGCCAACACGCTGGCGCGGGGGATGTCGGGGATCCGGGTGGAGGTGGTCGAGTCGCTCTTGAAGTTGCTGGACTTGAACATCTACCCCTTCATCCCCGAGAAGGGGTCGCTGGGGGCGTCGGGGGATCTGGCGCCGTTGAGCCACCTGGCGCTGGTGTTGATGGGGGACCCGGCGGGGCGGATCTTCAACCCGGAGGCGCCGGCCGTCGAGGGCGAGCCGGGGCTGGCGCGCGATTCGAAGGCGCGGGTGGAGGCGCGCTGGGGGGACTTCGTGGCCTCGACGCCGGAGCGGCTGCGCGCGCTGGGCTTCGAGCCGGTGGTGCTGGAGGCCAAGGAGGGGCTGGCGCTCAACAACGGCACGCAGGTCATGACGGCCATCGGCCTGCTGACGGTGGCCGACGCCAGGACGCTGACGATCAGCGGCGAGGGCGCCTGCGCGATGAGCTTCGAGGCGCTCAAGGGGGTGCCGAGGGCCTTTGACGCTGCGCTGCACGCGGCGCGGCCCCACGCAGGGCAGCGGCAGAGCGCCGGGGCGCTGCGGGCCTACACCCAGGACAGCCAGATCCTGAGCCTCCCGCTGAACATGGCCTGGGTCAACTCGGCCATCCGGGCGCTGTGGGACGCGCGCTTCCACCTTGACCGGGGCAACACGCCGCTGACGGACGACATCTGCGACAACGTCAACGCCGCGCTGGCCGATCTGGATGAGCTCCAGCGCGATCCCGAGGCGCCGATCGCGGGGTTGGACCCCTCCGACGCCGAGGTGGGCCTTGCGCGCTACCGGGCGGCGCTGGAGCCGATCAAGGCCACCCTCCTGACGATCTACCGATCGCTGCTCTCAGGGGCGCTGCCGCTGGAGGTCCAGCAGGCCCAGGCCGACCTGGCCGTCGCCCTGGACAGCCTGGAGCGGGCGGTGCCGGCGATGCCCTCGGTTCAGGACAGCTACTCGCTGCGCTGCGCGCCCCAGGTCATGGGCGCGGTGCGGCAGGCCATCGACCACGTCGAGGGGGTCCTGCTCGTGGAGGCCAACAGCGTCGTCGACAACCCGTTGATCTTCCCGCCCGAGCAGGACGAGGCCGGTCGGCCGATGCCGGTGGACGATCTGGTCGCCTACAAGGCGGCGCTGACCTCGGCGATGTGCCGACGGGCGGTGTGCTCGGGCGGGAACTTCCACGGCGAGCCGGTGGCCCTGGTGATGGATTACCTGGCCGTGGCGCTGGCCGAGCTGGGCAACATCTCCGAGCGGCGCACCGCCCATATGATCGACGGCCACCTCAACAACGGCCTGCCCAGCCTGCTGATCGACAAGGCCGGGCTCAACAGCGGCTTCATGATCCCGCAGTACACGGCCGCGGCGCTGGTGAGCGAGAACAAGGCGCTGGCCCACCCGGCCAGCGTCGACTCCATCCCCTCGTGCGAGAACACCGAGGATCACGTCAGCATGGGGACCATCGCGGCCCGAAAGGCCCGCCAGATCCTCCTGAACGCCGAGCAGGTCGTCGCGATCGAGGTCCTGACCGCCTTCCAGGCGCTCCACTTCCACCGGCCGCTGGCGCCGGGGTCGGCCAGCCGCGCCCTGCTGGCGCTGCTGCGCGAGGCGGGCGTCGAGTTCGTCGCCGACGACCGCCCGCTCTACCCCGACATGGCCCGCGTCGTGGCGCTGATCCGCGGCGGGCGGCTGCGCGACGCCATCACCCCCCTGCTGGGCGAGGGCGGCTGAGCGCCGCTCAGTCCAGGCACTCCAGCTGGGAGCGCAGGGCCATGATGATGGCCTTGTGGATCTGCGAGATCCGCGACTCGGTCAACCCCAGGACCTGCCCGATCTGACGGAAGTTGAGCCCCTCCTGGTAGTGCAGCGCCATGATGAGCTGATCGCGCTCGTCGAGCTGGGCGATGCGGCGCGCGATAAGCTCCATCTTCTCGCGCCGGAGCAGCATCTTGAAGGCGTCGTACTCCCCCTCGAAGTCGTCGTCCGCCTCGGGCAGGAAGGCCAGGTTGACCACGGGCGCGACCTGACCCGGCGTCGACGTGGACGCGCCGCCGGTGTGGTGGTCGACCGCCTCGTCGTTGTAGGCCACCGTGCAGGTCCGCTCCACCTGCGCGCGGAAGTCCTGATACTCCCCCAGGCTCATCTCCAGCTCGGCGGCGGCCTCGACCTCGCTGGGCTCCCGACCCAGCTCCTGGGTCAGGCGGCGCAGCGCCCGATCGGCCCGCTTCTGCCGGGTGCGCAGCACCCTCGGCATGGGGTCGAGGTGGCGCAGCTCGTCCAGCACCGCACCCCGGATCCTGTGCTCGGCGTAGCAGGCGAAGTCCGTGCAGCGATCGGCCCTGAACTTCTCGATCGCGTCCATCAGCCCCAGCGCCCCGACGCTGTACAGATCCTCGATCTGCGCGTAGGGCGGCAGGCGGCGCGCCATCCGACCGACGACCTTCCCGATCAGCGGCGCGAAGCGCTCGGCCACCTCGCGGGGGTGCGTCTGGCACAGCCGCTCGATCTCGTGCATGTCGAGCTGGGCGACCTCGGAGATGTTCGCGTACGTCACCTGTGAGTTCAGCATGTCACTGCCTCCTAATGCGCCCGGCCAGGCGGCCGAGAGACTCGGGCTTCAAGAGCCGATTGCGTTGACTTCCGATTTCTTGTCAATGCGAGAGGCGTGCCAACCTCGATCCGTCAAGGCTTTGACAGGCCGACCTCGCCGCTCAGTCCACCAGGGGCATGATCATGCCCAGCAGGCGCTCGACGCTGGCGTGCTCGATGTCCTCAGGCACGCTCTGGCCGGTGGTGAAGTAGCTCAAGGGGATGTTGGTGTCGAGGTGGGAGGAGAGCAGCGGGCCGACGGCGAAGGCCTCGTCGAGCTTGGTGAACAGGACGCTCTCCGGGGCCAGCCGCTGGAAGTTGCGCGCGATCCCCTGCATGTCGCGCAGCGCCGTGGTGGCGCTGACGCACAGATCAAAGCTCAACCCCGCCAGCCCCTCGAAGAGCTCGGCCAGCCGCCGCACCGGCTCCTCGTCCCGGGGCGAGCGGCCGATGGTGTCGATGAGCACCAGATCGCAATGCTCAAAGCGCCTCAGGCTGCGCTCCAGGCTGATCCGATCCACCACCACCTCCAGGGGGATCTCCAGCAAGCTCGCATACTTGCGCAGCTGATCCACCGCGCCGATGCGGTAGGTGTCGATCGTCACCAGCCCCACCGAGCGCCGCCTGTCCAGCCGCGCCTCGGCGGCCATCTTGGCCAGCGTCGTCGTCTTGCCCACCCCCGTCGGCCCCACCAGCGCCACCACTCGCCTCCCCTCCAGCGCCCTGCGATCCCGGATCTGCACCCTGCTCAACAGCTCCTCGACGAAGGCCCGCTCGATCGCGTCCCGCGTCAGCGCCTCGCCCTCAAGCCTGAGCCGAACGCCCTCGACCAGCGCCGCGCGCCGATCCGGCGCCACCTCGCTGGCGCTCAACCACCCCTTGAGCAGCTCGATCGGGTCGCGCACCAGGGCTCTGGCCTGGTTGACCCCCATCAAGTTGCGCCGCAGCCCCTCAAGCGCCACCTCGTCCGAGCGCTCCAGGCCGCGCTCCGACCCGCCCACGCCGGGCCTCCCCTCCTCCTGCGACAGCCGCGTCAACATGTTGTCGACCGGCAACCACGCGCCACCGCCAACCTTCGCCTCTCGCCCTCCGCCGCGAGGCGCCTCCGCGCCGCCGGCCTCATCCCACCAACGCCCCACGTCGCCAGCGGACGCCGACGCAGGCTGGCCCGAGGCGCGCTCGGGGGCGAGCGAAGGCGGGCGAAGGGCTGCGGGCGCAGGCACTTCGATCGGCTCAGGCGCCTGTCCGGGTCGGATCCGCGCAACCTGGGGGCTCTGGGTGGCCAGATCGACCCTGCTGCGCAGATCGCGCACCTCCTCGACCAGCGGCGCCAGCAAGCCCTGGAGCCGCGCGACGAGGTCGTCCTCGCAGGCCTCCGCGGTCGATCTCGCCGCGGTCGAGCTCGCCGCGACCGACGAGGCGCCGCCGAGGTTCGCCGCCAGGACCACGCTCTGCGGGGCCGACGCCGCCAGCCCGCTCACCCGCGGCGCGCTGGTCGAGACCAGACGCGGCTCCAGGGGCATCGGCGCCCGCCCGCGCGAGGTGCGCTGAAAGAAGTGGAGCCCCTGGGCTGGCTCAGGCCCGTCGGCCGTGTCCGAGGTCGCCGTCACTTCGATGAAGCCGTGGCCCTCTGCGCCGTCGTCGATGCGCTGGGTCGAGAGGATGATCGCGCTCGGCCCCAGGTCCGCCTTGACCCTGGCCAGGGCGTCCCTCATCCCGTGGGCTCTGTAGGTTCTTACTTGCATGGCCTCACCTGCCTCGCCGACCGTTGAACGTCACGGCGTCAGGAGAGATCAAGGACCGTGCCAGCCAATTCCTTGACGGATCGCTCAAGGACGTCGAGGGGCGTCAAGGGACACACCTCTTCGAGCGAGTGGAGGAGGAGCTTCAGGGGCCGGGCGCGGCGATCAGAAGAGGGAGAAGAGGAGCCAGGGGACGCGCAGGCCGGCGATGATGGTGAGGGTCTGGGCCTCGTCGGCGAAGACCTCGGCCTGGACGAAGCCCTGGATGAGGATGTTGCCGTAGCCCAGGTCCAGGTGGACGCCGGGGGCGAGGTCGCCGTCCTTGAAGGCGACGCGGGCGGCCGGGCCGATCTCCAGGAAGGGAGAGGTGCCGAGGTAGTCGACGGCGACGCGCAGGTTGAGGCCCGCGGTGGCCGTGGAGAAGTTGTCGGTGTGGGCGTAGCCCATGAAGCCCACGGCCCAGGGACCGGGGATGTCGGTGAAGATGTAGTAGATGGGCAGGTCGAAGCCGCCGAAGGGCCAGACGACGCCGCCCGAGAAGCTCAACCGGAAGACGCCGCCCGAGCCGCCCGGGCCAGACAGCGCCGAGCGCAGCCCCCCGCCGAGGCCCAGGCCGCCCTCGATGCTCCAGAGCTCGACCTGGGCCTCGAGCTGCTGGCGCATGGCGTCGGGCAGGTGGTCGTAGAGGGCCTGGAGCTGCTCGGGGGAGTCGAAGTTGCGGCGCAGGTAGCTGCGCAGGCGCTCAAAGTCCAGCTGGCCTTCATCGAGGAAGGCCATCAGCTCCTCATAGGCCTGGTCGAGTTTGGCGTCTCCGGTGTTGAGGCCCTCGGCCGAAGGCTCCGGGGCCTGCGCGGCGGCGGCCGCAGCCCAGGAGACCGCGGCGAAGGCGAGCGCGGCGAGCAGGAGGTGGCGCGCGGCGCGCCACGCGGCAGGCCGCTGAGGGGTCGCCAGCGGCCTCTTGAGGGACGGGGGGAGGGGCAGGCGAGGCGGGAGGCTCACGCCTTGAGCTCTTCGGCGCGGTCGACCTTCTCCCAGGAGAACCCGTCGCGACCACAGTGGCCGTAGGCGGCGGTGGCCTTGTAGATGGGTCGCAGCAGGTTGAGGTGCTCGATCAGCGCGGCGGGCTTGAAGTTGAAGGTGCGGCCGACGCGGGCGGCGATCTCGTCTTCGGAGATGTGGGCGGTGCCAAAGGTCTCGACCATGATCGAGACGGGGTCGGCGACGCCGATGGCGTAGGCGATCTGGATCTCGCAGCGATCGGCGAGGCCGGCGGCGAC
>SYOX01000128.1 GCA_005804885.1 Pseudomonadota bacterium
CCGGCGTCTCCGGCTCCGGCAAGACCACGCTCGTGCGCCGCTGCCTCTTCGACACCTGGCGCCGCACCCAGGGTCACACCGGCGTCGAGCCCGCCCGCGTCGATCACCTGGAGGGCTTCTCCACCCTCCAGGACGTCGTCCTCATGGAGCAGGGCGGCCTCGGCCGATCCAGCCGCTCCAACGTGGCCAGCTACACCGGCGCCTGGGAGCCCATCCGCAAGACCTACGGCGGCCTGACCACCTCCAAGCGCGAGGGCTTGAGCGCCGGCCACTTCAGCTTCAACCGCCCCGGCGGCCGCTGCGAGCCCTGCGAGGGCACAGGCCGGATCGTCGTCGAGATGCACTTCATGGCCGACATCGAGGTCGTCTGCGAGGCCTGCGAGGGGCGCCGCTTCACCGACAAGGTCCTGGCCGCCCGCTTCCGGGGCCTCAACATCGCCCAGATCCTCGACCTGACCGTCGAAGAGGCCATCACCTTCTTCGAGGGCCACCTGGCCGTCACTCGCCGCCTCACCCCCCTGACGGAGGTCGGCCTGGGCTACCTGCGCCTCGGGCAGACCACCTCGACCCTGTCCGGCGGCGAGGCCCAGCGCCTGCTGCTGGCCAGCCACCTCGGCCAGAAGCGCCCCCTGGACAAGGACGGCATCCTCTTCATCTTCGACGAGCCCACCATCGGCCTCCACCTGCACGACATCGGCGTCCTCGTCGGCGCCCTGAGGCGCGCCGTCTCCGAAGGCCACACCGTCCTGGTCGTCGAGCACAACATCGACTTCATCGCCCAGGCCGACCACGTCATCGACCTGGGCCCCGATGGCGGCCCCGACGGCGGCGACGTCGTCGCCCAGGGCACCCCCGCCGAGATCGCCGCCTCCCCCCGCAGCCTCACCGGCCACTTCCTGGGCCAGATCCTTGGTTGAGGTGCTTCGCGCTCCAGCCCCACACTCCACCCCCACACTCCACCCCCTGTCCCCCTCCGAAGGGCACTGCCCTCGCGGCGCAAGGAGGGGGAACTCGAGAATTACGGACACTGGTGGATCGCACTCCACCCCCTGTCCCCCTCCTCGTTCCACAAGGAGGGGGGACGCTCGTATTACGGACACGGTGGATCGGGTCCCGCCCCGACGACCTCGCCACCCGCCCCCGGCGGCCATTGATCCCGGCGAAGGCTCCTGCGGCCCACCCCCCGCATCATCCTGCCCATCCAACGAGCCCACCCTCGATCCACCTTGTCTGTAATACGAGCGTTCCCCCTCCTTGCGCCGCGAGGGCAGTGCCCTTCGGAGGGGGACAGGGGGTGGAGTGCGCGATCCACCCGTGTCCCCTTTAGACGGCTCCAGAGCAGCGAGAGGCGATGAAGGCGGCGGCCAGCGGGGTCAGCGGCATGAGCGCGCGCATGAGGGAGGGGGGGGTGTTGTAGGCGATGCGGGCCAGCCGGGTGCGCAAGCGCAGGTGTCGGCCGACGGGGGACTTGAGCAGGCGGCGCTCGTAGTCGGAGAAGGAGAGGTCGCCCTTCTTGAAGGCGTCCGAGAGGATGGGGGCCACGGCGGGGCCGTACATGAGGGCGTAGGCGATGCCTTCGCCGAGGAGGGGCTCGACGCCGGCGGCGTCGCCGACGAGGATCATGTGGGGCCTGCTCAGGCGCGCGCGGGGGTCGAACCAGCGCTCGGGGTGGCCCTCGATGTCGTGGTCGTCGAGGTCGATGTCGCGAAGGCGGAGCTGAGCGGAGAGGGCGTCCTTGAGATCGGCGAGGGGCTTGTGGGGCAGGACGCGGCTGTCGAAGACGCCGCGGTTCATGAAGGCGGCGCCTCCCTTGAAGGAGGGGAAGTCCCAGTAGTAGCCCTGGACGCCTTGACGGCAGGGCGAGAAGTCGAAGGTGGCGGCGTTCTGGGTGAACTCGACCGTCGTCTGCGGGTCCTGGGGGGTGAGGATCTCGATGAGCCGGGAGACGCGGGAGGGATCGGGGAGGTCCATCTTGCGGCGCACGAGGCTCTTGGCGCCGTCGGCGCCGACGACGACGCGGGCGCGCACGGGGCCGCCGGGGAGGGTGAGGGTGACGCCCTCGGGGTCGGCGGCGATGTCCTTGACGGGGGAGCCCTCGCGGATCTCGATGCCCTTGTCGCGGGCGCGCCGGACGAGCTCGGCGTCGAACTCGTCGCGGCGCAGGATGCGGAAGGCGTCCTTGTAGCGGACGGTGCGGACGCGGTCTTCGAAGCGGGCGTTGACGCGGTCGACGCGGACGTGCGGGACGTCGATGCTGTCGAGGGGGATGCCGATGAAGTCGAGGGTGGGCCTGGCGGTGAAGGTGACGCCGCCGCCGCAGAGCTTCGGGCGCGGGTGGCGGGATTTTTCAAGGACGAGGGTGCGGGAGGCCAGGTCCGGGTCGATGCGAAGGAGGCTCAGGGCGGTGGCGACGCCGCTGGGGCCGCTGCCGATGATGGCGATGTCGACCTGCTCCATGGGTCAGCCCTGTCGCGCGGCGTCGTAGAGCGCCTTCTGGGCCAGGACGGCGGCGATGGCGTCGTCGATGGACTGGACGCAGACGGGGATGTCGAGGTCGCGGGGGCTGGCGAAGGGGGGATCGTGGGAGAGCATGTCGGCCTTGGCCCAGTCGACGAGGCCCTTCCACATGTCGCCGACGAGGATGAGGGGGACGTCCTGGATGTGCCGGACCTGCAGGAGCTGCCAGACGATCATGGTCTCCAGCGTGGTGCCGATGCCGCCGCCGACGACGACGAAGGCGCTCGACAGGCGCACGAAGTGGTGCAGGCGAGAGAAGAAGGTCCTGTGGTGGTAGAGCTTTTCGACGAAGGGGTTGGCGCGCTCTTCGAAGGGCAGCTCGACGGGCAGGCCGAAGGAGCGGGTCTTGTTGTCGGGGTCGCCGAAGTTCTCGCCCTCGTTGGCCGCCTGCATCAGGCCGGGGCCGCCGCCGGTGACGATGTCGCAGCCCTGGGCCGAGAGGGCCGCGGCGAGGCGGCGGACGTCGTCGTAGAGGGGCTGGCCGGGCTTGACGCGGGCGGAGCCGAAGATGGTGACCCTGAAGTGCCGCTGGAGCGGGGGCCGGATGCGGGAGAGCTCGTTGACCACCTGCCACAGGTCGTTGAGGGCGTCCTCGACGATGTCGAAGGTCTCCTCGTTCTCGCAGCTGGCCGGGGTCTTCTTGTCGTCCATGGAGGCTCCTTCAGGCCTTGTCGTTGTTGAACATGCCCTTCAGGGCGCCGAGGCCGCCCTTGCTGGCCGCCTCGGCCATCTCGCGCATACGCTCGGGGCTGATGCCGCCCTTGCTGGCCGCCTCGGCCAGCTTGAGCATCTGCTCGGGGCTGATGCCGAGTTTGCGGGCGAACTCCTCCGGGGCCGCCGCCAAGCCCGCCGCCATGGGGATGAGCCCCTCGATGGTCGCCTGGCGGGCCTCGGGCAGCTCGCTGCCGTAGAGGAAGCCGAGCATGAAGGCCATGAAGAGGGCGCCCTGGGCTTTCATCTCAGCGGGCGGCGGCCAGCACGAGGCGGCGGCCAGCGTCTGCCGGACCTGCCCCATCGTCACCGCGCCGTCCATGTGCGCCATCGCGTAGCCCTTGGCGGCGTAGACCAGGCACCTGGCCTGGAAGGCCGGCGCGGGCGGCTCGGGCGGCGTGCTGGAGCCGCAATGCCGCAGCAGCGCCTTGGCCATCCTCCCGGCCGCCTCCGCCTCCACCGTCTCCTTGAAGGCCTCGCCGGCTTGCTTGAAGAAGCTCACGACCGCCGGGTCGAGCATCGAGGGGTTGAGCATGGATGGGTCGAACATGGGGCCTCCTGTCACACCGCCTCTTGACGGCGCCGCCATGGATCGGCGTCGCCCTGGCGCGCCGCTGTCTCGCGGGGCCTCTGGTGTTAACGGCAAAGGGCGTCGTTTGGCAACCCGCGCGAGGGGGCTCGCAGGCCAATCGCGCGGTCGGCGTCGAGGCCGGCGCGCCGCCTGGGCGATCGCCCCGGCCGCCAGGGCCGCGTCCATCAACAAGAAGAGGGGGTGCATAGAATCGCTGGACAGTTGGGCAGTGGTGTGAGATAGTTGCAGGGCCAGCAGAGAGGTCCGATGATGATGCCGATGCCAGACTCTCCTCGACAGACTTCGTTGATCCCCGAGCCGGCGCCCAAGGCGCTCCGGCGCAAGGACAAGAAGGCGCCCGACGCGGTGCTGGACTTCGTGGAGGTGGCCGTCGACGTGCCGCTCTACAAGTCCTTCACGTACCGGGTGCCGGAGGCGCTGGCGCCGGTGATCGCGCCGGGGGTGCGGGTGCTGGTGCCCTTCCGGGGTCGGTCGACGGTGGCGGTGGCGCTGGGCCGGGTGGGGCCGCCGGAGCGGCAGGCGGTGCTGGACAAGGTCGTCGAGATCGGGGACGTGCTCGACGTCGAGCCGGTCATCGACGCCGACATGGTCAAGATGCTGCGGTGGATGGCGAGCTATTACCACGCGCCGATCGGGGAGGTGCTCAAGCTGGCGCTGCCGGCGGCGCTGCGGGTGGACAGCTCCCGCGAGCTGGAGATCACGCCTGTGGGCCGCAAGGCCGTCACGGCGGGGGTTGTCACGGATCCGAAGCACCGCGCGCTCTTGAGCAAGCTGGTGGTGTCCAACGGCCCCATCGACGCCCAGGTGCTCAGGGAGCGCATCAAGGGCTTGACCTACATCACGATCGCCCACTGCGAGAAGGCCGGCTGGCTGGAGAGCCACTATGTGGCGGGCCCGGGCGGCGCCTCGATCAAGTACGAGAAGCTGATCCGGCTGCGGCGCGACCCCTACGTGGACGAGCGCATCGGCCGCAAGCAGGCCGAGATCCTGCTCCGCCTCCAGGAGCTCAACCCCGGTGAGGCGATCCGGATGGGGGATCTGCGACAGGACGTGTCGAGCCCCGGGCCGTCGCTGCGGATCCTGGAGCAGAAGGGGATCGTGTCCATCGACGAGCAGGAGGTCTACCGGGACCCCTTCGCCGAGGCGCAGGCCATCGAGGTCGAGGATCGCGAGCCGACCCCCGATCAGGCCCAGGTGATCGGGGCGCTGCGGGCGCAGCTCTCCGAGGGGGCCTTCAAGACCTTCTTGCTGCACGGGGTCACGGGCAGCGGCAAGACCGAGGTCTACGTCCGGGTGATCAAGGACGCGCTGGAGCGGGGCAGAGGCGCGATCATCCTCCTGCCGGAGATCAGCCTGACGCCGCAGTTCGTGGCCGTCTTCCGGGGCCACTTCGGCGACCAGATCGCGGTGCTCCACAGCGGCCTGACGCCGGGGCAGCGCTTTGACGCGTGGCGCCGCATCGCCCGCGGCGAGGTCCGGATCGCGATCGGGGCGCGCTCGGCGATCTTCGCGCCGATGAGCGATCTGGGGGTGATCATCGTCGACGAGGAGCACGACACGAGCTTCAAGCAGGAGACCGGCTGCCGCTACAACGCCCGCGACGTGGCGCAGTTCCGCGGCCGCCTCAGCGACGCGGTCGTGATCCTCGGCTCCGCCACGCCCTCGGTCGAGAGCTACTTCAACGCCCGCCAGAACAAGATCGGCTACCTGCCGATGGACAGCCGCGTCAACGATCGCGGCCTGCCCGGGGTCGAGATCGTCGACATGCGCCGAGAGCCCGGCGTCCGCTCCAAGGACCCCGAGCAGGAGGTCCAGGAGAGCCTCTCGCCCGAGCTCACCTCGGCCATCCACCAGACCCTCGCCGCGCGCCAGCAGGTCATCCTCTTCCTCAACCGCCGCGGCTACTCGCCCTTCGTCGTCTGTCGGGACTGCGGCCTGCCCTGGCGATGCCCGAACTGCTCGGTGAGCCTGACCCTTCACAAGAACGACCGCCGGTTGCGCTGCCACTACTGCGACTACTCCGTGCCCGAGCCGAAGAAGTGCCCCAAGTGCGCCTCGGACAGCATCGGCCACATGGGCGTCGGCACCGAGCGCCTGGAGGCGGCGCTCAAGGAGACCTTCCCGGGGTCCCGCGTCGCGCGCCTGGATCGCGACACCGGCCACGGCGGCCGGCTCATCGACCTCATCGCGCGCTTCCGCGACCACGAGATCGACATCCTGCTCGGCACCCAGATGGTCACCAAGGGCCACGACTTCCACAACGTCACCCTCGTGGGCGTGATCATGGCCGATCAGGGGCTCAACTTCCCGGACTTCCGCTCCGGCGAGCGCACCTTCCAGCTCCTGACCCAGGTGGCCGGGCGCGCGGGCCGCGGCGACAAGACCGGGCGCGTGATCATCCAGACCTACACGCCCTGGCACTACGCGCTGGAGGCCGCGCGCGAGCACAGCTTCAGCGAGTTCGTCAGCCACGAGATCCAGGCCCGCGCCGATCTGGCCTACCCGCCCTTTACGCACCTGGCCGCCGTCCTCTTCGAGGGCCGCGACGAGCGGGCCGTCATCACCGCCGCCCGCGAGTACACCTTCTCGGCCAAGCGCCTCGTGGCCGACTCGGAGCCCTGGCGCGAGGCCATCACGGTCCTCGGCCCGGCCCAGGCCCCCCTGGCGCGCCTGCGCGGCAAGACCCGCTGGCAGATGCTCCTCAAGGGCCAGGACAGGCCCGCGCTGCGCGCCATGCTCGGGGCGCTGCTCGAGGCCATGGGCTACTTCACCACCCGCTCGACCTTCCCCGGCGTGAGCGTCCAGGCCGACGTCGATCCCCAGAACATGCTCTGAGCCCGCCGCGGCGCTCGACGTGCCCGCGCTCCAGGGCGTCCTGCCGGGCGGGCCATCTGGCCTTCGAGGGCGGAGACGCGCCCGCGCGCCAGGGCGGCCTCCTGGTCGACGCGCCTACCTCAAATCCGCCTCGATCACGTGCAAGATCAACACGATACGATCGTCTCTGGACACCTGCACCCGGCTCGGGAACCACCCGCGCCCCGGCGCGCTCGCGCTGTCCTCGTAGGTCATCTTGACCGACCAGCCCGCCGCGTCGAGCACCCCCGCGGCCAGCAGGAGCCGCACCGGGCGGTAGAGGTCGCGGTCAACCCAGATCGCGATCTTCTCGCCGCCGATGGCCCACACCAGCCGCTTGTCGATGCGATCGAGGGTCAAGACCTCCAGCGGCAACGGCACGCCCATCTTGCGCGAGGCCTTGTCCAGCCGCGTGACCGCCAGCGCCAGCGCCAGCGCCCGCAGCTCAGGATCCCCCGCCATGCCGATGTCCGCGATCGCAAGAGTCGCCCCCGGCTCGCCCTCGATGTCGAGCCTCAGAGACTTGTCGCGCTCGATGGTCAAGGTGGCCGGCTGTCCGGGGGGCGGCTCAGGGGTGAGCTCGACCTCGGCGTCGCCATCGAGCCCGCGCTCGAGCCTCATCAGCGCGCGCAGGCCCGAGTGGGCGCCCACGAGCGCGTCGGTCCGGGTGTCCTGGCCGCGCTGCAGGCGCACCGTGGCCCGGATGTGGCGGGCCGCCGACATGAAGCCGCGCGCCTCCTTGATGATCCGCGAGGCCGGCGGCGCGGCCTGCGCCGGCTGCCACGACAGCAGCGCGAGCAGGACGACCGCCAGCGCCCCCAGCGCCCGCGTCACTCGACCATCGTGCGCAGGTAGGCGCGCAACTGCGGCCCGATCTCCTTGTTGAGCAGCGCCGTCCGGATGTTGCACTTCAAGAACCCGAGCTTGTCCCCGATGTCGTGCCGCTCTCCCTCGAACTCGTAGCCGATCAAGGCCCTGTCGCGGGCCAGCCGCTGGAGCGCGTCCGTCAACTGGATCTCCCCATCCGCGCCCGCCGCCGTCTCCTCCAGGAAGTCGAAGATCTTCGCGGGCAACACGTAGCGGCCGATGATCGCCAGGTTGCTCGGCGCCTGCTCCCGGGTCGGCTTCTCGATCAAGGTCCGGATCCGGTGCAGCCGCGGCGCCCAGTTCTCCCCCAGCGCGATGCCGTACCGATCCACGTCCGTCTCCGGCACCCGCAAGAGCGACACCACGCCCTCGTTGTATTTCTCGAAGACATCGATAAGCTGGCGCGTGCACGGGGTCGAGGACGAGATGATGTCGTCGGGCAGCAGCACGGCGAAGGGCTCGTCGCCGACGGCGTCCTTGGCGCACAGCACCGCGTGGCCGAGCCCCAGCGGGAACTTCTGCCGCACGCTGACCGCCCGCACCAGGCCCGAGATGCGACGGACGCTGTCGAGCTGATCGGTCTGCCCGCGGCGCTCAAGCACGTCCTCCAACTCGTAGCTGTGATCGAAGTGATCTTCGATGGCGCCCTTGCCGCGGCCGGTCACGAGGATGACCTCCTCGATGCCGCTGGCAAGAACCTCCTCGATGATCACCTGGATGGCCGGGGTGTCGACGATGGGCAAGAGCTCCTTGGGCACGACCTTCGTGGCCGGCAGGAGCCGCGTGCCGAGGCCGGCGACCGGGATGACCGCTTTGCGGACCTTGTTCTTCATGGAGACGCTCCACATGGACCAGAAGACCTGCGCTCGGGGCCAAAGAAGCCCCCAGTCGGCCAACACCACTACCAGAAGCAGTCCGGAAACTCCAAGCCGTCATTGCGAGGGGCCAAAGCAGCCATCTGCGGTTCGGACTCAGTCGGGCGGGGCGCTGCCCCTGCCCTCCATCGTCCAATCCACATCTGTCCACTTTAGACCTCCCACAACTCGCCTTTCCATTCCCGAACAGCTTCTCAGAAAGGTCCCCTGGAAAGGAAGGGCCATCGCGCTGGCCGCCCTCGCGCTCCTGACCCTGGCCGGCTGCGCCTACGACGAGGCCATGGACCGGGCCGACGCCTGGGGCCGCGCCGGACACTGGGATCGCGCGCTGGCCGAATACCAGCGGGCCAACCGCCTCGACCCCGACGCCCCCGGCGCCATCCGCGGCATCGCGGCCTCCAGCGCCATGATCGCCGAGGCCCACATCGCCGGCGCCCGCCGATCCCTGGCCGCCGGCGACTTCGACGGCGCCTACTCCAAGGCCCTGGCCGCCCGCAAGGCCCGCCCCGATCTGGAGATCATCGAGCTGACCCTGGAGGCGATCACCATTCGCCTCCTGGCCGAAGCCCGCGACATGAGCGCCGCCGGCCACTTCGGCGACGCCCTCGATCTCCTCGACATCATCCGACAGCGCGTCCCCGACCGGGCCGGCGCCGCCCGCGATCTCACCGAGGGCTCCCGGCTGGCCTGGGCCGCCTCCCTGCGCGTCCAGGCCCAGCAGGACGAGGCCGCCGACCACCCCGGCCCCGCCCTCGTCCGCTACGCCATGGCCGCCAGCCTGTCCGACAACCCCGACGACGCCCGCGCACGCGACAGGCTCCGCGCCGCCCTCCTCAAGGACCAGTCCTTCAAGATCGCCCTCTCGATCAAGGGCGACCCGCCTCGCGCCGCCGCCGCCGCCGACCTGATCCGCCAGATCACCCTCCACAAGCTGCGCGCCCTCCAGCTCGTCGACACCCCCGCCGACCCCGGCGCCGCCCTGACGCTCGCCCTCGGCCCCCCCCAGTGCCAGCAAGACTCCACCGTCGAGGTCGCCAACCACCGCTACGTCTCAGGCACCCGACAGCTCGCCAACCCCGACTGGGTCCGCCTGCGCCAGGAGGTCGAGGCCATCGAGCGCGACCTGCTGCGCCTGGAGCAGAGCGCCGACCGCGACCTCGACGACCTCGAGCGCGCCGAGGACGAGCGCGACCGCGCCGCCCGCGAGGGCCGCCCGGACCTCGATCGCCTCCAACGCGAGGTCGAAGACCGACGCCAGAAGGTCCGCCAGTCCAGAGCCGAGCGCCAGCGCACCCGACAGACCCTCCTGCGCTGCCACGAAGACCTCGGCCGCCTCTCCCCCTTCGTCGACGAGGACGTCTTGAGCGACTTCAGCTACGAGGTCCGCGCCTGGGTCCGCACCTGCGCCGTCCCCTGGGAGGCCCTCCTGGCCGACCACGACGGTCGCCGCGCCCAACCCCTCCGATCCGAGCAGCGCGCCTCGACCGCCGACCGCTCCCACGCCGCCCACGTCCGCTTCCAGATCCCCGAAGACCCCCTCGCCTTTTCCCAGCGCGACGCCGACCTGATCCGCGCCGCCGACCGCGCCATCGTCGAAACCGCCGCCGGGCTGCTCCTCGATCGCTTCCGCGACCACCGCGCCGCCATCGTCGCCCGCGCCCAGGCCGTCGACCAGACCGACCCCGCCGAGGCCACCCGCCTCCTGATCCTGGCCTACCTCATGGAGCCCGACGACGGCCGCGGCGGCATCGACGCCCTCCTCCAGGCCCGCTTCGACTTCCTCGATCCCCGCGTCCTTGCCCGATAGACCGCGCTCGACTTCCTCGATCCCCGCGTCCTTGCCCAAAGACCGCGCTCGACGGACTCAACTCCCGCGTCCTTGCCCGATAGCCCGCGCCAACGCCGTCGCCTCAGCCCACCCCTCGCCGAAATCCTCCAGGTTCCAGCACGCCGACAGGAGCGCCAGCGCCGCGCCCCACCCCAGCATCCGATCCCGATCCAACCCCGACTCGTCGGCCAGGATGTCCAGGCGTCGGGCCAGCCGCCGCTCCAGATCGGGGCGCCCGAGCAGCTCCGGCATCGGGTTGCGAAGCCAGCAGGCCGCCTCGGCGGCCGGATCGCCCACGACCCCCTTGGGATCGATGACGATCCACGCCCCCTCAGGGCCAGCCAGCAGGTTCCAGGGGTGCAGATCGCCGTGCAAGAGCGCCGGCTCCGGCGACGTGGCCACCAGCTCGGCGAAGCGGCGCTCGGCCTCCTCGAAGAGATCCGCCGGGATCGGGCCGCTCGTCCCCCCGTAGAGCGCCCTGATCCGGGCAAAGCCTCGCCCCCACCCCTCCAGGGTCGGGAAGGGGTGCGCCTGGGGTGCGGGCGCGTGCAGGCGCGCCATCGCGCGGGCGGCGATCCGGGTGGCCGCGTCGTCGCTGGCGACGGCCTCGTAGAGCGTCGTCCCAGGCTCGACCCGCTCCAGCAGCAGCGCCCCCCGATCCAGATCCGCGTCGATGAGCCCCACCGCGCCCCGATCCGCCATCCACCGCAAGGCGGCGGCCTCGCTGACCAGCTCCGGGTTGGGGACGGTGAGCTTGAGGACCCTCGGCCCGTCGGGGTGGCGGGCGGGGTAGAGCGCGCTGAAGGCCGCCACCTCCATCGGCGCCCCCAGATCCAGGGACCAGCGCGCGGCGCACGCCTCGATCAGCGAGGGCAGCGCAGCGATCCACTGCGCGCCGACGTCGCCGTAGAGGCGACGGAGTTTGTCCAGGGTGTCGGCGGGAGGCATCATGGCGATTACAAGCGCGCGGCGATGGGTCTGGATTCCCGACGCGCCCGCCAACAAGGCCGCCCTGCCGATCTCGACGCGCCTCCCAACGGAGCGCAGGGCTCGACACGAGGGAGGAATCAGGAGAAACTTGGGTCACAAATGGTCTGAGCCCGTTCCAGGTGTTGTCGGCGGGTTGCGAAGGTGGGAGGTGTCCGTGCCCAGATCCTTGTCAAGACAAGCCAAGGGGTCGTTCAAGGCGATGGCGGTGTGGATGGCGCTGGCCTTGACGCTGGGAGGGTGTCAGGCGACGGGGCTGAACACCTCGGGGTCGCGGGGGGACAGCGCCAACGGCCAGAGCAGGCGGGTGGTGCGCGCTTCGGTGGCGCCGCAGATCGTCGAGGAGGGGCGCGAGGGCGACGGGACCGCGCCGAAGATCGAGGATCTCGAAGGGATGGTGAAGATCCCGGAGGGGGAGTTCTGGATGGGGTCGTCGCCGGAGGAGATGAGCGCGGCCTTCGAGATGTGCAAGGAGGCGAGGGGCGAAGGCAAGTGCCTGATGGACTGGTTCAGCAACGAATGGCCGAGGCGTCGGGTGTGGCTGAAGGGGTACTGGATCGACAAGCATGAGGTGACGGTGGAGGAGTATGGGCGCTGCGTGCAAGCGAGGGGGTGCAGCGCGCCGAAGAGCACGAAAGAGGGCGAGGCGTACAACTGGGAGGCATCGGATAGAGGTGAGCACCCGAGTACGCGTTCACGGGGGTGGCATGAGTTCAGGTAGGCAGGGGGAGCAGCGAGGGAGGTGCTGAGCCTTGGCGCTGTGCCACGACCGCCTCGGTCAACCACGACAGCACCTGCCGCCCTTGGAGCTTGAGCGTTTCGGTCA
>SYOX01000129.1 GCA_005804885.1 Pseudomonadota bacterium
GACAACAACCGACCGATTGGCCTTGTCGGTGCGTTGCCTCATCCGCCCCGCCCCATCGGGGCGGCTCGGTAATGAGAGCCCCGGAGGGGCGAAACAGAGTAGCCGCGAGGTGCAGCCGCGACAGCGGCAAACCCGTCGGTCGCCGGAAGGACCGCGTGCCCACCCATCGGAGCCAACCCGTCGAGATCACCTTGCCCTTCAACCGTCGGTCGCCGGAAGGACCGCACGCCCACCCGACGACTCCGACCCGACACGATCGACGTGTCCACCCGACGACGCCGGCCCGCCGCCATCGACGTGCCCACCCAACGACGCCGACCCGTCATGATCGATTGTTCCCGACGGGGTCTCGTGCCCGCCCAACAACGCCCCATCGCCGGAAGGACCGTGTGTCCAACCAACAACGCCGACCCGTCGGGATCGACGTGTCGATCAGCGGCGGTCGTCGATCCAGGGCGTGAGGATGGGCAGGATGGCCTCTGGGCGGCGCGCCCAGGGGAAGTGGCCGAGCTTGTCGGTGCCGAGCATCCAGGGCGACAGGTGCAGGTGGGTGCGGTCGGCGGCGGGCATCTTGTCCAGGAGGTGTCGGACGGCGGCCTCGGGGGCGTACCAGTCGTCGGTGAAGGAGATCGCCAGGACGGGGGTGCGGCCCTGGCGCATGGCGGCCTCGTAGTCGACGCGGCTGCCCTCGGGGCGGTAGGCCCCGGTGCGGCCCTGGCTGGCCCAGTCGCGGGTCATGCGGCGGGCCTCCTGTCCGCCGAAGCGGAAGACGTGGCCGGGGAAGTAGCCCATGAGCGCGCTGGTGGCCTCGGCGACGCGCTGGAAGGCGAAGATCCCGGCGCCCAGCGGCGGCTCCCAGGCCCGCCAGTAGACCGAGCAGCACGCGATGAGGATCAGGCCGGCCAGCGGCGGCTCGGCGCGGCTGGCGAAGAGGCAGCCGAGCTGCCCCCCGAGGCTGTGGCCCAGCAGGAAGAGGGGGCCGCCGCCGAGCGCGCCGCGCGCCGCCGCCGCGATCGCCGGCAGGTCCACCTCCACGATCTCCCGATAGCCGAAGTCCACCCCTCGCCGGGCGCGGATCGAGCTTGTCCCCAGCCCCCGCATGTCGGCCACGGCGACGTTGAGGCCCTCCTCGGCCAGCGCCAGCGCGAGCTTGTCGTAATAGGCCGCCTCGACCCCCATCGCGGGGGCGATCAGGACGATCGGGGCGCCTGCCTCTCGCGCGCGGATTGTCATCCCCGCCGACACGCCGCCCTCCAGAGCCACGATCACCGTCTGCGCCGCATCTGCCTCTGTCATCGACTCCTCCCTGGCCGATCCTGGTCCGGCCTGTCGTCGATCCTGGGGTTCATGGGATAGGGCGAGGGGCGCGTCGATCTCGACGTGCCCGACAACCTCCTGGGCGACGATGCTGGGATCGACGGGGGGTTTCAACGCGCGACGGAGCCCCAGCAGGTCAAGGCGCCCTCGTCGCGGACGCCGCAGGTGAAGCCCTCTCCGGCGCTGAGGCTGACGAAGGCGCCCTCGGGGGGGGTGGCCTGCCCGAAGTCGTCGCGCCCCCAGCAGGCGATCTGGCCGTCGGCCCGGATGGCGCAGGCGTGCTCGTCGCCTGCGGCGACCTGGGTGAAGGCGCCGTTGGGCGCGTCGAGCTGTCCGGCGGAGTTCTTGCCCCAGCAGGCGATCTGGCCGTCGGCGCGGACGCCGCACGAGTGGCTGCCGCCCGCGCTCAGGGCGACGAAGGCGCCGGAGGGGGCGCGGAGCCTGTCGTCGCCGGTGTTTCCCCAGCACAGGGCGCGCCCGTCGTTGCGCAGGGCGCAGGTGTGGAAGCGGCCGGCGTCGAGGGCGATGAAGGCGCCCTGTGGGGCGTCGAGCTGGTTGAACTGATCGCGTCCCCAGCAGCGGATCTGGCCGTCGTCGGCGCGGACGGCGCAGGTGTGGCTCTCGCCGGCGTCGAGGCTCAGGAGGCGGTCGTCGGGCGCGTCGAGCTGCCCGTACTCGTCGTTGCCCCAGCAGGCGGCTCTCTGATCGGCGTCCAGGGCGCAGGTGTGCCAGTGGCCGACGGCCACGGCGACGAAGTCGTCGCCCTGGGGGGGCTGTGACTGGGCGTAGCGGTCGTCGCCCCAGCAGTCGATCCCGCCGTCGGTGCGGATCTGGCAGGTGTGGAGGTTGCCGGTGGCGACGGCGGTGTAGGTGCCGCGCGGCGGGCGGGCCTGTCCGAAGGCGTCGTCGCCCCAGCACAGGGCCTGGCCGTCGGGTTGGAGGGCGCAGGCGTGGCGATCGCCGACGGTGAGGGCGGTGAAGGGGCCTTCGGGTGGATCGAGCAGGGCGGCGCCGGGGGCGAGGGCGCCCCAGCAGCGCAGCCGTCGTCGGGGGTCGATGGCGCAGGTGACGGCGCTGCCCGCGTCGAGGGCGGTGAAGGCGCCCCGAGGCGGGTTGAGGGCCTCGGACTGGCCGCTGCCCCAGCACAGGAGGCCGCTGTCGTCGCTTCGGAGGCCGCAGGCGTGGGAGGCGCCGACGGAGAGGGCGGCGAGCCGGAGGTTGGGGGGCTGTCCGGCGCCGCTGCCCCAGCAGCTGAGCGCGTCGCGGGTGGAGCGCGCGCAGGCCATGGTGCCGCCGGCGCTGACGTCGAGGAAGAGGCCCTGGGGGGCGTCGAGGACGCCGCCGGACTGGCGGCCCCAGCAGCTCAGGGAGGCCGCGTCGGTGACGGCGCAGCAGAAGGAGGCGCCGCAGGAGAGGTCGATGAAGGCGCCCTCGGGGGGCTGTGACTGTCCGAGGCGGTCCCAGCCCCAACAGGTCAGGCCGCCGTCGAGGCGCAGGGCGCAGGTGTGCTGGTCGCCGGCGCTGACGTCGAGGAATAGGCCCTCGGGCGGGACGGACTGGCCGCGCTCGTTGCGACCCCAGCAGGTCAGGGTGTTGTCCTGTCGGACGGCGCAGGTCTGCAAGCCGCCAGCGCTGATGGCGATGAAGGGCAGATCGTCGGGGACGTAGGGTCGGCAGTCGAGGCCGTCGCCTTCGAAGCCGGGCAGGCAGGCGCAGTCGTAGCCGCCGAGGGTGTTGAGGCAGCGGGCGTCCGGGTGGCAGCGGTCGAGGCCGAGGTCGCACTCGTCGACGTCGACGCAGCCAGGGATCCCCGTCGGATCCTCGGCGAAGCCCGCGTCGCACTGGCAGGCGGGCGTGCCGTCGGGATCTTGGGCGCAGGCGGCGTTGGGGCCGCAGTCGGGGCAGGTGGTGGGCGAGCAGGGGGGATCGAAGGGCGATCGGGGCGCGTCGGGATCGCAGGCGGGGGGCGGGGTCTCCTGGGGAGGGTCCGCGGAGGCGATCGAGAGCTCGGTCCTGCCGCAGGCCAGGAGGGTCAGGACGAGCGGGATCGTGAAGATCAGCGTCGGCATCGCTCGCTGGGTGCGGCGCGGGCGCCGCGTTGGTGCCGCGGCCTCTCGTGGGGCGAGGGCGGGGCGGGGGGGCGTCATGGGAGGGCGTCGTGCTGGGGGAGGCCGTCGGTGATCTCGAACCAGGGGGCCTTGGAGGCGACGAAGATGTGTCCGGCGGGGCGGCCGATGGGGTCGTCGTCGAGGGTGGCGATGACGATGGCGATGCGCTCGGTGTCGAGATCGGACTCCCAGACGAGGTGTGAGCCGCAGTTGGCGCAGAAGAGCCGCTGGGCGTTGCGGGAGGACTGGAAGCGCTTGACGAGGGCTTCGCCATCGAGCCAGCGGAAGTGCTCGCGGCGGACGTCGGCGAAGGTGGCGAAGGCGGCGCCGTGGGCCTTGCGGCACAAGTTGCAGTGGCAGTGTCCCATGGGGCCGAGGCGGCCGATGATCTGGTACCTGACGGCTCCGCAGAGGCAGCTTCCGGTCATGATGTTTTCCTCGGGGGTGGTCATGCTTTCGGCGGCGTCCATGTGTTCCTGGCGACGGCCGAGACGGCCACGACGCCGGAGATGGTGTCGAGGCCGTCGTCGGGCAGGGCGGCCAGGGCGGTCAGGCAGCGCTCGAGCAGGTCGATGGCGTTGTTGAACTCGTTGGCGCCGCTGTAGCCGAAGACGAGCAGGAGGGTGTCGGCGATCTCGGCCTCGGTCAGCCCGACCATCAGGCCCCAGTAGAAGTGGACGGCCAGCTCGGTGTTGGACAGCTCGGAGGCCAGGATCGCGATGATGAGGCGCTCGCGGATCATGGGCTCCATGGGTGTGTCGCCGACGAAGAAGTGGTTGATGAGCGGCGTGATGAAGGCCAGCGCGGGGGGGTATCGCGTGGCGAAGTTGCCGCGCGCCAGGTCGAGCAGGGCTTCGTTGCTGAAAAGCGCGCGAAGCGCGGCGAGGCGCTCAGGGGACAGGATCGCGGTGATGTCTCTGGCCACGGGGTGCTCCTCGGGGGCGGTGGGGGTTTGGGGTTTATCGATTCGATTGACAGAATCGGTCAAGCCCCACCAATATACCCCCTCTGGTCACCAAAGCCATTCATGCACGCTTGTAAAACCAGAAGCAGATTCTCTGCTTTGAGGGCGCGGCGTCACCTGGACAGAGGCCAATGGCAGGTTCATTCACGAATGAGAACAGGGGGATCGAGACGATCGCCCACCGCTATCAGGTCACCGGCGTGCTGGGCGAGGGCGCGATGGGTGTGGCCTACAAGGTCCGCGATCGGCTGACGGGGGAGCTGGTCACGCTCAAGAAGGGCTTGCCGATCAAGAACTTCACGGCGGGTCGCGATCGACAGCAGCCGCGGTGGCAGGCGCTTGAGAGCGATGACACGCTCGATCCTGAGATCACGAGCCAGTTCCGTGACGGGGCGATGGGGCCCGTGGCGACCTCGCCTGCGACGAAGGATGTGGAGACGGCGTCGACCTTCGTGACGGCGTCGACGGCCGCGCGGCCGAAGGGCGGCGGGGACACGGTCGTGTCGAGCGTGTCGGGCGAGATCGCGGCGCTCGACAAGAGCTCGACGCGGAGAAGCAGCGGCGAGGCCGAGACGAGGCGCCACTCCCAGCCGACGGAGAAGCTGATGCTGGCGCGCGAGTTCGAGGTGCTGGCGGGGTTGAGGCACCCGAACATCATCTCGGTGCTCGATTACGGCTTCGGGGAGGACGGCGAGCCCTACTTCACGATGGAGCTGGTCAAGGACGGGCAGGATCTGCTCACGGCGTCGCGTCAATGGCCGCTGGAGGGTCGGGTCGAGATGCTGGTCCAGACGCTCGAAGCGTTGATCTACCTGCACCGGCGCGGGGTGATCCACCGGGATCTGAAGCCCTCCAACGTCCTCGTGTCCGGCGGTCAGGTCAAGGTGCTGGACTTCGGCATCTCGCTGCGGATCGAGGAGGCCTCGCTTCAGCCGGGGATCGCGGGGACCTACGGCTACATGGCGCCCGAGCTGTTGATGGGGAACCCTGCCAGCGAGGCCTCGGATCTTTATTCGATGGGGGTCCTGTCCTCCTTCGTGATCTTCGGTTGCAGGCCGGTGACGCTCCAGGAGGGCGGCGGGGAGGTGCCGGAGGAGATCGACGCGCCTCAGATCGAGCGCCTGAAGTTCTTGATCGGGCTGATGACGCGCCGGAACCCGGAGGAGCGCCCGAGGAGCGCGCGCGAGGCCCTGGACCTGCTGGTGTCGGCGATGGGCTGGCCGCCCCTGGGCGAGCGGGAGGACGCGAGGGAGAGCTTTTTGGAGGCGGCGACCTTCGTGGGCCGCTACGACGAGCTGGGCGAGATGGGCAAGGCGCTCAAGGCGGCCTTCGACGGCGAGGGCGGCGCGCTCATCCTGGCTGGCGAGAGCGGCGTGGGCAAGTCGCGGCTCTTGAGGGAGTTCAGGACCCGCGCGCTGGTGCGGGGCGCGTTGGTCTATGTGGGGCACGCGACCTCGCGCGAGGGCGGCCCCTACCATGTATGGCAGGAGGTGGTCCGCCGCCTTGCGCTCAGCACGGACTTGAGCCCGCTGGAGGTGGGCGTGGTCAGAGCGCTGGTGCCGGACATCGATCGCCTCGTCAAGGCGCGCGGCGAGGTGGTCGAGGCGTCGATGCAGTCCGTGGAGGAGGCGCAGGGGCGGCTGATCGCGGTCATCGAGGACATGCTCAGGCGCCAGAGCCGCCCGGTGGTGCTCATCCTGGAGGATCTGCACTGGGCCAACGCCGAGAGCGTGCAGGTGCTGGAGGTGCTCAGCCGGGCCGCCGCGAGGATGAGGGTGTTGATCGTCGGCAGCTGCCGCGACGACGAGGAGAACCCCTGGCTCAAGCGCCTGCACACCGTCCCGCGCATGAAGCTGCGCAGGCTCTCGGAGCGGCGCATCCGGGAATTGAGCGAGGCGATCCTGGGGCTGTCGGCCCGCGACGAGCGCTTCCAGTCGCTGCTGGCGCAGCAGAGCAAGGGCAACCCCTTCTTCATCGTCGAGATGTTGCGGGCCTGGGCGGAGCTGACCGGGCGGCTCGACACGGTGCCGGACGCGCGGCTGCCAGAGCAGCTCATCCCGGCGGGGATCTCGGCGCTGCTGCAGAGCCGGCTCGACGCGCTCTCAGGCGAGGACAGGGCGCTGCTGCGGCTGGCGGCGGTGGCGGGGCGTGCGCTGGACGTGGATCTGCTCCACACCATGGACCCCGAGCAGGGCTGGCGGGCTCTGATGACGCGCTGGGTCAACAAGGCGGTGCTCGCGATCGAGGACGGCGTCTGGCGCTTCGCGCACGACAAGATCCGCGAGCAGCTCCTGGGCGAGGTCAAGGCGCAGGGCCTGGGCGCTGTCCTTCACCGCCGCGTGGCGCGGGGGTTGGAGGAGCTCTACGGCGTGGCCGACGAGGCCCTCAGCGCGCTGGCCTACCACTGGGGGGAGGCGGGCGACGCGGACAAGGAGGCGCGCTTCGCCTCGCTGGCCGGCCAGCGGGCCTTGCGCATCGGGGCGAACAAGGAGGCCATCCGGCTCTTGGGCCGGGCCCTGGAGCTGGCTCTGAGCGACGATCGGGCCCCGATGCCGCCGACCTTCCGCCCCTTGCGCTACCTCGGCGAGATCGCTGGCGGGCGCGGCGGCGAGGCGCTCGGCGAGGACATGCTGCGGATCGCCCGGATCGAGGGGGCGCTCTCGGAGGCGCACGGGCGCTACGGCGAGCACGCCACCAGCATCGAGCACGCCAGCCGCGCGCTGACCTGGCTGGATCACTCCATGCCGCCGACCGCGGCCGAGTTCGTCTCCGGCGCCCTGGCCCAGATGGGGCTGCGGGCGCTCCAGTCGCGCTTCCCGGCCGCCTACGCCCGCGCCGCCGGCCCGGACGATCCTCGCCAGCTCGCCGCCGAGATCCAGACCCGCGTGACCGAGGCCTGCATCTACACTCAGGACAACCTGCCGCTCCTGTGGTCCTCCCTCCGGATGCTCAACCTCGGCAGCCCCGCCGGCCCCTCGCCGCACCTGGCCCGCGCCTACGCGCTGACCGTCGTGCTGCTCGGCCTCGTGCCCCTCCACGGGCTGGCCGAGGCCTGCGCGCGGCGCGGCACCGAGATCGCCGAGGTCATCGACCGCGACTACGAGCGGATCTTCGTCGACATGCGCGTGGCCATCTACCGGATCTACACCGGCCAGTGGGCCCTGGTCGAATCCCTCCTGCTGCGCTCCCTGAACCTCGCCACCGCCGCGCGCAACGTGCGCCAGAGGCTCGAATGCCTCTCCGTGCTCGCCATCGCCGAGTGCTTCCAGGGCAAGTTCGCCCTGAGCCTGACCCACCAGCGCGAGGTGACCGTCGAGGCCGCCCGCATCGGCGATCTCCAGGTGCAGGTCTGGGCCAACTGCGGCGTCAGCTACGCGCTGCTTCGCACCCACCAGATCAAGGACGCCTCGGCCGCCTGCGCCGCCGCCGCCGCCTGCGTCACCCCCGAGACCCCCAGCGCCGACGCCATCCTCTTCCAAGGCCAGAAGGCCCTGCTGCACCTGCGCCGGCAGGAGCTCGGCGAGGCCCGCGAGGCCGCCGACAAGATCATCGAGCTGGTCACCGCCCAGGCCCCCGTGGCCTACTGGACCTACCACGGCATGAACGCCGCCGCCGAGGTCACCCTCGCCCTCCTTGGGCGCCAGATCGGCGCCACGCCCAGGCAGCGCGCGGCGGACAAGGCCAGCGCCACCCGGGCCTGCAAGGCGCTCAGCGCCTTCGGCAAGAAGGTGCCCTTCAGCCAGCCCGCCGCCCTGCGCTGGGAAGGGGTGCTGTGCCGCACCCTCGGCGACGCTCAGAAGGCCAGCGCGCTGCTCGACGAGGCCATCGCCGCCGCCGAGCGCCTGGACATGCCCTACGATCTCGGCCGAGCGCACCTTGAGCGCGCCTTGACCCTGTCCCCCTCGTCCCCCGAACACCAGCGCCACCTCGACAAGGCCCTGGCGCTGCTCGCCCCGCTGGGCGCCGTCGACCCGCAGGCGCGACCGACCCGCGCCGATCAAGTCGTCGTCGGCTGATCCTCGGGGGGCAAGTCGGCGCGCGGCCCCTCAGGGCCCTCGATCTCGGCAGGTGCCGCCGAGGCAGGAGGGCCGCCCCGCACGACGAGATCGTAGACCACAGGGATGACCAGCAGCGTCAACGCCGTGCTCGACACCAGCCCCGCGATCACCGTCAGCGCCATCGGCGCCCGGATCTCCGCGCCCTCGCCGAGGCCCAGCGCCATGGGCAGGAGCCCCAGCACCGTCGTGAGCGTCGTGATCAGGACCGGCCGCAGGCGCACCGTGCAGGCCTCGATGAGCGCCTCGCGTCGGGGCATGCCGCGCTCGTGGAGCTGGATCGCATAGTCGATCAGCACGATCGCGTTGTTGACCACGATCCCGGCCAGCATGATCATCCCGATGAAGACCACCACGGACAGGGGCGTGGCCGTCACCCACAGGATGGCCCCGACCCCGATGGCCGCCAGCGGGATCGTGAAGATGATCACCAGAGGCGCGATCACCGACTCGAACTGGCTGGCCATGACGATGTAGACCAGGAAGATCGCCAGCAGCAGCGCCAGCATGAGGTTGGTGCGCGCCGCGGCGATCTCCCCGCTCTGCCCCCCGACCGTGAGCTGGAAGCCCTTCGGCAGCCTCACGAGCGACAGCCGACCCTCGACCCGGTCGATGATCGTCTGAAGATCCAGCCCCGTCGTGTTGGCCTCGATCACCGCCGCCCGGACCCCGTCCAGGTGCCGGATCTCGCTCGGCCCCTCCTCGATCCGCACCTCGGCCACCGAGCCGAGCAGCACGGGGACAGCGCCCGCGCCGCCTGCGCCGCCCAGCGCTTCCAGCGCGCCGAGGCCGCCAGCGCCGCCCAGCCCCGAGGCGCCAAGCCCCGCTGCGCCCAGCCCCGCTGCGCCCGTGGGGCCGGCGGCGCGGTGGCCGACGACCATGTTCTTGAGATCGGAGACCGCGCCGATGTCCTGGCGCCGAGCGCGGACGAGGATGTCCAGGCGCCGCTCGTCGCGCCGGAGGGTGCTCGGCGTCTGACCCCGGACCTTGTTCTGGACCACCTCGGCGACCCCGCGCACCGTCAGGCCGTAAGCCGCCAGCTTGTCCCGGTCAAAGCGGATCTGCACCTCCGGATAGCCCGACTTCAGGCTCGCCCGGATGTCGGTCAGCTCCGGCATCGCCTGCATCACCTCGGCGATCTGGTCCGAGTAGAGCTTGAGCAGCCTCAAGTCGTGGCCGCGCACCTCGACCTGGATCGGCGTCTGGAGCGAGAAGAGGGTCGGGCGCACCAGCTCCGACTGGACGCCGGGGCGAGCCGAGAGCAGGCGGCGGGCCTCGGCCATGGCTCGCCCCTCGGCCGCCTCGATGTCCCGCGCCTCCGCAAGGTGGATGTGGATCGCGGCCGAGTGCTCGCCCTGGTCGCCGCTCGTCGTCGAGGTCCGCTCCACGCCGATGAAGCTCGACTGCCGCGCGACCCCCGGGATCGCGGCCAGCATCGCCTCCACCCGCTCGACCTCGGCGGCCGTCTCTTCGAGCCCCGTCCCGACGGGCATCCTGATCTCGGCCCTGAACTCGCCCTGGTGAAGCTCCGGGATCAGCTCCATGCCCAGCTGCCCGAAGACCCACAGGACCAGCCCGAAGAGCCCCGTGGACAGCATCATCACCGTCAGGCGGCGGCTCAGCGCCGCCCGCAGCAAGCTCGGGTAGATCCAGACCATCGCCCCGAAGCCCTTGTCGAAGGTCCAGACCAGCGGAAAGAGCGCCAGGCGCAGCAGCGGCGCCAGCACCCCGAAGACCAGCGCCCTGGACAGCACGAGCACGCCCGCGATCAGCCCGAGGAGCACCTTGGCGAAGACGATCTCAAGCACCAGCGCGACCAGCGCCCGCAAGAGCAGGTAGGCCCAGATCACGACCTCCACGGGCGCCAGCAGGAGGCCGCGCCACAAGGACCTCGCCCTCAGGACCGAGATCCGGGCGCGGGCGTCTTCGGCCAGGGCGGCGAACGAGGCCAGCCGCGCCCAGCGCCCGAGCCGGACCCGCCAGGGCTCCGGGGCGGCCTCGGCGACCTCGGCGCGGGCGGTCACGTCGCGCGCGGCGAGCATGGGGACGACGAAGAGGGCCACGACGAGGCTGGCCATCAGCGAGAAGACGACGGCCATCGCCAGATCGCCGAAGAGCTGCCCGGCGACCCCGTCGATGAAGACGATGGGGAAGAAGACCGCGACGGTGGTCAGCGTCGAGGCCGTCACCGCGCCGCCGACCTCGCGGGTGCCGCGTATGGCGCTGTCGCGCGGCCCGTCGCCCTCCTCGCGGCAGCGGTGGATCGACTCCAGCACGACGACGCCGTTGTCCACCAGCATCCCGATGCCCAGCGCCAGCCCGCCGAGCGACATGATGTTGAGCGTGACGCCGACCGTCCGCATCAGCGCGAAGGTCGCCACGACGCTCAAGGGGATGGCCAGGCTGATGATCACCGTGTTGGAGGGGCTGCGCAAAAAGAGGTAGAGGATGAGGATCGCGTACAGGCCGCCGAGCAGCGCCGCGCTGACGACCTCGTCGATGGCGTTTCGGATGAAGGTGGACTGGTCGCTGAGCAGCTCGATCTTGATGGACGCGGGCATCGTGTGGGTGATGAAGTCCGTCATCGCCAGCGCCTGGCTGGCCTTGGCCATGGCCTCGGCCTCGCGCTTCTTGTCCTCCTTCGGGTCCCCTCGGGCCTCCGGCTTGTCCGGCGGCGCGGCGCCCTTTCCCTCGGCCTGCTCCTTGACCCACGCGCGCTGGGCCTCGGAGCCGAAGAGCCGATCGCGGACCAGGGCGGCGACCTGGACGATGTTGGCGTCGGCCTCCTTGTAGATCTCGATCTCGACCGACTCGCGCCGGTCGATCCGCGTGATCACCTCCCGATCTTTGTGCTCGATCGTGACGCTGCCGATGTCGGCCAGCAAGATGGAGCCCCCCTCGCGCTGGCCCACCGACATCTGGCGCAGCTCGTCGAGGTCCTCGAACTCGTTGAGGGTCCGCACCAGGTAGCGGACCCCGCCCTCCTCGATCTGCCCGCCGGCGAGGTTGACGTTCTCGGCCGCGAGGCGCTGCTGGACCTCGGCGACGGTCAGGCCGAGCTGGGACATCTTCTGCTGGTTGAGGTCGACGCGGACGATCTCCTCGCGGCCGCCGTGGACCTTGACCTTGGCCACGCCCTTGATCTTCTCCAGCCCGCGGACCACCTCGTCCTGGGCGAAGGTGCGCAGCCCGGCGAGGCTGACGGGCGGCTCGCCACCGGACGGCTCGCCGCGGAGCGCGGCTGCGGCCTCGCTGGTCAGGCCCAGGCGCATGATGGGGTCGAGCGTCGGGTCAAAGCGCAGCGTCAGCGGGCGCTCGGCCGCGCGGGGGAAGGCGATGACGTCGATCCGCTCGCGCACGCGCTGGCTGGAGAAGTCCATGTCCGTGTCCCACTGGAACTCCAGGACCACGTCGCTCAGGCCAGCCTGGCTCACGGAGTGGATCGCCCTCAAGCCCTCGACCGTCCTGAGGAACTCCTCCAGCGGGCGGGTGATCTCGGCCTCGACCTCCTCGGGGGCGGCGCCCTCGTAGACGGTGCGGACGGTCAGGGTCGGGTAGGTCAGCTCGGGCATCAGCGCCAGCGAGAGCTGGCCGTAGGACAAGGCGCCAAAGACCGCCACGCCGATCGCGATCATCAGCGTCGCCACGGGCCTGTCGACGCTCACCGCCCAGATCCCGGCGGCCTTCTCGATCACCCCGGCGCCCTTCGGCTCGCTCATCGAACGACCCTGATCTCAGCCCCGTCCTTGAGCCCCGACTGCCCCAGCACCACCACCTCCTCGCCGGCCTCAAGGCCCTCGACGATCTCCACCGCGCTGTCCTCGCCGAAGCCGACCACCACAGGCCGCATGGCCGCCTTGCGCGCCTCGTCGGGGCCCTCGGCCACGAAGACGAAGGGCTTGTCGTCCTTGTAGACCAGCGCCCGCTTGGGCACCAGCGTGGCATCCTCGCGCACGTCCGTAATCAGGTGGACCGAGACGAACATCCCAGGCCGCAGCCGCGGCCCCTCACCCGACGCCCGATCCAGCGCGATCGTCACCTTGATCGTCCCGGTCTGCGGGTTGACCACCGGGTTGATCAGCCGGATCTGGCCGACGAAGCGCTGCGGCCCGAGCGCCTCGCTGATCGCGTAGGCCGGCTCGCCCTCCCCGATCTGCCCCAGAGAGCGCTCAGGGACGTTGATGACCACCTCAAGCTGGCTCGGATCGACGAGGTGGAAGAGCTCCTGACCCGGGTTGACCTGCTGGCCGATCACGACGCTGCGCCGCGCCACCACCCCGTCGAGCGGCGCCTTGATCCTCAGCGCGTCGACCTGCGTCCTCGCCCGCGTGAGCTGATCCTGGGCCAGGGTGAGCTGATGTTTCAGCTCCTCGTAGGACTGCCGCGAGACGTAGCCCTTCTCGACCAGCGGCTTGAGGTTCTCCACCTCCCGCTTGAGGCGGCTGACCGTGCTGCCCGCCATCGGCACCGACAACTCCAGATCGGCGTTGACCAGCCGCGCCAGCAAGGCGCCCTTCTGGACCGCGTCGCCCTCCTCCACGCCGACCTCGCGAGCCAGCCCCCGCGTCTCGGAGAGCACCAGCACCTCGCGCCGCGCCGCCACCGTCGCCGTCGCCAGGATCGTCTGCGAGACACGACCCTTGCGCGAGGCCTCCACCTCCACCGGGATCGCCTGGATCTCCACCCCCGCGTCAGCGGCCCCCTCCGACTCCCCGCTCGCGCCCCAGCCCTCGCCGCAACCCGACCCCGCGAGCCAGAACATCGCCACCAACGCCGCCAGCGACGCTCGCCTGATCCAACCCGGCTTCAACCTTCAATCCCCCCAGCCGGCTCAGGCGCCGCCCATCAAACCCTCGATCTTCTCCACGAGCCGCTCCTCGGACATCAACCCCGAGTGGACATAAGCGATCTTCCCGGTGGCGTCGATGATGAACAGCATCGGGATGCGCTTGACCTGGTAGTCCCTCCGGGCACGCCCCTCGTCCATGACCACGGGGAAGCTGTAGCCGCTTTTCTTGATGTAATTCGAGACGATAGCGTCGCGGGCCGGATCGTCGGCGTCGTCGATGTTGATCGAGAGCACCGTGAACTTGTCGGCCGGCAGCCGGCGCTGGAGGCGCTCAAGGACGGGCATCTGGCGCTTGCAGGGCGCGCAGTGCGTCGCCCAGAAGTCCACGAGGACGACCTTGCCGCGCAGCCCCTCCAGCGACACCGACGCGCCCTGAGCGCCGCCCTCGTCCAGGCTGGGCAGCGCGAAGGCGGGCGCCGGCGTGTCCAGCAAGGCGTGGGCCTCGCGCTGTTTGCCCTGGCCGGTGGCGAACCACCAGACGTTGAGCCCGATGACCACCACCAGCAAAGCCGTCAGGCCGTGCTGGATCATCCGACCGCGCTTCGATCCCTGCTCCCCGTCCATCAACCCCCTCTCCAGCGCCCAGAGCGCGCCCCATCTTACTCACCCCCATCCCCTTGGCAATCCGAGCCCGCTTGTGCCGCTTGCTGCGAGGGGGCTTGGTGTTGCGGGTCGGAATCTGTCAAAATCCCGGCCACGCCTACGGGCCGCTTGAAACGATCCTGGCCGCGGCCCCATGCCCGCGATCTGCCCACAGCGAGGACAACGATGCGCAAGCCCCCCATCTTCTCCCGGCTCACTCTGGCCGCCGCGCTCGTCGCGGCCCTGCTCATCGCCGCTTGCGGCGAGGACGCCAAGGATCCCGCGCAGAACCCGCAACCCGAACCCGAAGGCCAGCCTGAGGGCCAGCCCGAAGGTCAGCCCGAAGGTCAACCCGAAGGCCAGCCCGAAGGTCAGCCCGAACCTGAGCCGGTGCCCGAGCCGGAGCCGGAGCCCGCGGCCGAGCCCAACCCGGACATCCTGGCCTGTCAGGCGGTCTGTACGGACGTGGTGGCCTGTCCGGGGATCGTGGCGCTGTGCGGCGATCTGACGGGGCAGATCGAGATTGCCTGCCAGCAGGCCTGCGTCGAGAACCCCGAAGCGCGCGTCCAGATCCAACAGGCCGCCGGCCTGCCCTGCGCGGCCGTCGAGCCCGTCGCCATCGAGAGCTTCGGCCTTGAAGAGTTCTGTCAGGGGGCCGTGTGCAGAGGCTCGGAGGACTGCGCGCCGCCGATGCCCTTCTGCGAGGGCAATGTCGCCGTCTCCTACCGGGGCAATGGCGACTGCGTCGGAGGTCAGTGCGACCTCGCGGGCGTCGAGGCGCGCGTCGACTGCGCCGAGCAGGGCCAGGGCTGCGCGGGCGGGGCGTGCGAGGGGCCGATGAGGATCGACGACAGCATCTTCGCCATCCAGAACGAGGCCAACCCTGCCCACCCCGAGGTCGGCGCCGAGGTCTCCGTGCTGGGCGTGGTCGTGACGGTGCGCCAGAACGGCCTCTTGTGGGTCCAGGAGCCCGAGGGCGGGCCCTTCAGCGGCATCTTCGTCGAGGAGGGGGACGTCGACATCTCGGGGCTCTCGCCCGGCGACCGGGTGGACCTGACCGGGACCTATTCGGAGAACGAGGGGCGGTCGCTGGCGGGGCTGTCGACCATCGTGGCCACCTCGATCACGCGGCTGGGCGGCGGCGCGCCGCTGACCCCGGCGCGCGCCAACGTGGCGGACTTCCCCGCCAACGGCGAGCAGTGGGAGTCGGTCTTGATCCGCCTGGAGGGGCTGGAGGTGACCGACGCCAACCCGGACGGGGAGGACGACTTCGGCGAGTTCGTGGTCGACGGCCTGCTGCGGGTCAACGACCTGCTCTTCGCCATCGCGCCGGATCCGACCGTGGGCGCGACCTTCGAGGCGCTCTCCGGCGTGATCAACTTCAGCTTCGGCCAGTTCAAGCTCGAGCCGCGCAATGTGGGCGACGTGGAGGGCTACGTGGTCGACCTGTGCTCGGGCGTCACCTGCCCGCGGCCCGATCCGGCCTGCATCGGCAACGACATCGTCCTGTTCAACGGCGACGGGGTCTGCGTGGCGGAGACGGGCCAGTGCGACTTCTCCGGGGTGGAGCTGCGCGAGGCCTGCGGCGTCGGCCAGATCTGCCAGGACACGGGCTTTGATCTGGAGTGCGTCGTGGACGAGGGCGGCCGGCTCGTGATCTCCGAGGTGATGTACGATCCCGAGGGCGCCGACGGCGAGCGCGAGTGGGTCGAGCTCTTCAACGGCACCGGCGAGGGGATCTTGCTCGAGGGGCTCTCGCTGGGGCGGGGGGGCGCGACCTACGCGGGGGTGCTGAACCTGAGCGGCTTCATCGCGTCGGGCGGGTGCATCATCGTCGGCGGCCCGATCTCGGACGCGACCAACTCAAGCCCGACCTACGCGCTGTCCGCCGATCTGAACCCGGACCTCCAGAACGGCGGGAACGAGGCGGACGCCGTGGCGCTCTTCCCCGTGCCGGCCAACCAGATCACGGCCAACGTCGTCCCGATGGACGCGGTGATCTACGGCTCGACCAACAACAACAACAACCTCATCGACGAGACCGGCAACCCCGGCAATGTCGACGTCGGGGAGTCTGGCAGCGGCAACAGCATCGAGCGCAGCGGCCGCACCTCCTGGCGCGTCCAGCAGAACCCCACGCCCAACGACTGCGACATCCTGATCCCCTGATCCCGCCCGCCGCAGCTGCGCGCGGCAAGGTGGATCCCACACTCCAGCTCCTGTCCCCCACACTCCACCCCCTGTCCCCCTCCTTCCGGAGGGAGGAGGGGGGACGCTCGTATTACGGACACGGGTGGATCGAGTCCCGCCCCGACGACCTCGCCACCCGCCCCAGGCGGCCAGTGATCCCGGCGAAGGCTCCTGCGGCCCGCCCCCCAAGTCATCGTGCCCACCCAACGAGCCCCCCCGATCCACCGTGCCCGTAATTCAAGCGTCCCCCCTCCTTGCGAAGCGAGGAGGGGGACAGGGGGTGGAGTGCGATCCACCGACACCCGTAATTCAAGCGTCCCCCCGAGAGGCACTGCCTCCCTTCCGGAGGGAGGAGGGGGACAGGGGGGTGGAGTTTAGAGGGGCGGCGCGCCGAAGCTGGCCCGCTCCAGGCCCCTGAAGCGGGCGTTGGGGACGATCTCGTAGCCCTTGAGATCCTTGTGGCGCACAAGGATGTTGTCCTCGTGGAAGAGGGAGATGTAGGGCAGGTCGCGGGCCAGGATGGCCTGCACCTCGGCGTAGATGGCCTTGCGGCGCTCCCGGTCGATCTCCTGCCGCCCGCGGTCGAGCAGGGCGTCGAGGGCGGGGTTGGCGTAGCGACCCCGGTTGGCGCCCGCCGAGCGGTTCTCAGGCGAGGGGATGTTGCTGGAGTGGAAGATCCAGGCGTAGAGGTCGGGCTCGGTCACTGAGGGCCACTGGAGGGCGCAGATCTCGAAGTTGCCCGACTTGATGTCCCCGAAGAAGGTCCCCCACTCGTAGGCGACGACCTTGATCCCGACCCCGATCTCGGCCAGCTGCGCGGCGATAAGGTCCGCGATGGACTGGCGAAACTTGTTCGTCGTCGTCTTGTAGGTCAGCTCCAGGCGCATCCGGGGGCCGTCGCCGTCGGGATCGGGGTAGCCGGCGGCGTCCAGCAGCGCGCGGGCGCGGGCCGGGTCGTGCTCCCAGGTGTCGACGTCGCCCTTGTAGGCCCAGTGGCTCGGGGCCAGCAGGCCCGTGGCCTTCTGGGCGGTCCCGTTGAACTTGTAGCGGATGATCTCGTCCCGATCGATGCCCAGCGCCAGCGCCTGGCGCACGCGGACGTCCTTGAGCTTCGGCGTCGAGACGTTCAGGCCCAGGTAGGTGTACTTGAAGGACAAGGCGGACTCGATGACCAGATCCGGGTCCTCCTTCAGGACGGGGAGCATCAGGGGCGCGGTGGCGTTCTGGGCCATCTGGCCGCTGCCGCCCATCATGGCCAGCAGGCGGGTGTTGTCGTCGGGCATGACGCGGAAGATGACGCGGGGCAGCTTCGGGGCGCCGCCGTAATAGCGATCGTTGGCCTCCAGGGCCACCCAGGCGCCCTCGCTCTGGGACAGGAAGCGGAAGGGCCCCGAGCCGACGACCTGCCCCGCTTCGAACTGCCCCTTGGCCGCCAGCAGGTGGCTGGGCACGATCCCCATGGCCAGATCGCTCAAGAAGGGCGCGTGGGGCTCCTTGAGGTGGATCGTCAGCCCGTGGGGGCCGCGCACCTCGATCTTGTCAATCCGGGCCGAGACGCCGGCGAAGGGCGACTTGACCAGCGGGTCGTCGAGGGTCATCAGCGTGTAGCGGACGTCCTCGGACGTGACGGGCTGGCCGTCGTGCCAGAGGGCGTCCTTGCGCAGCTCGATGTCGTAGCGGATCGGGCTGGCCTGGGTGATCGAGTGGGCCAGATCCAGCTCCGGCTCGCCCGTCTGGTTGTCGATCGTGACCAGGGCCCCAAAGACCAGCCGGGAGAGCTTGACGCAGAAGTCGCTCGTGGCAAACCTCGGGTCGAGGTTCTTCGGGGCGCCGTCGAGCAGGACCGTGAAGCCCTCCGGGGCCTCGGGCTCGGCGCCGCGCAGGCCAGCCCACAGCGCGACGATCACCGCCGGGGCCAGCAGCGGCAGGCCGAGGCGGCGCACGCGCCGGAGCCAGGCGCCGGGCTGCGGTCTACTCGACGGCCTGGACGGGCTTGTCGATCTCGTCGTAGTCGTAGGACTTCTCCATGCTCTTCTTAGGAGCGGCGGAATCTTTGCGGTTGGCAGGCTTGCTCGGCCGCTTGTCGCTGCGCTTGCCAAAGGCGCGGTCGATGTCGCCTCGGGCGCGGTCGGCGAGCCCGCCGGAGCCCTGGGCCAGCGACTCCAGCAGGGCCAGCGCCTCCTGGCTCTCGGGATCAAGGCGCAGGAGCGACTGCGCCAGCCAGTAGCGCGCCTCGCTGGCCTTGTCGCTGCCGGGGTGCTCGGCGATGACCTTGCGGAAGGAGCCGACGGCGGCCGCGTGGCTGCCCTGGTTGTAGAGGCTGCGGCCTCGGTGGTAGAGCGCCAGCGCGTAGTAGTTCGAGCTGGAGGGCGCCGAGTTCATGAAGGCGTCGAACTCGGTGATGGCGCCCCGGTAGTCGCCGACGTTGTAGCGGCTCAGGCCGGAGTTGTAGCGATCCTCGGGGCCCGTCAGGCTCTCGGCCTGAGAGTTGAGGTAGGCGTCGTTCGAGGCCCCCGACTTCTGGTCGTAGCTCGATCGGCCCCCACCGCCCCGGACGCTCGCCGATCCGTCGGGATCGGCGCTGGGCGCGTTGAGGTCGGCGACGCCGAGCTGGGCGCCGGTCTGCGCTCTGGACATGCCCTTCTGGACCGTCCAGGCCTCCTGCTCCTCGCGCTTGGAGCGCTCGTTGGCGGCCTCATCGCGCTGGGGCTCTCTGGGGGCGACCTTCTCCTTGGCCAGGGCCTCGCCTCGATCTGCGCCGCCCTCCTCGTCGAGCTCCGAGGCCTTGTCGTCGGCCACGTCGAAGAAGTTGGAGGCCGATCCGGGCTGCTCGGCCTGTCGGATCACGTCGTCGAGGGGCTTGGAGTCCTTCGCCTCTTGATTCTTGTTCCCCTGGGCCAGGGCGCTGTCGCGCGCCGTGGGGTCGAGGTCCCCCTCATTGACCATGGGGGGGATGGCCTGGGCGGGGGCCTCGGCCTTGACGCCGGCGGACACGGCGCCGTCGAGGGCCGCGGCGGGCGCGTCCTCCTTGCGCCCCTCTCCCTTGTCGCCGAACTCGGCGGCGCCCATCGGGGCCTCGGCGGCCTCCTCGATCGCCGAGGGCGGCGGCTGCTGGGCTTCGGCGGCGGGGCTCGCCGCAGCGGGCTGGTGGCGCGTGGCGGCGGCCTTCTCCCCGACCATGGCCTCGTCGGGTCGGCGGGCCTCGTCGCCGACGACGATGAAGATGCCCACGGCGACCAGCGCGACGAGGGCGGCGGTGGCAAAGCCGGGGTGGAAGATCATGGCCTGGAGGCGGGCGATGATGGAGCGCTCGGACTGCTCCTGGTCGGCGTGGGCCTTGAGGCGAGCCTCTCGCAGGATGTTGGCGCTGAGCGAGGCCGGCGGCTCGATCAAAGGCATCGCCTCGCCGAAGGCCTTGCGGACGAGCGTGATCTGGGCCAGCTCGCGCTGGCAGGTCGGGCAGCCCTTGAGGGCCTCGGCGACCTGGCGCTCAATCTCCGGCGGCAGCTCCTCGTAGGCGTAGTCGAGGAGGTGCTGTCTACATGTCTCGCAATTCATCACAAGGGACCTCCCGCAAGGTGGCGGGCCCTGCTCGATGAACGCGCCTCAACCGCAAGGCGATTGGCGGCTGTCATCGGGCTGTCTCGTGTCGTGCGATCGACGTCTCCCTCGTCAAGGTTGGGGCCGTCGATCGTCTTGTCCATCTCCTCTTGTGTGCGGAGGCGCCAGGCAGCCGTCCTCCACACGGGGGCTTGAACGCAAGGCCGCCGAGGGCGATCTAAGTGGGCCTGAAAAAGAGTCCTGGCGCCCATCAGACCGACCCCCCCACCTCGTGCTGCTCGTCCAGATCAAAGGAGTAGCCTCGAAACTCCTCCATGTAGCCGCGCAGCGTCTCCAGAGCGTAGCGCATCCGGCTCTTGATGGTGTTCTCAGGCACGCCGACGATGTCGGCGATCTCGCGGAACTTGAGCCCCGAGACCTCGCGCAGCAAGAAGACCTCGCGCTGCTCCTCGGGCAGGGCTTCGAGGGCGACCTTGAGGCGATCGCGGAACTGCTCGCGGACCAGGGACACATTGCCGGCCTCGGCCCGCTCGTCGTTGAGGTTGTCCAGGAAGGTCTTGCCGCCCTCGTCGTCGTCGGTGCCGATGGCGCGGTTGAGCGAGACCTCCTTGCGCCGGGAGGCGCGCCGGGAGCGGTCGATGCAGATGTTGCGCGCTATCGTGTAGAGCCAGGTCGTAAAGCGGGCTGATTTCTTGTACTTGGGCGCCGAGCGGACCACGCGCAGGAAGACCTCCTGGGTCAGATCCTCGGACAGGGCCGCGTTGTGGGTCGAGCGCAGGATGAAGTTGTAGACGCCGCGCTCGTGGCGCGAGAGCAGGACCGCGAAGGCCTCGGCGGTGCCCTCGGCGTACATGAACATCAAGGTCTCGTCCGGGATCTCCGCGATCGGCGTCGACGGGGGCCACGACCGGGCCTTCTTCTTTTGCCCGCCAAAGAGCCTTGTGATGAAGACGATCACTGCGCAGGTCCCACGGACTCTGGCCCACACCCAGGGCAGGTTGAGATCACCCGACACGGTGTCCCAACACGGCCGAGGTCGTCAAGCATTCCGCTCAGTTGGGCAACTTCTCCAGGGTCTTTGCCGCCAGATCGCCGAGCGTCTTGACCTCCGAGCCCCAGTTGGGGATCTCGGTCTTGTCGTCCTTGAGCTTCTCGACGGCCGGTCGAGAGGCGGCCGAGCCGACGAACTGAAGGCAGCACATCGAGATCGCCTTGGCCGGCCATGAGCCCGACTCCAGCTGCTGGATGAAGACCGGCTCGGTCTCCTTCATCTCCTTGACCTCCACCGAGCAGAAGCGCTCCGCCTCGCCCTTGAAGCCCTCCGGGTCGCCCTCGCCGTAAGTGCCCTTGAGGGGCAGGCTGGCCAGGATCGGGCCGAGGCCGGCCTTGCCCTGCGTCTCGGCGATGCCCTGGATGGCCAGCCACCGCAGAATCTCGGAGCCGTTCTTGACCCACTCCAGGAAGATCGGCATCGAGGCCTTGCCCTTGATGACGCGGACGCGTTCGAAGGCCGCAGAGCGCAGCTCCGCGTCGATCTCCTCCATCGGGACGATCTTGACGAAGAAGGGCACGACGGCCTCGTGGTCCTCCTCCAGCAGCGCCGTCTCGAGATCCTTGTCGATGGTCGGCAGCGTCGCCTCGGCCTGCTTGACCAGCGCGAGCGCCACGTCCTTCTTGACGGCGGGGTCGTTGATGGCACGGAGCATCTGGGCCAGCTGCGTCTGGCCATTCTTGGGGTCGTCCAGGGCCTTGAGCAGGGGCGGGGCCGATCGAGATCCCATCATCTCGGCGATCTGGTTGAGCTTGACCTTGCCCATCTGGTCGCGGGTGAAGTAGTCGCCCGTGAGCCAGTCGATCAGGACCCCCTCCAGGGCCTCCTTGTCCTCGGCCTTGGTGACGTGCTTGAGCAGGAAGTAGGCCCCGTCCTTGCCGACGACCTGCTTGCTGCGCGCCTCCTGGTAGGCCTCCACGGTCGCGTCGCCGGTCTTGTACCAGCCCAGCGCCAGCGGCACCGTGTGGGCGAGGATCGCCTGCTTGTCGGCGTCGGAGCACTTCTCCAGGGCGATGTCGACGGAGTAGGCGTACTCCTCCTCCATCAGGATCTCGGCCGCCCTGAGCCGGGTCGGCATCAGCTCGTCCGGCGAGGCGATCCACAGGCCGAGCTTCTCAAGGCCGTTCTTGGCCTTGCTCGGGCGCCAGACCTCGAGATCCTCGGGCTTTCGCTTGCAGGCCGACAGGCCGAGCCCCAACGCGAGGGCAAGGATGAGGGCGGCGGTCTTGAGGGCTGCGGGGGGCGTCATCCTTCGAGTCATGGGCTTCCTTGTTCGGGGGTGGGCGTCAGGGAGGCCTGTGGGCTGGCCGCCGTCGAGCGTCGACAACGCCGCAAGAAGCTAGCCTCTTGAGGGCTCGTGGGTCAAGGCGAGCGCGGGCGCGCTTGTGGTTGACACCCGGAGGGCCGGTGTTTATCCTCCGAAGCCGTGCTGGCGGGATCGCGCGCCTGCTTGTGCGCCGCCCGTGGCGCCCGCCGCGCGCCGCGTCGCTGGCCACCTTCAACAGGATCCTTCTCATCATGCCCCACTGGAGTTGCCCAAATGCCAATGTTTGATGTGGTCGCGAGGGGCTTCCGCGACGTCAAGAACCGATTTCAAGGCAAGCGAGAGCTGACCGAGGAGAACATCTCCGACGCGCTGCGCGACATCCGACTGAGCCTGCTTGAGGCCGACGTCAACTTCCTGATCGCCAAGCAGTTCGTCAAGAAGGTCAAGGACAAGGCCCTCGGCGAGATCGTCAACGTCCGGACGCGCGACAAGTCCATGACCGTCTCGCCGGGCGATCACTTCATCAAGATCTGCCACGATGAGCTTGAAAACCTCATGGGGCCGGTCGACACCTCCGTCGTCTTCCAGAACCCCCGCGTCGGCCCGACCAAGATCATGATGGTGGGCCTCCAGGGGACCGGAAAGACGACCACGACGGGCAAGCTGGCCCGCTACCTCAGCACCCAGCACGGCCGCAAGCCCATGCTCGTGGCCGCCGACGTCTACCGCCCCGCCGCCCTCGAGCAGCTCCGGGTGCTCGGTCAGACCCTCGGCGTCCCGGTCTACTTCGAGAAGGACGGCGACCCGCCGGACATCTGCGAGCGCGCGCTGATCGAGGCCAAGAAGCAGGGCTGCGATCTGGTCATCTTCGACACCGCCGGGCGCCTGGCGGTCGACGACCTCCTGATGCTGGAGCTCGAAGAGATCGTCAAGCGCACCAGGCCCGAGAACATCTTCCTCGTCGTCGACGCCATGATCGGCCAGGACGACGTCAACACGGCCAAGGAGTTCAACGATCGCCTTGAGCTCGACGGCTTCATCATGACCAAGCTCGACGGCGACGCCCGAGGCGGCGCCGCCCTCTCGATCAAGGAGGTCACCGGCAAGCCCATCAAGTTCGTGGGCCTCGGCGAGGGCCTCGACGCCCTGGAGCCCTTCCGGCCCGACGGCTTCGCCAGCCGGATCCTGGGCTTCGGCGACGTCGTCGGCCTCATGGGGCGCTTTGAGCGCAAGATCAGCGAGGACGAGGCCGCCGAGGCCGAAGTCAACGCCATGCGGATGCTCCAGGGGGAGTTCACCTACGACGACTTCCTGGCCCAGATCCAGCAGATCAAGAAGCTCGGCTCCATGAGCGAGATCATGGAGATGATGCCGATGTTCGGCGGGCAGATGCCCCCCGGCGCCGAGATCAGCGACGATGAGCTGGTCAAGGTCAAGGCCATGATCCAGTCGATGACCCGCAAGGAGCGCCGACAGCCCGACCTCCTCAAGGGCTCGGTCACCCGCTGGCGCCGCATCGCCCGAGGATCCGGCCGCACCGAGAAGGAGGTCCAGGATCTCATCCAGAAGTTCAACCTCATGCGCGGCATGCTCCAGCAGCTCGGGCAGATGGGCGGCGGCGGCTTCCTGGCCAACATGCCCGGCTTCAAGCAGCTCAACCAGCTGCGCCAGATGAAGGACATGGACCTCGGCGGCCTCTTCGAAATGTTCGGCGGCGGCGGCGGGATGCCTGGGATGCCTGGGATGCCTGGGATGCCCGGGATGCCAGGGATGAAGGGGATGCCTGGGATGCCGGGGATGCCTGGGATGCCAGGGATGCCGGGCATGCCGGGCTTTGGCGGCAGGATCCCGGGCCTCCCGCCCGGCTTCACGCCGCCCGGCGTCAAGGCCCCCGTCAACAAGAATAAGGACGCCGATCGCAGCACCGCGGCCAAGAACCGCGACAAGCGTCGGCGACGCTCTGCCACGAAGAGCCGCAAGAAGAACCGCTGATCCCGACCGAGCCGCCTCGACGGCGCCCCGCGCGCCCTCGGTCTCGGTCATCCACCCCGACCTTGGCGGCCTTCGCGAAGGCCGCTCCACCGACGCGAGGCGGATCTGACGACCAACCTCCAGGCCACGCCCTTCAAGGCCCCGCCCGCTCTGATGTGCGCGACGCACCCCCGCGCCCGCGCCCTGGCGCTTTGCACCCGGTGCGACTCGCCCCTCTGCCTTCGTTGTCACGACAGCGACGACGACGGCCTCGCGGTCTGCCCAGACTGCCTCGACGGCGCGCGGGCCCCGCAGGAGGGCCAGGGGGCGCAGGGCGCCTCGATGGGGCTGCCTCCGGTCCCCCTGGAGGATGTCCGCAGCGCGCAAGGCTTCTTCGCCCGGCTGTTGGAGACCTTCCGGCTGCTGGCGTTGACCCCCGTGGAGTTCTTCACCCGCCTGATCCCCTCCAGGGCCCTCTTGCGGCCCCTCGTCTTTGGCTACCTCTGCGCCGCCTTTGGCCTCTTGATGGCCATCGTCTGGCAGATCACCTTCGATCTCCCGGGGCAGGAGCCGATTCGGGAGATGGCGCGCGAGCAGGGCATCCCGATCGCCATCGTCGAGGTGGCCCAGGTCATCAGCGTCCCCTTCTACGCCGTCTTCTACCTCGGCCTCAACACCCTCGTCCTTCACCTGGCCGTCCGCCTGGTCGGGGGCAAGGCGCCGCTGCGCAAGACCTTCCAGATCTTCGCCTACTCCACGGGCGCGCTCCTGCTCAACCTCATCCCCTTCGTCGGGGTCTTCTTGTCCGTCTTTGTGCAAATCTCGGCGCAATTCGCGGGCTTGCGCATCATCCATGATCTGAGCGTGGGCCGCGCGATGCTGGCCTGCATCATCCCGATGGGCCTCGTCCTGCTTGGCATCGGGCGCTGAGATCAGGGGCAGAGAAGCCCCCCGCCTCATGGGCAGAAGAGCCCCTCACTTCCACGAGCAGAGCAGCCCCCCGCCTTCAGGGGCAGAGAAGTCCCCCGCCTTCAGGGGCAGAGAAGCCCCCCGCCTTCAGGGGCAAAATGTCACGAAGAAGGAGCCGTCGAGGTCGTCGCCCTCGTCGCTGACGCCGCTGACGGTCCCTGAGACCTCGCCCCCCTCGGTCAGCTCGACGAGCTCCAGCTGGAAGGAGCCGGTCGCGTCCCGGGAGGTGAAGACCTGGGCGTCGTTCTTGATCTGGATCGAGATCTGGGCGCCCTCGGAGGTCGCGTAGCGGCCCTCCGCCGCCTCGTTGGCGCTCAGGATCACCTTGCGGTTGCCGACCGGCTCGATGAGCCCGCCGTCGCAGCCGTCGCCCTCGGCGTCGCTCAGGATGATCTCCAGCCCGTCGCCGACAGGCTCGGCGCGACCCGAGCGGATCGTAAACTCCTGGCCGTCGACCACGCCGATGAAGCCGCCGGCCTCTTCAAACTCGCCGACGCAGCCCGCCGCGCAGGCCCCAAGCGCCAGGCCCATCATCCCCAGGACCGCGACGAGGCGCCTGTCGCCCCGCGCCCGCGAGGGGGCGCCGCGCTTCGATGTCATTTCACCCATGAGCCCCTTCATCAGTACCCGTTGCCGAAGCGCTCCTGATCGAGGTTGGCCTCGAAGCCGAGCATCGACTCGACAGCGTCGGCGATGGCCTCGATGACCTGCTCCTCCTTGACGGCTTGATCCTTGGGGTTGGACTGTCGCCGGCCAGGATCGGGGTCGGCCGTGCCCGAGGTCCCCCCGGGCTCGTTGGGCAGCCGCATCGCGGGGATGTTGCGCTCCTTGGCCAGATCCATCCTGTCCATCGCGGCCTGCATGGCCCGGTCCATGGACTTCTCGCCCTCGGCGACGATCCCCTGGACGCCGTAGGCCACGCGCTCCTCATCCTCGATCTTGCGCGGGTGGGCGTCGTCGTTGGCGTCGATGGCGTGGACCATCTCGTGGGCCTTGAGGGCCTGATCCGAGTTGCCCGGCAAGAACATCGTGCTGCCGATCGTGAAGGCCTTGGCCCCCATCTCCCGGGCGATCTCGGACGACACAGGGCCCGCGAAGGACTCGACCTGCCGGGTGGGCTTCTTGCCCACCATCTTGCTGACCTTGTCCAGCAGCGTCGTGTCCACCGTCCTGCGCTCCATCTGGAGCTTCCGCTCGATCCGGTCGGCCTGCGCCCGCACCAGATCCCCGGTGGACTCCCCGGCGCCGTGGACGTCGATGGCGAAGGGCCCGCCGATGTAATCGCCCGCCGTCCGCGCCGCGCCGCCTCCCTCGGTCAACACCGGCTCGTTCCTGCCGCGCTCGACCCCCTCCTCGCTGCCCGAGCCGAACCACGTCTCCACCGTCCGCCGCATCCGCTCGGTGTACTTCTGCACCACCTTGAGCGATTCCTCGCCGACCGAAGGCAGCAGGCCCGCGATGGGCTTGAGGCTGGCCTGCAGCCTGTCGGCCACCTCCGGCTTCTCCTCGATCAGCCGCAGCCCCACGTCCCCGAGCAGCGCCGCGAAGAGCGACTGCGGGTTGGCCAGCCCCTCGACCAGCTCCTTGCGACGGTGATCGTTGGCCTTGAGCAGCGGCTCCTGGTCGGCCATCGCCCTCGGCGCACCCGGCGTCCGGCTCGTCATCCGCGCCAGGATCGGCATGTAGAGGCCGCGCATCCTCGCCGACGACAGATCCGCGTGGATCCGCCCCGGCATCCCCGCCAACCTCGGCGTCGCCAGCGCCGCCGCGCCCGCCGGCGCAAAGCCCAGGCCGCCGCTCGACTGCGGCGCCGCCGCGCTGGCCTGGGCGACCTGGACGCCGATGCTCTGCGCCCCCTGCTCGATGAGCCTCCCCAGCCGCGCCATATCCGGCCCCGGCGCCGCCCCTCGCCTCGCCGCCTGCGGCTCCTCCGACGATCCCCGCGCGAGGCGCCGGTTGACCTGACCCCACATGCTCTCGCCCGGCCGCCGCGCCCCAGCGCCCTCAAAGGCCTCCTCGAAGCCCGGCGCAGCCTCCTCGCCCTCGACCAGCACCCGCGTCGACCCCATGGCCGGCAGGGCGGACAGCGGGCGCGATCGGGTGCGGCTCATCAGCCGGGACGTCAACTCCGAGGAGACCCTCCGGGCGCTGTCCCTCGCGCTGTCCTGCGCGATCGCGCGCGTGTCTGGGCGATCGCCCGCCGCGCCGCCCGCGGCCGCCTCGGCGCGGCCCAGCGCCTCCTGAGAGGATCGCAGACCGGCCTCCGCGCCGCGCCGCGTCGACTCCAGCGCCACGTCCAGCGACTCGACGCCCGCGCGCCGCCCGAGCGCC
>SYOX01000130.1 GCA_005804885.1 Pseudomonadota bacterium
CTGATCGCGGCGTCGGAGGATTACGAGGACAGCGCCAACGGGGGTGAGGGCGACGAGGACATCGTGCTGGACATCGAACTGATGGAGCAGCTCATCGAGGTCATCATCGCCAACGGCGGCCAGTCCCCCGAGGACTCCGGCGTCGACGAGGACCCCTGGCCCGCCGACTGAGCCTCGATGGCGGCGCGCCGACAGGCTTCACGGTGCGCCCGGCTTCGGGCCTTGCAGCCCCCGCACTGTGCCTTCGGGCCTTGCAGCCCTCGCGCTGTGCCTTCGGGTCTTGCAGCCCCCGCGCTGTGCCTTCGGGTCTTGCAGCGCCGTGACCTGATGCCTTTGGCCGGGATCTTGCGCCCGTGAACCTGACTCTGACATCCATGTCGCAGCGCGAGAGGCCCGCGTTGAGCGCAGGGTGTCAGCCCCTGGGGGCCCTTCGGCCTTGGGCGCGGCCTCCTCAAGGGCCGGGGCTGGCGCGAGCGGCCTCCAAGGTGTATCCAAGGTGTATTCAAGTCATCGATTTTGGATATGACATCGAGGTCATGGTGAGCGGGTTGAGGTCGTTGTTATCGGGCGAGGCTTGAGTTTGTGGGGGCTGTATCGTATTCTGGATTGTAGATGGAGGGGTGAATGGTTGATTGGGCGCCGGACATCGCGGGGTTCCTCGACTATCGGGAGTATCTGCGGGCCTATTACGAGGCGGCCAAGGCGAACATGCCGGCCTTCTCGTACCGTTACTTCTCGCGCAAGGCGGGCTTCACGTCGCCCAACTTCTTGAAGCTGGTCATCGAGGGCAAGCGGAACATCAGCGCGGACAGCGTCGAGCGCTTCGCGGTGGCGTTGAAGTTGAGCGAGTCGGAGCGGCGCTTCTTTGGCGATCTGGTGGCCTTCAACCAGGCCACCTCGGCCCAGGAGAAGAACAAGGCCTTCGAGCGGGTGTCGGCCAGTCGGCGCTTTCGGAAGGCGCGGCGCCTGGAGCACGGCTACTTCATGTACCTGTCGCGCTGGTACTATCCGGCGATCCGGGAGATGGTCGCCCGCGCCGACTTCATCGAGGATCCGGCCTGGATCGCCGGGCAGCTCCTGCCTCCGATCGCGCCCAGGCAGGCCCAGGAGGGCCTGGAGATGTTGCTGGAGCTGGGGCTGCTGTCGCGAGACGAGTGCGGGAAGCTCCATCGCGGCGAGGCGAGCGTGACGACGGGGCACGAGGTGCGCTCGCTGGCGATCGTCAATTACCATCGGCAGATGCTGGAGCGGGCCTCGGAGTCCATCGAGCTGGTCAGCCGGGAGCATCGGGACATCAGCGCGCTGACGGTGTGCATCGCGCCGGAGCGGGTGGCGGACTTCAAGGCGCGCATCCACGCCTTCTGGGAGGTCCTCATGGAGCTTGGTGACAGCGACGAGCGGCCGACGAGGGTCTACCAGCTCAACATGCAGTTCTTCCCGCTCAATCAGGTTGAAGGAGAGCAAGATCCATGAATTTACATCGGAATCTCCTTTGGGCGCTGCTCGCGGCGGCGATGATCCTCTCGTGCTCCGATCAGGTCGGCACGCACGTCGGCAACCCTGGCGATGGGGACAACAACCTCGTCGAGCCCGAGCCTGCGCCGGAGGCCTCACCCGAGGGGCAGCCCGAAGGCCAGCCGGAGGGCGAACCCGAAGGCCAGCCTGAGGCCGAGCCGGAGGGGGAACCGGAGGGCGAGCCTGAGCCCAGCGACGCGGGGGGCGACGGCGGCGACGTCGAGGAGGCCGACGGCGACATGGACGGCGACGCCTCCGACGGCGGTGATCCTGGCGATGATGTTGGAGACGCCGTCGAGGACGGGGAGAACGGAGACGCGGCCCCTGACACGCCCGAGGACGCTGGCTGAGGCGGCAGGGGGGTCAGGAGCGGCGGCGGCGGTCGCAAGCAGTCGAGCCTGCGTGCCTGAGGGCGCTGGCTGAGGCGGCGGGGGGGCGGCGGGCCAGGAGTCCGGGCCGGGCCGAGGGATCGACGAAGAGGGCGCTGGCTGAGGCGGCGGGGGTGGCCTGTGGCCCTTGGGGTCATCGGGCGTCGCTTGCGTCGGGGAGAGGCTGTGGGCAGAATCGATCCGGGCGGCAGGGCGTCGCTGCAGCGGAGCGTCGGGCATGGAGTTCGCGGAGGCCAGACATCTTCTTCACCGCGTGGGCTTCGGGGCGACCCCGGCGGCGTTGAGCAGGGCGCTGCGGCGGGGCTCCGAGACCACGATCAAGTTCTTGATCGACGATCTGCGCGACACCTCCCGGACGCAGCCGCTGGCGTGGGCCGAGCAGAGCGTGGCGCTGGACAAGCGGCGCTCCGGGGGGGGCGAGCGCGAGCAGGCCGTCGAGCTCTCGGGCTGGTGGTTGCGCGAGATGGTCGAGACGACCTCGCCCTTGACCGAGCGGCTGGTCTTGATCTTCTTCGAGCACTTCGGGTCGAGCTTCGCGCGGGCGCCCTATCCGCCCTTGCTGGCCCGCCATCTGGCGCTCTTGAGGAAGCACGTCGGCGGGGACTTCAAGGCGCTGCTGCTCGGGATCGTCTCCGATCCGGCCTTCATCCTCTCGCGCGGGGGTCCGGGCGCGCTCAAGGCCGATCCTGGCGAGGGCCTGGCGCGGGCGCTGCTGGAGGCGACGATCGGGCCGGGCCAGGGTGAAGAGGAGGACGTGAGGGGCGCGGCGGGGGCCTTGACGGGGTGGGGGGTTGACCCGCGCAACGGGGCGTTTCGCTATGATGGGGCCGCGCATCGCTCCGAGGACAGGCGCTTTCTGGGCGGGAGCGGAAAGTACAACGGGACGGACGTCGTCAACCTGCTGCTGGCGGACCCGCGGACCTCGGAGCGGGTGGTCGAGCTGCTCTGGCTGGGCTTGATCGGCGCGCCCGGCCCCGACGCCGCCGAGCGCGCCCGGCTGGCGACGGCGTGGCGGGCCGAGGATCTCATGATGAAGCCGCTGCTGGCGAGCTTGCTGGGCCACGAGGCCATCCGGGACGCATCGCGCTTCGGGGAGGCGGTCAAGTCGCCGGTCGAGCTGCTGGTCGGGGCCATCTCCATGCTCTACCTGGAGGTGGAGCACTGGCCGACCGTGGCGAGGGCCTGCGCGGCGCTCGGTCAGGACCTGGTGGACCCTCCTGCGGCGGGGTGGCCGGCGGGCGTGGGGTGGTTGACGGCGGCCTCGATGGACGCGCGCCATCGTTGGTCGCGGGCGCTGCTGCGTGAGTCGGGCCAGCTGCAGCGGGCGCCGACCTGGGACGAGGTGGCGCTCAAGACATGGCTGGGCAAGCCGACGCTCTCGGCCGAGCGCGCCCGGGATGAGGCCGTCCGGGTGTTGCTGGCGGGGAAGCCGCTGGTGGAGCCGCCGGTGGAGTTCAGCCCGCACGAGCTCATCTTGCACTTGATGCTTGAGCCGGGCTTCCAGCTGACCTGAGGGGGGGGCGAGAGATGGATCGGAGATCCTTCGTCAAGCTCGCGGCGTCGGCGCCGCTGGCGCTGGCGGCTGGGCCAGCGATCTCGATGGCGGGCGCGTCGGGCGGTCGGCGTCTGGTCATCGTCGAGCTCGTCGGGGGCAATGACGGGCTCGGCATGGTGCCGCCGGTGGAGGCTGGGGCGCACGCGGCGCTGGCGGCGATGAGGCCGACGCTGGGGCTGGCGTCGGGGGCGGCGCTCAAGCTCGACGAGCAGGTGGGGTTCAACCCGGCGCTGGCGACCTTGATGTACGCCTGGGACGGCGGCGAGCTGGCCGTGGTTCAGGGGGTCGGCGACACCGCCGCGCCGCAGGATCACTTGAGGGCGGCGGCCTTCTGGGACGAGGGCGGGGTCGGCGGGGGCGCAGGCCAGGGGTGGCTGGCGCGGCTGCTGGCCGGGTCGCCGCCGGCGGGGGCGCTGGCGCAGGCGGCGATCCTGGGGATGGGCGCGGCGGGGCCGATGGAGGGGGCCGGCGATCAGGCCGCGCGGCTGATGCCTCACGCCTTGCTGGTCCAGGAGGCGCAGGAGTCTGACCGGCTCAGGAGCCGCTCGGGCACCTCTGCGCCGCTCAAGCACCTGATCGGGCTGCGCGACGAGCGCCAGGCGAGGGCAAACCGGGTGCAGGAGGCCGTGGCGCGCTCGGCGGAGGTCAAGACGCGCTTCCCGCAGACCTCCGTGGGGCAACAGCTGGGGCTGGTGGCCCGGGCGATCGTCGCACAGGTCCAAGTCCCTGTTTACAAGGTGGTCCATCGGGGCTTTGACACGCACGCGGGCCAGCGGGGGGTGCACGATCGCTTGCTGGTCGAGCTGGCCGAGGGGCTGGCGGCGCTGCGCTCGGAGCTGCTGCGCGCCGACCTCTGGGGGCAGGTGATGGTGATGACGATCTCGGAGTTCGGCCGCCGCCCGCGCGAGAACAAGGCCGGCGGGACCGATCACGGCACCAGCGCGCCGCACCTCGTCCTGGGCGGCGCGATCAAGGGTGGCCTCCACGGCAAGCAGCCTGGGCTGGACGATCTGCTCGGCGAGGATCTCAGGCACGGCGTGGAGCTGGGGGCCTACCTGGGCAGCGCGGCGTCCTGGCTGGGGCTTGACCCCGCCGTGATCTGGCCGCGCCAGCGGCCGCTGGCGCTCTTTTGAGAGGCTGTCCGGGAGGGGCGAGCCGTGGGAGGGCGAGAGTGGACCGATGTGGACGGGACGATGGAGGGACGGGGCAGCGCCCGACCGAGTCCGAGCCGCAGATGGCCGCTTTGGACCCTCACAGCGACGGCTGGGGTTTCCAGACGGCTTCTGGCCGAGGCCGGGGCGCTCAGGCGCAGACGGCGTGCAGGAAGTGCTCGGAGCCGATGACGCGGTTGCGGCCAGTGCGCTTGGCCTTGTAGAGGGCCTCGTCGGCGGCGCGCACGAGGCCGGCGGGGTCGGGGTAGCGCCCGGGTTCGCTCAAGGTGGCGAAGCCGACCGAGATGGTCACGCGAAGGCCCTTCTGGGTCGAGGCGGGGGAGCTGCGCTCGACGCTGTAGCGCAGCCGCTCGGCGACCAGGGCGGCCTCTCTGGCGTCGACGCCGGGCAAGGCGACCAGGAACTCCTCGCCGCCGTAACGGGCGGCCATGTCGACGTCCCGCAGGTCGCGCTTGAGCAGGCCGGCGACCGAGGCCAGGACCTCGTCGCCGCACTGGTGGCCGTAGGTGTCGTTGACGTTCTTGAAGTGATCGATGTCGCAGAACATGACGCTGAGCGGTTTCTTGAGGAATGTCGAGCGGTTGAACTCGTGCAGGAGGAACTCCTCCATGCGGTTGCGGCGAAAGAGCCCCGTCAGGTCGTCGCGGTCGCTGCGCTCTTGAAGCTGGAGGGTGTGGAGCTGGAGGTCGCTGATGGCCTTCTCGGCCCGGCTGGCGCGGTGATCGCTCTGGAGGTTGAGCATCACGAGCGCCTCGCGGGCCTGATCGAGGATGCCCGCGATCTCCCGCTCGCTGCCGAGCTTGATCTCGAAGAGCGTCGAGACCTCGGGCAGGCCCTCGGCGATCCGGCCCAGGATGGGGGTCAGCGCCTCCTGGTCGAACCCGAGGAGGGTCATGGCCCGGGCTCTGACCACCTCGGTGGCCTGGGCGATGTCTTCCTCGACGAAGATGTCCGCCAGCCAGCCGGACAGGGCCACGCACCGGGCCACGCCGGTCGCCTCGGGGTGGCCCTGGAGCTCGTCGATGTGCTCCTTGTGGCTCTGGGCGATGGCGGCCTGGAGCGGCTCGGGCAGCCCCCACTTGCGCGCCAGCCACGCGCCGATCTCGGCGTGATCGCTGCCGATGGCCGCACGCTCGGCCGCGATCAGCCGGCTGTGGCTCATCCTGCGCACCTCGCCCTGAGGCGCAGGACCCCAGGGTGACTCGGTCGCGTGGGCCAGCGCGATCATGCCGATGTCCTGAAGCAGCGCCCCGAGGAAGGTCTCTTCCCAGCTCCCGAGCCCCATGTGCGTGGCCAGCTCACGGGCGACCACCGCCGAGACGATCGAGCGCCTCCAGAAGCGGGCGTGGTCAAAGCCCTGGTGATCGGCGGTCTTGATGTCCTGCACCAGCGAGAAGCCCAGCGCCAGCGTGCGCACGGACTGAACCCCGAGCCAGACGATCGCCTGGGAGAGCCGCGTGACCTCTCGACGCATGTTGAAGAGCGGCGAGTTGGCCACCCGCAGGACCTTGGCCGTCAGCGCCGGATCGCGGCCGATCGTGCGCGCCAGCTCCTGCATGTCGACCTCGTCGCTCTGGCAGAGCTTGAGCACCTGGAGGGCGACGGCTGGCAAGGTCGGGAGGCTGCGGCAGCGCTCCAGTTGCAGTTCGAGCTCGGGTTTCATCCTGCGGCCTCCGTTGGACAAGGGTCCAGGTCTAGGTAGCGAAGTGTCACCTGTCCCTTCAAGTCGGTAGCCTCCTTGGAAAACTTGAGTCGACACAGGGGTTGGGATCGGGCCATTCCTGAATTGATGCTTTGTTTTGAAATTATGTGCGACAAATGACACTGGCGTTGAGGGCCGATGGCCTCTATGTTGGAGCGGAGGGAGAGCAGCAGGGGAGGGGGCGCGATGGTGGATTTGAAGATGCTCGATGAGGTGTCGCTTCGCAAGGAGCCCATCTGCCAGAGCGTCGTAGCCTGGGCGCTCCTGACGCCAAACTATCACCTCCTGGGCCGGGTCGAGGTCGTCGTCGAAGGGATCGAGCAGCTCCCGGACGGGCCGGTCATCTTCGCGATGAACCACACCGATCGCTACAACTACTGGCCGTTTCAGTACCACCTCTGGCATGTGGGGCGAGGGTTTACGGCGACCTGGGTCAAGGCCAAGTACTTCGAACACCCGCTGATGCGCTGGTTCATGCTGGCGGCCAACAACATCCCGACGGTCTCGCGCGGGTACCTGATCACCAAGGACTTCCTGGAGGTCGTCGGGCGCCCCCCGGAGGACGCCGAGTACGAGGCGCTCAGGGCCTCGCTGGAGGATCCGGAGTCGAGGGCGTCGGCGGTGATTCCGACGGCGGTGCTCGACAGGCCCCGCGACGTGCTGGGCCTGCGCTTTGAGCCGTCCCGCGAGCCCTGGGCGGTCTTCATGAGGCGCCTCTTTCGAGAGATGATGCTCCGCTTCGTGGGGCTCAACGCGCAGGCCATGGACAGGGGCCTGGATCTGATCATCTTCCCGCAAGGCACCCGGTCGGTGCGGCTCTCCCGGGGTCATATGGGGCTGGGGGCGATCGCGCTGGCCTCGCGGGCGACGGTGGTGCCGGTGGGCTGCAGCGGCTCGAACCTCTGCTACCCCGGCAGCTCGCCCTGGGCGCGCGACGGGCGGATCGTCTACCGGATCGGGGCGCCGATCACCTACGCCCAGATGGCCCGCCACCACATTGACGTCCCCTTCGTCCCGTTGAGCTTCGAGGCCGAGGAGGCGCACCGCGATCAATTTCAGGGCTACGTCGATGAGGTCATGGAGCGCATCAACGGGCTGCTCGACCCGCCCTACCGCTTCAGCGACGACCAGCGCAGCGACGGCGTCAAGGGCGCTCGCCGCTTCGTCTGAGCCGCCCAGGCCGCCCGCCCAGCCCCGTATCGCCGCTTCGTCTGAGCCGCCGAGGCCGTCCAGCCCGGGCGGTCTCCCGCGCCCCAGGAAAAAGCAGCGGCGCCAGCCCTCTTGAGCTGGCGCCGCCTCGCCGATCGGCAGGATCGCGGGTCACTCGAAGGAGATGCCCTTGCGGCCAGCCTGGGAGCGCAGCGCCTTGCTGACGGCGGCGTCGAAGGCCTGATCCTTCTTGCCGCCCTTCTTCTTGAGCTCCTTCTGGATGTGCTCGTTGCGCTTGACGTTCAGCGCGGCGATCTCCTTCTGGATGGCCTCGCGCTCGGCGGCCTTCTCCTTGATGAAGGCCTCGCGCTCGGCCCCCTTCATCCCCTTCATCTCGTCCGGCAGGTCCTCGACGGCGACCTCGTCCAGGTCAACCTCGCCCTGATCGAGGGCGTCGACGAGGTCCCACTTGCTGTTGCGGTACAGGGCGCTGCCCTTGGCCGCGGCGCGGGCGGCGCCGGCCGAGCGGCTCATGTCGGCGGCCTTGTCGTCCATGGCCATCTGGCTCTCCTTGGCGGCCTCGCCGCGGGCGCCGTAGGCCACGTAGGTCGTGTTGAGCTTCGAACTGAGCTCCCCGAGGCGATCGTCGAAGGGGGTCTCGATGACGACGGCGCCGCCGTCCGGGGCGATGTTGGCGAACTGGCCGTCGGCCCGCTGGGCCACGTCGCGCCAGCCCTTCGCGTCGCTGTCGGTCTCGGTGCCGCAGTAGATGGTGTTGACGACGATGTCCTGGGCGATGATCAGGCCGGCCTCCTTGACGGAGGGGTGCTCGAAGTCTTGATCGGCGCCCTCGTTGCCAGCCACGAAGATCAGCTTGAGCGCCTTGGCGTCCTTGCGCCAGTCCATCTTCGTGCGGGCCGTGAAGATCGCCCGCCCCACGTACTCGGTGCCCCCGTTGGTCTTGAGCGCCATGAGCTTTTCGTAGATCGCGTCCAGGTCGTCGGTCAGCGGCTGATCGACGCGCGTCCAGCCGGCCTCCTGGTAGCCGTCATTGCCGAAGGAGATGAGCCCGACCCGCAGGATCGGGGTGGGCCGGGCCGTGGCCATCTCGTTGACCAGATCCCAGATCTTCTGGCGGGCCGCGTCGATCAGGCCGTCCATGCTGTTGGATGTGTCCAGCGCGATCACCAGATCGATGTGGCTGCGCTCGACCTGGGGCTTGATCTCGTCGGCCGCGGCGCTCGACGCCAGGGCCATCAGGCTCATCGCGGCGGCCAGCATCACCAGCGCGCTCTTCTTCAACAAGGTATCCATCTCCTCCTCCCTTGAATCTTCATGGGCCCGCGGGCGGCTCTGGGGTCTCGTCAGGGCGCCTCAGGGCGCGTGGCCCTTTGCACGCCCGGACGCCGCCGAAGGATCTAAAAAATACCCGCCTCGCGCCGGCCTGTCGCAAAAGATGTTGTATCTGCTGGCTTTTTTTCAAGCGCCGGGCCATGATGACGCCAACTCGCACCCTCGAAGAACCACCCTGAGGGCGCCCAGGCGCACCCCAGGCGCGCCGCCCACGGCGCTACGAGAGGCCAGCCCATGACTCCGGCCCGGCTCCTGCCCTCGATCGCGTCCATCGCCGAGTACAGGCTCGTGGTTCGCGAGGCCGGGGTCTGGCTCTCCGCGATGAGGGCCATCCAGCAGCGCCACGGGCTCTCGGGCAGGCTCAAGATGTGCCCGCCGGCCTCGAACGTGGTCTTTGGCGTCGGCGCCGACCTCATCATCAAGCTCTACCCGTCGCTCTGGCGCGAGGACGAGATCCCCGACCGCCTCCTGATGGAGCACCTCGACGGGAAGCTCGCCGTGCCGACGCCTCGCCTGGTCGCCTCGGGCGAGATCGACGGCTGGCCCTACCTCGTGATGACTCGCCTGGAGGGTCAGATGCTCGGTCAGGTGTGGCGCCGGGTCCCGCCGGTCGATCAGCGGGCGATCGTCGAGCAGCTCGGGGCGCTGATGGCCCAGCTCCACGCCGCGCCGCTGGCCGGCCTCGGCGCGCTGGCCGTGGACTGGGATGCCTTCATGGCGGATCGGCGCGCCGAGTGCATCGAGAAGCAGCGCGGCTTCGGCATGACGGAGCCCTGGCTCGATGACCTGGCCGCCTTCATCGCCGCGCTCCCGCCGCTCCACCCCCCCGCGCCGCGCTGCGTGCTGATGAGCGCCGACATCACCGCGGATCACGTCATGCTGGCCGAGCGCGGCGGGCGGTGGCGGGCGGTGGGCTTCTTCGACTTCGGGGACGCCATGATCGGCCACCACCTCTATGAGTTCGCGGCGCCGGCGGCCTTCATCACCCGAGGCAACCCCGCGCTGCTCAAGGCCCTCTTCGAGTCCTACGGCACCCCCAGCGCCGAGATCGACGAGGGCCTGTCGCGCAGGCTGGCCGGCTACGTCGTCCTGCACCGCTTCTCCAACATCCCCGCCCTGGCCCAGCGCACCGAGCGGTCGGCGCCGCTGCCCGATCTGGCCGCCTTCCTGGGCGAGACCTGCGCCCTGCCGCCCCGTTGACGACCCCTCTGAGGGCAGATATGCTCTCCATCAGGGCGATGGTCTGAAGGTAGCTTTCACTGCGGCGTTACGCCGTGGATGAGGTCAGCGCGGCTTGTCGCTGCGCGACATTCCTGCAGGAACAGCAGCCGCGCTCGCGACATGTCACGGACGCGGCTGCCGTCCTCACTGGAGGTTGGTTCCTCAAAAAATCGCCCTGGGAGCGCCGAGGTCAACGCCTCGGCGCTCTCTTTTTCGAAGCGGCCGCTCTCAACGCGGCTCTTCGGCCCGGCCTGGGCGCTCAACGCGGCGCAGGGTGGCTCGCTGCGATGCGGCGCGCGGTGTTGACGTTCCGCACCGTCGCGGGGCCGCCCAGCGCGCGCTCAAGCTCCGCCCCCGACAGCCCCTTGACCTCCGACCCTCGGCGCTGCGCCCAGAAGACCTCCCGGCCCTCGACGCGGATCACCTCGACCTGCCCCTCCAGCGCCTTGACGCGCTCGGCGGCCTCCTGCCCGATGGCGCTCCGCGTGAAGGCCACGTAGACGTGGAAGGCCTCGGGGTCGGCGTCGAAGGTCGGGAAGTGGCGCGCCGCGGCGATCTCGGCGACCTCCTCGGCGGCGCGCACGAAGGTCTCCACCTCGTAGCCCAGGGCCTCGCGCAGCGCCCGCTCGATCCTGGCCTCCAGCGCCGCCGCGTCGCCCTCCGGCGTGTCGAAGATGACATTGCCGCTGGCGATGAAGGTCGACACCCGCTCCAGCCCCATCGCCTCGAAGGGGACCTTGAGCGCGGCCATCGTCACCCGCCGCCCGCCGACGTTGATGGCCCTCAAGAAGGCGACGTGGCGGTGGTTCTTCGTCTCTGTCATGAGCCCTCTCGGCGACAGCGCACAGTTGGTTTGTGCCGGGTTCAGGCTGGCCAGTGCGCCAGGATGGCGGGATGGCATGTCCTGACGGCTCGTCGAGACATCGTCGCGACATCGTGGATACAATACGATCCGATCGACATGATCAACCCGCGACTCGCGAAGGAGGTTGCGATGGAGGTTGTGATCAGAGAGGCCGCCGAGGGCGACCTCGACGCGCTGTCGGCCCTGGCGTCGTTGACGTGGTCGGTGGCCTTCGGGCAGACGATCTCGCCCGAAGATCGGGCCGCGCACCTGTCTCGGCACCTGGCGCGTCCCCGCTTCGAGGAGGCGATGAGGCAGGACGTGATCCTGGTGGCGCTGGCGGCCGGGGAGATGGTCGGCTTCGTGCAATTCGGGGCCGCGCGGATCCTCCAGGCGCCGCTCTCGGGCGACGATCAGGAGATTCGTCGGCTCTATGTGCTCGCCGATCATCAGGATAATGGGATCGGGCGGCGGCTGATGGGGGAGGCGATGGCCCACCCTCGGCTTGCGCGCGCCGGGAGCGTCTGTCTGGACGTCTGGGAGCACAACGAGGGCGCGCGGCGCTTCTACGCGCGCCTGGGCTTCGAGGTGATCGGGGCGCAGCCCTTCGAGGTGGCCTCCGGGGAGGCCGCGGGGCTGGATCTGATCATGGCCCGGCTCTCTGACGCGGCCAGCGCCTCGCGGCGCGGTTGACGGCGGGGTCAGGGCAGGGGAGGATGATGGGGGCGATGAGGAGGAGGGGGAGGATGGGCGTGGAGGGCCGCGAGCGGGTGTGGACGGCGGTGGCCGTAGGGTCTGGTGGGCTCGTGATCCTGGCCGCCGTGGCCTTGCTCTTCGAGGGGGGCGAGCCGGCCCGAGCGATCGCCCCTGAGCCTGTCGCCCTTGCGCCTGTGGCCCGGGCCTCGGAGGTGCTCGCCGCGGTCGAGCGCGAGCCGGTTGATCGCGACGAGGATCGCCCCTTTGTCTCGCGGGATCGGTGCCCGGAGGCGCAGGAGGACCTGGACGGCTTTGAGGATGAGGACGGCTGCCCGGACCTCGACAACGACCAGGACGGCGTCGATGACGCCGAGGACGGCTGCCCTGGCGCCTCGGAGGATCGCAATGGCATCAACGATCGCGACGGCTGCCCTGAGCTCCTGGGGCAGAGCGGGCCGCTGGCCCGGGTCGGCGCCGCGTCGGGGGTGGGGGAGGCGAGGCGCGGGTTTCGCTTCCCGCGCCGCCGGGTGGATCTGGAGCTCCACAGAGCCGACGTGAGGGACGTGTTGAGGCTGATCGCCCGCGAGGCCGGCGTCAACATCGTCTACGGCGGCGAGGTCCAGGGCGCCGTGACGGCGTCCCTGCGAGGGGCCTTGCTGGAGGACATCTTCGTCGCGGTGCTGCGGGCGACGGGCCACGGCTTCGAGGTGACGGGCGGGATCGTCCTGGTCGAGCGCCCGGAGCGGCGTTGAGGGCTGGCCGAGGCGCGACCGGCACCCGGCGGCGGCGATGTTGAGAAGCTCGACCTGCGTCCGCTATAAGAAGCTCCATGCGAAGCGCATCAGGCGCCGTGATCGGGCGCCTGGAGACAAGCTCTGAGGGATCCCATGACGCGAGAGCCTGTCGAAGTCGGAGAGCCTGCGTCGAAGAACGCCTTCGGGACCTTCGGGGGGGTCTTCACCCCTTCGATCCTGACAATCCTGGGCGTGATCATGTACATGCGCTCGGGCTTCGTCACGGGTCAGGCGGGGATCTGGGCGGCGGTGCTCATCCTGCTCCTGAGCACGTCGATCACCTTCCTGACGAGCCTGTCGATCTCGGCCATCTCGACCAATACGCGGGTCAAGGGCGGCGGCGCCTACTTCCTGATCTCGCGCTCGCTCGGGCCGGAGTTCGGCGGCGCCATCGGGCTGACGCTCTTTCTGGCCCAGGCCCTCTCGGTGCCCTTCTTCATCCTGGGCTTCGTCGAGGCCCTGATGGTCAGCTTCCCGGGCCTGGCCGAGTGGTTCGTCCCGATCGGGATGGCGACGGCCGCCGTGCTCTTCGTCGTCACTCACGTCGGCGCCTCCTGGGCCATCAAGGCCCAGTACGTGATCCTGGGCACCCTGGTGCTCTCGGTCGTGGCGCTGCTCGGAGGCGCGATAGCGCACTTTGAGGTTGCCACCTTCCAGGCGAACTGGTCGCCGGCCTACCGCGAGTCCGGGATCAACTTCTGGGTCGTCTTCGCCATCTTCTTCCCCGCCGTCACCGGCATCATGGCCGGCGTCAACATGTCCGGCGACCTGCGCGAGCCCTCGCGCTCGATCCCCTCCGGCACGCTGGCCGCCGTCGCCGTCGGCGGCCTGATCTACCTCGCCCAGATCGTCCTGACCGGCGGCGCCCAGAGCCGCGATCGGCTCGTCGATGCCCCTTACGGCAGCCTCCTTGAGCAGGCCCTGTTCGGCTTCGACTTTCTCATCGTCGCCGGCGTCTTCGCCGCCACGATCTCCTCGGCGCTCGGCTCCCTGATGGGCGCGCCGCGCGTCCTCCAGGCGCTGGCGCGCGACAACATCTTCCCCGCCCTCAAGCCCTTCGCCTTCGGCACCCTCAAGGGCGACGAGCCCCGTCGGGGCCTCTGGCTGACCTTCGGCCTCACCCTTGGGGTCCTGTGGCTGGCCGGCGGCGGCGGCGACGCCCTCAACGCCGTGGCCGCCGTCCTGTCGATGTTCTTCCTGGTCACCTACGGGATGACCAACATGGCCGCCTTCCTGGAGTCCTTCTCCGGCAACCCCTCCTTCAGGCCCCGCTTCCGCTTCTTCCACTGGAGCACGGGGCTGGCCGGGGCCGCCGGCTGCTTCACCGTGGCCTTCTTGATCGACGCCGTCGCGGCCGTCGGCGCCGTCCTGGTCACCCTCGTCACCTTCTTCTACGTCCGGCGACAGGCGCTCACCACCAGCTTCGGCGATGCCCGCCGAGGCTTCACCTACAACCGCGTTCGCACCAACCTCATCAAGCTCGCCGGCCAGACCCCTCACCCGAAGAACTGGCGCCCCACCACCCTGGTGCTGTCCGGCAACCCGATGTCGCGCCAGACCCTGAGCGCCTACGCGAGCTGGTTGGCCGGCCGCCGCGGCATCGTCACGCTGGCCGAGATCATCGTCGGGCGCTTCGAACACCTCGCCCAGACCCGCCGCGAGGCCCTCGACCGCCTGCAGCGATACATCGACGACAACGGCGTCAACGCCTTCCCCGAGGTCATCGTCTCCGAGTCCCTCGACGACGGCATGTCCCATCTCATCCAGTGCCACTCCATCGGCCCCATCAAGCCCAACCTGCTGATCCTCGGCTGGAGCCGTCAGGGCCGCGCGGCCTCCTTCAACACCTTGCTGCGCATGGCCGGCGATCTGGGCGTCAGCCAGGTCATCGTCAACGACCGCGGGCTGCCCAAGGGTCAGAACCGGCGGATCGACATCTGGTGGCGCGGCGAGCGCAATGGCTCCTTGATGCTGATCCTGGCCTACCTGCTGACCGCCAACTGGGCCTGGAACCAGGCCAGGATCCGCATCCTGCGCATCTCCAGCCCCGACGAGAACCCCGACAAGAGCCGCCGCGACCTGCTGGAGCTCGCCAGCGCCGCCCGGATCAGCGTCACCACCCTCATCGTCGAGCCCCTGGCGACGGTCCAGCTCACCATCAAGACCCACTCCTCGGACGCCTCCGTCGTCCTGCTCGGCTTCCAGACCCCCTCGGCCGAGGACGACGAGGCCTTCCAGGCCCGCTACGACGCCCTGCTCGAAGCCCTGCCCACCACCTTGCTGATCTGGTCCAACGGCGAGGCCGACCTGCTGGCCTGATGCCGACCCCCTTGCGTCGAGGCGCGCGGCGGGTGATCGGCGAAGAGCCCGCCGTCGGGCCGAGCGGTCCCCTCGCTGGAGCCCTGGCGGCGGCGCTACCAGCGCCGGACGAGGCGGCGGTAGGCGTCGCCGTGGGCGTGGACCTCGTCGCCAAAGGCGCGCAGTGATTCGACTTCTTGCGGGGTCAGCGGCGGCGCGTCGAGGGCAAAGAGGTTCTCTTCGAGCTGCTCAAGGGTCGTCGGCGCGGAGAGGCAGGCCGAGACGCCCGGCTGGGCCAGCGTGTAGCGGTAGCAGTCCGCCGCGCTCGGCGGCGCGAGGCCGCCGGGCAGGGGGCGGCGCAGCATCCGGCCGTAGCAGAGGTTGTTGAAGGTGATGACGCCGGCGTTGAGCTCGGCGGCCAGGGGCAGCAGCTCGCGCTCGGCGCCTCTGTGGGCGGCGCTGTGGCGGACCATCATCGGGTCCCAGCCCTGGCGAAGCGCCTCGACGCCCAGCGGCCGCTGGTGGGTCGACAGCCCCCCGCGCAGGATCAGGCCCTCCTCTTCGAAGCGCCGCAGGAGCTCCAGATGATCAAGATCGGCGCGGGTTTGCGAGCGAACCCAGAAGATCAGGAAGACGCCGATGGCCTCGACCCGCTGCGCCTTGAGCGCCCGCTCCAGGTCGCGCCGGATGGCCTTCGGGTCGGCCTCGAAGGTGCCGCAGACCGTCACCAGCGGGGCGCGCGCCGCCGGGGTGAGGCGCTCGAAGAAGCGCGTCTGCGCCACGTACTCCGCCTCCCAGAAGAAGAGGTTGACGCCGGCCTCGACGGCCCGCGCGTAGCCCTCCTCCGGCAGCCCGTAATGACCCGAGATCCCCAGCCGCGACACCCGCAGCCCCGTTCTACCCAGCGGGACGCGCCGATCCTGGGCGGCGACCGGGGCCAGCGGCTCGCGCGCGCCCGGCTCGGCCCGCGCCAGGCTGCCCAGCGGCGTCGGCGCGACGTCGATCAGGCGGCGCCGCAGCAGCAGACCCGCGCGCCGAAGCACGCGCCACGATCCCTCCTCCTCGACATGCTCGCCCGCGCCAGCCCCCCCTCCCGTGTCGGCGCCCCCCGGCGATGGCGTCGTGGCCGTCGGCTGGAGCCGCGCGGCCGGCCAGATCGCGGCGGCCCGCTCGATCGTCAAGGCCGCCTCGCGCACCCGGCGATCGGGGTCGCGCTGAAGCGCCTCGGGCGGCTCGCCGAGCTTCGACAGCGCGCCGGCCGCCAGCGCGCGCACGATCGGATCGGGATCGTCGACCGCAGGCGCCCAACTCGACGGCGGCTGCGGCCCAGGCCAGGACGCCGCGAGGCGCCACCACGCCCGCCGCACCGAGCGCGCCCCCTCCGCCGCTTCGACCGCCTCGACCCAGCGCGCCGCCTCCGCCCCCCATACGGGCTCCCCGGCCGCGCCAGCCCCCGCGCCGCGCTCGCTCGCCCCGTCGAGCCCTCCGCGCCCCTCGCCGGTGTCCCCGTCGTCGTCTCCAGGCGCTCCCAGGCTGGCCCGTCGGGGAGCTTCGAAGCGCGGCGCGACGCGCTCGCCGAAGAGAGGCTGGAGGGCGCCCGGCATCGCCCCCTGCGCCTGGATCCACGCCGGATCGACCCACCCCGAGGCGGCCTCCAGCGCCGCGCACGCCACCTGCGGCGACCCTTCGGCCATGGCCGCGACGAGCGCCGCCCGCGATCCCTCCCCCGCGATCCGCGCCCACGCCCGCAGCGCCTCGGCCCGCAGCGCCTCGGCCCCGATCGCCTCGACCCGGCTTGCCTCGGCCCGGTGCGCCTCGACCCCGATCGCCCCGGCCCCGATCGCCTCGACCCAGCGGGCCTCGGCCCCGGTCGTCTTGGCCCTGAGCGCCTGCTCGCCCAAAGACGAGGCGAACGATTCGTAAGTGCTTGTATTGATGAGAAGATCCTGAACGCGCCGCCCGGCCCATGAGTCGGGCGCCACGGGGAAGGCGCGCTGGAGTTGTCCCAGCGCCCAGAGCTGCGCGGAGGCGGGCGCCTCCTCCTTGAGCGCCAGCAAGGCCAGCGCCTCCCGGCGGTCGAGGTTGAGGTGCCCGAGCAGCGCGTGGACCTCCTCGACGACGAAGGGCACGCGCGGATCGGCCAGCAGCCCCAGGCAGGCCATCAGCGCCGCCGGATCGGCCCGCCGCCGCAAGATCTGGCTCGCCTCGCGCCGCACCCCCTCGTCCGCCTCGCCGAGCAGCGCGGGCATCGCCGCGACGTCGTCGTCGCCGGGGTCGCGGGCCAGCGCTTTGAGGCGCTCGCGCAGCGCCGGGGGGTCCTCGTCCCACCAGCGGGCGTCGATCGGCGCCGAGGTCGACCACGTCGGCTCGGCCCCCCCCTCCTCTCGCCAGCACCACGCCGCGAAGGCCGCCGCCCCGGCCGCCCTCCCGCCCTCGTACGCGCCGCGGAGCGCCACCTGCCGCCGCAGCTCGGGCTCGCGGTGGCCGGCCGGGACGAGCGCCCGCAGCAGATCCTGGCGCACTCTCCAGTGCGGGTCCGTCAGCGCATCGACGAGCCACGGGCTCGCCTCGGGGAAGGGGCGCAGGGCCGCCACCGCCTCCTGCCGCGCGGTCCAGGCCGCGTCGCCCGCCAGCACGCGCCGCCATGCGACCAGATCCTCGACCTCGACGGGGAGGGCGGCCATGGCGCGCACGGCCTCGATCCGCGCGGCGGTGAAGGGCGAGCCCAGCGCGCCCCGCAGCGCCTCGCGGGCCGAGGGGTGATGCCACCCGTTCAGGGCCCGGATGGCGGCGACGGCCGCTCTGGACGCGGGCGGCGCCTCGAGCAGATCGCAGAGCCCGTCGAGCGCGGCGGGCGAGCGGTCGCCGGCCAGGGCCAGCGCGGCGCGCTCGGCGCTGTCGGGCTGGAGCAGCGCATAGGTCCATTGTCGGGTGGGGCTCATCGGCGGCTCTCCTGGCCTGGGGCATCTCTCGGTCGCTATGATCGGTCGGTCGATGGTGGTACATCAAGGGCCGAGGGGGCCAGCGCGCGGCAATGGGCTTGAGAGGCCGTGGCCAGTGAGGTCGATGGGCGAGGCGGCGCTGGTCTTGATGGGTGGGGAGGGCGTTTTTGAGGGTGAGGGGGGATGGTGCAGCGGCAGGATGAGGGGGTGCGCGAGGCGGTCGAGCGGCAGCGCGACGAGGATCCGGCGCTCTACGATTACATCACGGGGCTGGAGGAGTCGCTGGAGCGCCACCGCAGGGCCGCCGCCAGCCAGCGCAAGGCGACCGGGTGGCTGACGCGGGCGCTGATCGGAGTCTTCCTCGGCGGCGACCTGGCGGGGCGGACCCGCGATTTCACGCTGGCGCTGGAGTCCTGGCTGGCCGGCGACCCCGAGGGGCCGCGCGGCTTCCCCCACACCGAGGCGGGGCAGATGGGCGCGGCGGCCTTCTCGCGCTTCATGCGGGTCAGCGTCATCGGGCTGGTCGTCGCGGCGCTGCCGACCTCGGTCCTCGTGGTCCAGACGGCGTTGATGTCCGAGCAGAACCGCACCATCCAGAAGCAGCTCGACCTTCAGGCCAACGAGACGCGGCTGGCTCGCCGCGCCCAGCTCGTCTCCATCCTCTACGATCCCGTCCAGGGCTGCGACGCCACCGCCGAGCCTCAGCGCTGCCCGCCGGCGGCCAGCCGCAAGGCGCGCGGAGAGGCGGTGCGCGTGCTGACGGAGATCGCGCGGGAGGCGCGGCAGGCCGCCAAGGCCTCCGGCGTGCTCTCCGTCGAGCGCGACGCCGACCTGTCCGGCGTCGATCTTCGGCAGGTCGACCTCGTCCGCGTCAACTTCCGCGGCGTCAACCTCGCCGAGGCCCAGCTCAAGGGCGCCTATCTGACCGAGGCGTCGCTCTCGGGGGTCCGCCTTGAGGGCGCCGACTTGACCAACGCGCGCCTGAGCGGCGCCGACCTGAGCGGCGCGCAGCTCTCCGGCGCGCGGCTCTATGAGGCGCTGGCGTCCTCGGCCAACCTGAGCGGCGCGCAGCTCTCCAAGGCCAACCTCGGCGAGAGCGACCTGACCAAGGCCAACCTGTCCGGCGCCGATCTGACCGCGGCCGTCCTGACCGGCGCTGATCTCTTCGAGGCGCGGCTCTCCAAGGCGCTCCTGTCCGAGACGAACCTCCAGAACAGCCGGCTGGAGGACGCGGACCTGTCCGGCGCCCGCTTCCGGGGCGCCAACCTCACGGGCGCGGAGCTGCCCGGCGCGCGCCTGACCGGCGCCACCTTCGACCGCCTGACCACCTGGCCGGCGGGCTTTGACCCCGTCAAGGCCGGCGCGCGCCTCATCAAATAGCTGAAAACGTTCAAGAAATCTGGGTTGGGCGGGCCGGGTCAGCGCTCGTAGGTGGCGCCGACGCCAAAGACCGGGCCGCCCTCGACGGCCTCGTTGCGGGCGGCGTAGCCGATCCGGGCCGTCAGGGTCAGGCCCTCGACGACCTCGAAGCCCAGATCGAGGAGCATCCGGGTGCCCAGCGGGTTGGCGTCGGCGTCGGGGCGCTCGGTGATCTCGATGGTCAGGGCCATCGGGGCGCGCGGCACCGTATCCCAGGCGAAGGTCATGAAGCCGACATTGCCGGCGTCCTGCAAGAGCTGCCCGCCGACGGCCAGGTGGGTGCCGGCGATGTCCCCGATGCGGAGCACCCCGCCGACGCCCGCGGCGAAGCCCTCCTCGCTGGCCCCGAGGATCAGGCGCCCGCCGAGCGAGAAGTTGCGGTTCAGCGCCAGGTTGGCCTCGCTCCAGCCGTAGTTGAGGCCGGGCTCAGGGGCGGCTTCATCGCCGCCGCCGCCGATCACCACGTCGCCGTTCTGGAGGGTGGAGCGCTGCCCGCGCATCAGGCCCAGGCCGAAGCGGATGTCGTAGAGCGCGCCGAGGGTCCGGTAGGTGTACTCCAGATCCGAGGTCCAGAAGGTGTCGCTGAAGGCGTCCGTGCGCTCCCGAGCCCCGCCCTCGACGAGCTCCAGGCGCCGCCCGTAGAGCGTCGCCTCGCCGAAGGCCTTGAACGACGAGCGCCGCCCGCCGTGCATCGAGAGCCGCTCGGCCAGCCGGGTCTCCTCCGTGTCGCCGTTGATCTGCACCGCGTGGGGGGCCTGCTGGGAGGCGAAGTGCGCCCGCGTCGTGCCCTCCAGATCCACCGAGGCGATGCAGTACTCCACGCCGGGGGGCTGGAGCATGGCTTGCGGGACGCGGACCGCGAAGACGGCCCCCTCGGTGCGCAGCAAGGGCAGGCGCGTCCACTCGGCGCCGCCTCGCCCGCGCAGGTCGACCCAGAGCTTGTCCAGCTTCCAGTCCCTGTCCACGACCACCTTGAGGATCATCGCCTCGCCGGCCTCCAGCGCCGCCGGCGGGGTGTGCAGCGCGTTGGGGGCCTCGGGGCCGCCCTTGGCGGCGCCGGCCTCCTGCTTGTCGGGGTCGTCCTTCGCAGGGCTGTCCTGCGGGGCCTCCTGCTTGTCGGGGCTGTCCTTCGCAGGGCTGTCCTGCGGGGCGTCGGGGCCGGCCTCCCTGGGCGCGACCTGGTCATCGGCCATCGCGATCGTCGGGGTCAGGAGCGCGGCGAGGGCCGCGAGAGCGAGCGCGGCGCGGCGCGCGTTGATCGAGGTCTTCATGGGTTCCTCCTACCAGGTCAGCAGGGCGCCGGCGCCCGCGGTGAAGCCATAGTGGTTGATGGTCCGGGCGTTCCAGCCCGTCAGCAGCGACAGCGCCAGCCAGTCGGTCAGGGCGTATCCCACGCCCAGCTCCGCGCTCACGCCCAGCTCGCCGCCCACGGGCAGGTTCGTCACCGTGACGCCCGCCGTGATCGGCCAGCCCTCGATCACGTCCAGCGTCAGCGCCGTCCAGGCCTCGTTGCCCAGATCCTCCGTCAGCGCCGCCCCCAGCGTCAGCCGCGTGCCCTCGGCCTCCCCGATCCGCGCCTCGGCCCGGAACCCGAAGATCCCCTCGGCCGTCCCGTCCTGCGTCTGGAAGTGGTTGCCCACGCTCACTCGCCCCGACACCCCGAAGTACTCGTGCAGCCCAAGCTCCAGCTCCGCGAAGCCGAAGTTGACATTGCGCCGCCGCGTCTCCCCCCGCTCGACCTCACCCAGCGACCCACCCTCCCCCTGAAAGATCCCCACCCCGGCCGAGAAGCCCTTGATCACCGGGCGGTCGATCGAATACCGGAAGCTCGACTCGATGCGCACGAAGTCATCGACCCCCTCCCCGGCCTTGAAGTCCACGAACTCAACGATCGTGCGCGCCCTGGACCGCCCGCCCTCGCCTGGCCCCGGACCCGGCGGCGCCTCGACCTCGATGGCCATCGGCTCCGTCGCCTTGGCCCCCGAGGTCGCCTGCAGCGTCCCGTTCGTCCGCACCACCTCGGCGAAGATCTCCAGCACCCCCGGCGCCGCGGCCTCCAGATCGGCCCGCCAGTTGAAGTCCCCCGACCGCTCCATCACCACCGTCTCGTAACCAAGATCCCCGCGCTGGCGCCAGAGCACCCGGACCGACTCGGCCAGCTCGCGCTCGATCACCGAGACGTTGACCTCCACCCGCTCGCCGGCCTTCACCACCCGCGGCGCCGACATCCTCGTCCCAAGCCGATCCGGCTCCAGCATCAACAGCGGCTCCGGATTGCTCTGGACCTGCGACTCCCGGCTCCGCGCCAGCTCCGTCCTCAACCAGACCAGCTCGCCGCCGACCTGGTCCAGGTGCGGGCTCTCCGGAAATCGCTTGAGGTAATTCTCCCAGAGCACGATCCGCTCCGTCAGCGGACGCCCAAGCGTCTGCGCGAAGACCTCCTCGACCGCATCCTGAGCGGGCGCCCTCGACACCACGACGCCCTCCTCCTCAGCCGCGTCGGGCTTCGCCGCCGCTCGCCCCGGCTTCGGCTCGAAGACCACGAAGTCCCCCACCGCCGGCGCCCTCGTGAGCGACTCGGCCTCCCGCGCGATCGACAGCAGGCGCCCCACGTCCGACAGCGCCATCGCCCCGATCGGGAACCTGTCCACGATCACCTTGCCCGTGACAGGGTGCTTGACCTCCACCTTCCGGTAGACCTGCACCACCGCCCCCGACGGCAAGCCCGACTCCTGACCCAGATCCACGATCACCTCGCCATTACCCACCCTCACGATCACGCCCTCGGCCACCCGGCCACCCTCGGGCGGCGCGGCCCACACCCTCACCGCGGTCATCAACACCGCCCCGCACGCCATCGCACCCCACCATCGGGATCTGGTCTTCTTCATTGCGTTTCCTCCTTCGCGAGTCCCACCCTCATACCACAAAGCAACCGCCGTGCCAGCGCCGCCGAGCCCGGATTCTCGGCCTCCCCCCGTCAACACGGGTCATTGTTGTGTCACTGACTGACACCTCCTTTGTCCAACTGGGAAGTCCAGGTGCCACAGCGCACTGGGGTGCTCGCCTGCCACCCCGCGCGCACAGGTTCGCTCAGTGAAGGTCCCGACGCACCAGGCCCCACCTCACGATACCCCACGGACCACGATCGGCCCGCCCCAGGCTCGCGCCTGGGGCGATGATCATGTCGACGGCGTCTCATGCCGACGGCGTCTCGCCCGCCGCCCCAGGCTCGCGCCTGGGGCTACAGCGAAGGGACGCCCCTGCGGGGCTCTCGACAGGATGGATGCCTTCGCAGCGGCCTGTCACAGACCCCTCGGGACGCGATGGGTTGAGGGTTCTGGTGTCGAGGGGCACGCCGCCGCACAGATTGACGCCCCGCCGAGAGCCCCGAAGGGGCATCCCTGACCTGTAGCCCCAGGCGCGAGCCTGGGGCGGCCCGGTCGTGACTTCACCGAGCGAACCTGCCCACACGCAGGGTGGAGAAGGGCGGGTGTTGAAAGCGCGGCCGTGAGGCCCCATCATGGTGGGCGCGGGCAGAGCGTGGTTGGAGAGCGATGACGAACAGGATATGGGGGCCTTTGCTCCTGAGCGCGCTGCTGGGGGCAGCGTGGGGCTGCGACAATCAGGTCGCCTACAGCAGCAACCAGGTCGTTGAGCCCGAGCCCGCCGCATGCCAGATCGGCGACGAGATCCCTTGTGATTGTGAGGGTATAGACGTCGAGGGCGTCCGCACCTGCCTCGACGGCGACGTCTTCGGCCCCTGCGCCTGCCCTGACCCCCCAGGCCGCCCCGCGCTCGTCGCCCGCCCTTCGCGGGTGGAGGTGGGCGAGCTGGAGGTCGGCCAGCAGGTCGAGGTGGAGGTTTCGATCGTCAACGTGGGCGACGCGGGCTCCTCCTTCTCGATGCGCGTGGAAGGTGGGCGGGCTTTTGGGCTGGCGTCGAGCGCTCAGGGCGCGCTGGCGCCAGGGGAGTCGATGCAGGTGGTCGTCCTCTTCAGCCCGCTGGAGCCCATCGGCTACGAATCGACCCTGGTGGTCGAGGACGTGTCGGGGCGATCCGGGGTGTCCGTGCCGCTGTCGGGTCGGGGGGTGTCGCTGGAGGCTTGCGCGTTCATCGAGCCGGGGAGCGTGGACTTCGGCAGGGTCGAGATCGGGCAGCGCGCGTCGACGATGATCTCGATCTTCAACTGCGGCCAGCGCCCCCTGGAGGTCGAGATGGCCTTGCCGGCGCCCGCCTTTCCCTTCCAGGTGTCGAGCGCGGAGCGCTTCGAAGTGGGTGCTGGCGAGGTCGCCTTGCTGGAGGTGTCCTTTGCGCCGGTGGAGGACGGGCGATTCGCCGCGCTGCTGGTGTTGCGGACGAGCGACCCGGCGCAGCCCGTGGTTCAGATTCCGATTGTGGGGCAAGCCTTTACGCTGGGTCGCTGCCCGGTCGCGGTGGCCGGGGCGCGGGTCCAGGGGCAGGGCGGGCCTTTTGAGCCTTCGGTGGAGATCCAGGGGACAGGGACGATCGAGCTGGACGGCAGCGCGTCCTTCGATCCGAACTCGATGAGGATGGGGGTGGCGGCCTACGAGTGGGCGATCCTGGAGCGGCCGCTGTCGTCCAGCGCGCGGCTCTCGCCCTCTTCGAGCGCGGTGGCGCCCTCGCTCTTCGTCGACGTCCCGGGGCGCTACACGATCGAGCTTCAGGTCATCGACGAGGAGGGCCGGCCGAGCTGCGAGGGCGCGCTGGTGGAGGTATTCGCGAGGCCGGACGGGGGCTTGAGCGTCGAGCTGACGTGGGTGACCCCTGAAGATCCGATCCAGGACGACGATCGCAGCGGCGACCTTGACCTGCACCTGCTCTACCCCGACGGGCGGTGGGGCACGAGGCCGGGGGACTGCTTCTGGCGCAATGCGAGCCCGGACTGGGGCCAGCGCGGGGAGACCTCGGACGACCCCAGGCTCGAAGAGGACGCGCTGGCGCGGGGGCCAGAGCGGATCTCGATCGAGGCGCCGGAGCCGGTGCTCTATCGGGTGGGGGTGCATTACGGGAGAGACAACGGCTTCGGGCCGAGCATCGCCGCCGTGCGGATCTTCATGGGGGAGGTGCTGGTCTACGAGGCGCTCGACAAGGTCTTGACCGACCCGATGTTCTGGGAGGTGGCGGTCGTGGACTGGGGGCGAGTGCGGATCGAGCCCGTCGATGAGGTCTTCCCTGACCTTCCTTGACCAGACGGGCGGGGTGTCGCGACCGACGGGGCGTGTTTCCTTGAGCGTGGGGTGAGGCGATGCATTGGCGCTGGGTGTTGGGCGCGTGCGTAGTTTTGAGCGCGTGCGGGCCGGATTACGGGGTGGGGTTGGAGTGCGCGCCGGGCGCGGCGCTGGCTTGCACCTGCGAGGGGGGCGAGGCCGGGTGGATGATCTGCGACGCGCGCGGCTTCCCTGGGGCGTGCGAGTGCGTGACGGGGCCGGGGATCGTCGTACCGGACGCCGGCTTCTCCGACGCCGAGGGGCTGCCCTTTGAGTTGATCGTGACCCCGGAGCGGATCGACTTCGGGCTTCTGGGGCCAGGCGAGGAGCGCGCGGAGGGGATCGAGATCGCCAACGCGGGGCCGGGGCCGGCGCGGATCAGCGTCAGCCTTGAGGAGGGCGATCCCGCCGCGCCCGATCCCCTGCGCGAGTTCTCGTGGGGCGACCGCCAGGATCGGACGGGGGTGGTGCTGGAGGCCGGCGCGGTGCTGGCGCTGTCGGTGGTGTACGCGCCGCAGGACACGATCCCGGATCGAGGGGTGGTGTGGGTTCACGATCACGCGGGCGGCGCGCGGGCGGTGGAGCTGGACGCGACGGCGGCGGCGCCGGACATCGAGGGGCCGCAGTCGGTGGATCTCGGGGAGGTGCCCACGGGGGGATCGGGGTCGCGCTCGATCTTCTTGAGGAACGCGGGCGGCGCGCCGCTGCGGATCGACGACGTCGCGCTGGAGGGAACGGGGGAGTTCTCCTTCTGCCTCGGCGCGCCGGGCGAGCGGGAGCCGACGTGGTGCCCGCCGCGCGATCAGGTGCCCTGGCCGCTGGTGCTGGCGCCCGGGCAGGTGATCCAGGTGCGCGTCGGCTATCGACCCGCCGAGGACGGCCCCGACGCGGCGACGCTGGTGGTGCGCTCTGACGATCCCGACGAGCCCCGCTTCGAGGTGGGCCTGAGCGCCAACGGCGCCTCCCCCTGCGTGGCGGTGGACGTCGAGGCCGTCGACTTCGGCGAGGTGCCGATCGGCCGCTCGGCGACGCGGCCGGTGATCGTGACGAACTGCTCGGCGCTGCGGCCGCTCCTGGTGGCCGCGGTGCGCGTCTCGGGGGACGTGGCCTTCTCGGCGCGCGACCTGCCGCCGCCGCTGCCGGCGGCCGGCCTGCGCCTGGAGGCCGGCCAGAGCATGACGGTTCAGGTGCGCTTCGCCCCCCTGCTTGAGCGAGGGCACCGCGGGGCGCTCTCGATCCTGTCCAACGACCCGGGCCGCTCGCCCTCGATCGTCGAGCTGAGCGGGCGCGGCGTGCCCTTCGACAACTGCCCCGTGGCGGCAGGCGGCGCGCGCGCCATCGGCGGCGGGGATCTGCGGACCCTGCTCGACGCTCGCCCGCTGGACACCATCGCCTTTGACGCGGCGGGCTCCTTTGACCCCGACGATCCCGACAACCCCGAGGGCATCAGCCGCCATGAGTGGACGATCGTCGAGCGCCCCGCCGACTCCAACGCGGCCCTGACGCCCAGCGGGGAGGTGCCGGACCCTCAGCTCTTCCTGGACCTGGCCGGGCGATATGTCGTGGAGTTGCGGGTCTTTGACGCCGGCGGGCAGGCCAGCTGCGAGGCGCTGCGGGTGACGATCCTGACGGTCAGCGACGAGGACATCCACGTCCAGCTCGTCTGGGAGACGCCCGGCGACCCGGACGAGCTGGACGTCTTCGGCACGGACATGGACCTGCACCTGCTGCACCCCAACGGGGGCTGGGGCCAGAGCCCGTGGGACTGCCACTGGACCAACATCAACCCGGACTGGGGCACCCGATCCAGCGCCGACGACCCCTCGCTGGACATCGACGACACCAACGGCGCCGGCCCCGAGAACATCAACCTCGACAACCCCGAGCCCGTCGCTTACACCGTCGGCGCCCATTACTACGGGGACAACGGCTTCGGGCAGAGCTTCGCCACGGTGCGGATCTTCCTCGGCGGCACGCTGATCTTCGAGGCGCTCGACAAGGCGCTGGACAACGGGCAGTTCTGGGAGGTCGCCCGGATCGACTGGGCCATCGTCGATGTCCTGAACGTCGACGCCGTCTACGACGACATCCCCCTGGCGCCCTGAGCGCGCGTTGACCGATCCCAGGTCGCTGCCCCGGCCCTTTCAAGTCGACGACGACATCCCCTCGGCGCTCTGCGCGCGCGGCGCGCTGGCCGGCGCGTCCACCAGGACCCCCTGGTAGCGCTCGCCGTCGTGGCCGCCGAGGCGCGTGGGCAGCCGCTGGTTTCTCAGGGCGACGCCCTCGGGCGCGATCACCTCCACCCGCAGGTAGTTGTCCGTGTAGCCCTGCCAGCGCCACCCGCCATCCTCTGGCTCGCCCGAGCCCTCCCACAAGACCGGCCTGACCTGCCCGACGAAGCGGGCCATGTGCGCCGCCTTCATCACCTCGCCGAGCGCGTGGATCTCCTGGCTGCGGGCCCGCTGGAGGTCCGCGGGGACGCGATCGGGCAGCGTCGAGGCGCGGGTGCCGGCGCGCGGCGACCAGGTGAAGATGTGCAGGTGGGCAAAGCCCACCTCCTCGACGAAGGCGAGCGTCGCCTCCCACTCGGCCTGCGTCTCGCCTGGGAAGCCGACGATCACGTCGGTGGTCAAGGTCAGCTCCGGGATCACGGCGCGGGCCGAGGCCACGAGGCGCCGGAAATCGCCCGTCATGCACCGGCGCGCCATGCGCCGCAGGACGCTGTCGCAGCCGCTCTGCAAGGGCAGATGCAGGTGCGCCCCGAGGCGCGGGTTGGCCCACAGAGCGAAGAAGTCGTCCGGCAGATCCCAGGGCTCCAGCGACGTGACCCGGATCTGGGGGATGTCGGTGTCGCTCAGGACGCGCAGGAGCAGGCCGCGGAGGTCAGCGCCGATGTCCGAGCCGTAGCCGCCGAGGTGGACCCCCGTGATGACGACCTCGTTGAAGCCCTCGTCGCGCAGCGCGTTGATCTCGTCGACGACCTGCTCGACGGGCTTGCTGCGCTCCTGACCCCGCAGGCGCGTCACGACGCAGAAGCTGCACTGGTTGCGGCAGCCGTCCTGCACCTTGACGAAGGCGCGCGTGCGAGAGGCCGCGAAGAGGTGCTGCTCGTCGGGCTCGGTGGCGATCTCGGGCATCGAGGTGGGGTCGATGGCGGCCTCGATCAGCGCCACCAGGCGCGCCTTGTCCTGGTTGCCGATGACCAGATCGACGCCAGCCAGCTCGGCCACCCTCTTCGGGTCCATCTCGGCGTAGCAGCCCGTAATCACCAGCCGCGCCGAGGGGTTATGGCGGTGCAGGCGGCTGACGGCCTGCCGCGACTTGCGCGCGGCCGCCGCCGTGACCGCGCAGGTGTTCAAGACCACGACCTGCGCCTGCTCCGGCCCGCGCACGACGCGGTGCCCCGAGGCGCTCAGGTCGCGCGCCCAGCCCTCCATCTCGGCCTCGTTGAGCCGACAACCCAGCGTGTGAAGGTAGATGTCCAAGGGCGGCCTCCTTCGCCTCGGCGGCGCGTCGCGACGACGCCGGGCTGCGGGGGACACTATCTAGCGCCGAGGCCGCCCGCTGGCAAGGCGCACCGCAACCCGGGCCGCGCGCCGCCGCGCGCCGATCAGCGCACTCGGTATCCGCCGTGCTCGGCGGCCACGGCGTTGAACCAGGCCCAGGTGTCCAGCCACTCCAGGCCGTCCTCGACGCTGAAGCCGGCGTCCGTGAACATGTCCCGCGCGATCATCTCGGCGTGCTCGCGGATCTTCTCGGCGATCACGGCGCACTCCTCGGGCGTGACCAGCCAGCCGTCGTTGGAGTCCCACTTGTAGGACGCCACGCGGCCGTCCTCCAGCGACGAGGTCGTCAGGATCGCCTCGACCGCCTCATGGTAAGCCCGACAGGCGGCGATCTCGGCCTCCGTGGCCGGCGGATCGATCTCGATCTCGTCGGGCTCGTCGATCCAGGCGAGGATGTCTCCGGCGCGCTCCTCGTCTTCGAATCCGGGCGGAGGGAAGTCCGGCATCTCCGGCATCGTGGCGTACCGGAGGCAGTCGGCCCACTCCATCGCGCAGAGCGTCACGGGCATCGCGCCGACTCTGTTCCGATGGTAGTCCGGCATGTCGCTGTACTGGGCCTTGTAACCCTCAGGCAACGACGTGGGCTTGCGGACCATATACATGTCAAAACCCATAGGGTGTCCTCACTTCGAGTTGGCGGCGTGCTCCCAGGCGGGGCGGCAGCGCGGAGGTTGTCAATGCACTTGGGGGTGGTCGGCGCGAGCTGCTGCGCGGTCGACCCTCCCCGATGCGCGTCGGTCATGAGGGCCCGATCAGCTCCACCCTTCCGAATCGTCATCGGGCAAGACGGGTCTGGGCGACGCGCCCGTGGGCGGCTCGCCCACGGGCGGCGCGCTCTGGACGGCCTGGAGCTTCTGGGTGGCGGGCTGCGGGGGCTCGTCCTCCGTGTGGGGGAGGCCAGGGCGAGTGACGGGGCTGCCGTCCCTGGGCGGGCGGGGCTTCTTTTCGACCTTCGCCGGTCGGATCACGCCGGAAGAGGGGCCGCGGGCCTGCTGCGGGTGATCGGCCTCCGGGTCGTCGGGCGCGTCGGGCTTGGCGGCGACGGGGGGAGGGACCTCGGCGCGCGGGATGGGGCGCCGCCTGGGGGGTTCGCCGGGGGTGGCTGGCTGGGGGCGAGCGGGGCTGAAGGTCGGCTGCTGCTCGCTGAAGACCGTGGGCTGGCCGAGCTGGCTGGGGTCGACGCTCTTCATCCGGGCCAGGACCTCGTTGAGGCGCTCCCAGATCTCGCGGCCCCCCTGGAGGTCCTGAGCCATGGTGCGCACCAGGGGCACGAGGGTCCACTCGACCACGTCGACCTGCTGGGCCAGCATCTCTTCGAGGCCCTTGGAGGGCTGGTTGACGATCTCGATGTTCATGTTCGCGCCGGCCAGGGTGTCCACCGAGGCGCTCAGGCGCTGGAGGTGCTCGGCGATGGCGGCCATCTGGGCCTGGGCGCCGGTCTGGGCCGCGGCGGTGTGCGCCGCCAGCTTGATGCTCTCCTGGATGCCGACGAGCTGGGGCTTGACGCTCTGCTCGGTCAGCTCCGCCCGCAGCCGCCCGATCTCCTGACCGAGGGTCGCGTCCTGGAGGGATTGTTGAATCTTATCAAGGTGTTGCGCGATGGCCTTGGCGGCGTCGGCGCTCTGGAGGGACTTCCGGATGCCGTCGAGGTGCGCGCCGACCTCGCCGAGCTTGAGGGCCTCGCGGATGCCCTTGAGGTCGTCGCCGAGGCTGGAGCGATCCAGCGCGCCGCGCAGCCCCTCGATCTCCTGGACGATGCTGCTGAGCTGGCCGGTGACGCGCATGACGGGGTCGTCGTTGGCGCCGCCCATCATGCGCCGGCGGACGAACTCCTTCTTGATGTCGGCCCATCGGGCGCGCTGCTCGTCGCTCATGCGGCCGCGCAGCTCGGCCAGCTTGAGCAGGTTCTGCTCGGCGCCGACGGTCAGCGTCTGGGACTCGCCGGTGTAGTGGTCGTCGATGAGGGACTGGAGCTCCTGGGCGTTCATGGCCGAGGCGACCTTCTCGGTGATCTTGTTCATGTTCCGGTAGCTGCCCTGGAGCTTGAAGGGCGGCTCGGTCCTGTAGGCGTCATCCTGGGAGGCCGATGAGATGTAGGTCTGGTTGACCTTGAGCAGGACCTCCTGGGCGACGAAGAGCTTCTTGAAGACGTCGACGATCTCGTTGACCTCGACGGCGGCGTAGTTGTGCTTGAGCTCCTGGATCGGGATGTCCTCGCCGCGAGCCAGGCGGATGAGCTTGTAGGTGTCTTCGGGGTCGCGGGTGGCCAGGGGTTGCAGGGCGGCGTTGGAGGTCAGGGAGTTCTCGATGTAGCTCAGGGAGAAGACCTCCTCGCGGCCGTCGAGGATGTCACCGAGGTTGTAGGTGTCGGCGCGGTTGGCGAGCATGTCGGGGATCTGGAACTTATCGCCGGACTCGGTGTAGGGGTTGCCGGCCATGACGACGCAGAACTTCTTGCCGCGCAGGTCGTAGGTGCGGGTGCGGCCCTTCCAGACGCCCTCGATCTTGCGTTGGGCGTCGCACAGGGAGATGAACTTCTGAAGGAACTCCGGGTGGGTGTGCTGGATGTCGTCGACATAGAGCATCACGTTGTTGCCCATCTCCAGGGCGAGGTTGACCTTGAGGAGCTCTTGCCGGGCGGTGGCGTTGGGGGCCTCGGAGGGGTCCAGGGAGGTGACGCCGTGTCCCAGCGCGGGGCCGTTGATCTTCATGAAGATCAGGCCGAGGCGGTTGGCGATGTACTCCATCAGGGTGGTCTTGCCGTAGCCGGGCGGGGAGATGAGCAGGAGCATGCCCATCAGGTCGGTGCGCTTCTGGTCGCCGAGGGCGCCCATCTGCTTGGCGAGGTTGTCGCCGATGATGGGGAGGTAGACGTCGGTGATGAGCTTGTTGCGCACGAAGCTGGTCAGGACGCGGGGGAGGTACTCGCTCAGGCGCAGGCGCTCGCGCTCGCGCTCCAGGGTGGCCTGTCGGAGCTGTCGCCAGGCCTGATAGCCGGGGACGTGGACGCGGCGGTAGCGGTCGAGGCGGTCGAGGAACTCGTCGAGGCGCAGGGAGAGGGCGCGGGCGTTGATCCGGGGGTGCTGGCCGAGCAGCCCGGTGACCTCGGCGGTGATCATGGCGGCGGTGACGTTGCGGTCGATCCGCCGCTCGGTCATGGGGATGGCGACGGCCTCGTCGATGGCGTGGGCCAGGGGGGCCAGGGCCCCGACGCCGCCGATGAGGCCCTGCAGCCAGGCGCGGACGAGGTCCCGCTGGGCGCGCAGGGAGCCGGAGAGCGCCTTGATGTCGGCGTCGAAGGATGAGCGGACGCCGGCGCCGTCGAGGTGGGTCATCAGCGCGTCGATGAGCTGGCTGGCCTCGCGGCTGGTGACGAAGCGGGGGTGCTCCTGGGTGAGCTCCTCGGCGAGGTAGGCGCCGGCCTGCTTGCTGGTCAGCGTGACGCCGTCGGCACGATGGACGCCGTTGGCACGATCAACGCCGTCGGCACGATCAACGCCGAGACGCCGTCGGGCAGGATCGACGACGCCGTCTGCACCGACGCCGTCTGCACCGACGCCGTCTGCACGATCACCGCCGTTGGAGACGCCGTCGGCGCGATTGACGCCGTCGGCGCGATTGACGCCGTCGGCCAGATGGACGCCGTCGGCCAGATGGACGCCGTCGGCCAGATCATTGTCGGCGATGAAGCGCTCGATGAGGGCGGCGAGCTCCTGCCCGAAGGCGATCATGGCGTCGACGTGGCCGAAGGAGGCGCGCAGGCGGCCGAGGCTGCGGGCGCGGCGCTGGAGCAGGTCGGCGTCCTTCTTGTCGACGCCGTGGGCCCAGAAGAGGCAGGCCAGGGCGCGGGGGGTGGCGGCGAAGCGCAGCAGGCCGCCGGTGTCGCGCAGGTGGAGGAGTTTTTCAAGGATGTCGGCGGCGTCGGCGTCGTGGATGCCGCGATCGTAGCCCTCGTCGTAGCGCGCGGCGGAGAAGTCGCGCACGATCTTGAGGAGGCCGCCGGCGGCGCGGGTGGCGTCGCGCAGGAGGTCGAGGCTCAGGCCGGACTGCTTGCGCTCGGCGTCGTCGAGGATGCAGTAGGCCAGGTACTCGGCGCGGTAGACGGCGTTGATCTCGGAGACGAGGTGCTGGGGCCAGAAGCGCCTGGAGGCGTTGAGCGCGGGGTCGTCGATGCGCTCGTAGAACTCGGTGCCGGTCAGGTGGAGGGCCATGTGGTCCTCGCGCGGCAGCATGGTCAGCTCAAGCTCCTGGGTGTTGACGCTGAAGCGGTGGCGCCCGAGGCGGATGACGTTGGCGCCGTCCTCGTAGATGTCCTTCTTGTCGCGCAAAGAGCGCAGGGCTTGATCGCGGGCGGCCTTGATCCGGGCCTCGACGTCGTCGGCCTTGACGCTGTCGCCCAGGGCGCGCAGCTGGTCGGCCAGATCGCGGACCTTGAGGACCATGGCGTCGGAGGCGAAGTAGGCGTTGAGGCCCTCGTCGTCCTTGAAGGCCAGGGCGCGGCGCAGGACGCCCTGGATGATGCGGTCGGCGGCCGAGGTCATGTTCGAGGCGCGCCGCTGCCGCTCCTCGGTCAGGGACTGCTTGCGGGACTCGAAGGCCTCGTAGACCTCGTCGCGCTTGGTGGCCAGATCCAGCAGGAAGGCGTCGAACTCGCTGAAGCGGCTCTCGAGGTCTTCGAGCTGGACGAGCAGGCGCGAGAGCTGGTCGTCGCACTTCTCGGGCGCGTCGGACAGGCCCAGGGCGGAGGTGACGCTCTGGCCGAAGAGCTTGAACTGGGCGGCGAACTCGGCGACGGACTCGGAGCCGAGCAGCTCCTTGCGGCGGGCTTCGAGCAGGGCGCGGGTGCGGTTGAGCAGCGCGAAGACCTCGGAGATGCCCTCCAGGATGCGGGTGCGCGCCGTGGCGTCGTCGATCTTGAGGCCGCCGACGACCTCGGTCAGCAGGTCCAGGCCCAGGCTCATCTCTTCGAGCCGCTTGCGCAGCGGCTCGGCCTCGACGACCGTGTTGACGGCGTCGATCTTGCGGGTCAGCGCGTCGATCTCGTCGTGGTAGGGCTTGAGGGAGCCCTCCTTGAGCAGGAAGCGCACCGCGTCGCGGCTGAGGCCGTTGTTGGCCTCGACGATCTCGGCTTCGAGGGCGTTGATGCGCTCCAGATCGATGTAGCGCAGCTCGCGCAGGGTGATGAGGTGGCCGCGCTGGGTGCGCAGCTCGCCGATGGCCTTGACGAAGCTCTCGATGGCCTTCCAGTGCTCCGGGCGCAGGCCCGAGAAGAGCTTGCGCTGGGTCTCGACGGCCAGCTCAAGGGCCTCCTGGGCCTGCTTGCGCATCAGGAGGACTTTTTCGAACTCGTCGACGATCAGGTCCGCCGTGGCGCGGATCTCCTTGACGGTCGAGAGCAGGTCGCCGACCTCGGCGTGGCCGAGCCAGTGGTAGGCGTCGATGACGCGGCCAGCCGAGGCGATCAGGTCCTCATAGATCTGGACGGTGGGCTTCTGGGCGCTGATGGCCCGCTGGAGGCTCAGGCCGTCGGAGATGCCGCGCACGAGGTCGGCATTGCCGATCTTGGACAGGAAGGAGCCGTCGTTGGGCTGCCGGGCGGCGTACTCGTCGCTGGTGAAGGGCGTCTGCCAGATCTGCATCTGGTGCACCCGCGTCTCCTCCTCCTGCGCCTTGAAGATGACCATCTTGCCGTCTTCAAAGAGGCTGTTGCCGTGGCACAGGATCGGGTTCTGGACCTCCTTGCGGATAAGATTGTAGGTCAAAAGAACATAAAGCCCCTCATCCCTCCTGTGAAACACATAAAGCACATCCTCGCCGTTGGGCGAGCGGATCATCCGCTTGTACTCCAGGCCCTCGACCTTGTGCTCGAAGACCTTCGTCTCGCCGTCGCGCAGGAAGTAGCCGCTCGGGAAGATGATCCCGTGGTCCTCGGGCAGCTGCACGCAGGCGACCCCGATGGAGTCAATCCGGACGACCTTGTGCGTCAGGGCGCTGTAGACGAGGTAGCGGGCGGCGCTCTCGCGGTAGGGCTTGACCTTGAGCAGGATCAAGGAGCCGAGGATGGCGTACTGGATCTCGGCGTCGTTGAGCGCCTGATTGCGGTCCTCGACCGGCTCGCGGTAGATGCCCAGGCCGTCGGCGGTGTTGTTCTCGACCTTGACCGTCAGGTCGCCGCCAACACACTCGACAAAGATCCGATCGTTGATCGAGACGTGAGGATGCTCGCCGTAGCGGAAGTCGTCCCGCGTGGTGTCCTTCCAGACGAAGTCGTGGCTCGGCGGGAAGACGTGGTGCCTGTCGCCGCGGTCGTCGACGTAGCGCACACGGTTCTTGTCCACCCCCCACTGGAAGACGCGCACGTCCCTCACCGAGCGCCCGATCTGGAAGACGGCCAGCAGGCGACCGTCGCGCACCCGCAGCTGCTGCAGGTGGGTCTCCTTGTTGTACTGATACAAGTCGTTGAAGTTCTTGAGGAAGATCGGGTCTGCCAGGAACTCGGCCCCGGCGCTCGGGGCGACCTCCTGGAACTCGAAGCCCCCCTCGCGCTGGATGAAGTCGTGCAGGGTGAAGACGTCCTGCACGCGGGTGGTCTGGCGCAGGCCGATGAAGACGTTGTAGCCGAAGAGCAGGCGGCCGCCGACGTTGACGATGTCGCGCGGGATGCAGTTGTTCTCCGTCCGGATGCGCTCGCTGCCGAGGATCTCCATCCGGCTCGAGCCGAAGACCTCCTGTCGGCGGGCGTTGAGCCGCTCGGCCTTCTGCGCCAGCGCTCGGCCGTGCTCCACGAGCCGCTTTCGGATGATCTCGTAATTGCCGCCCTCGACGAGGCTGATCTCCTCGGCGCCTGCGGTCTTGGGCTGCTGATCGGCGTCGCTCATCGGGGCGTCTCCTGGCAACGAGGGTGCGGCCTTGCGCCGCGCGACCTCGGCTCGCGTCGACCGGGCGACGTGGCCGAGGGCGCGCCATCATCGGTCGGGTCGGCCCGCGGGCAGACAGGGGCCAGGCCCCGATCCTCCGCCCGCAGGCCGGCCGCCCCCTAACCCTTGAGCTTGTCCAGGCCCAGCGCCCTGGCCTGCTCGATCAGGGTCTTGATCTTCTCCTTCTTGTCCTCGTCGGCCCCGAGGGCCATCTTGCCCAGCAGCGCCGCCAGCGACAGGTTCGTCGCGTCCCCGGCCGTCAGCGCCGGCCGCGTCAGGATCTCCTTGAGGTCCGCCGGCAGGCTCTCCTGGCCGCTGAGGTAGTCCTTGAAGATCGCCTGGACCGATTCGGAGCTGTCGACGAAGCCGTCGACGCTGCGGCCCATCGTCACCGCCTGGACGAAGCGCTCGAAGAAGGCGCCGTCGCCGCCGACGATCTTGATGTCGGCCGACTTGAAGGCCTCGGCCATGACGGTGGCCTGCGCCTTGGCGATGTCCCGCTGGGCGTGAATGGCCTCGAGCTTGATCGACTGGGCCGTCTGCAGCTTGAGCCGGAACTCCTCGTGCTCGCGGCCGACGCCGTCGAGCGCCTTCATCGCCGTCGCCTTCTCGGCCAGCCCCGCCGCCTCGGCCTGGAGCTTCTCGCGGATCGTGACCGCCTCGGCCAGCCCGTGCTTCTCCAGCGCCGAGGCCTCGGCCACACCGGCCTTCTCGGTCGCCGCCGCGTCGGCCTCCTTGACCCGCGCCATCGCCATGCCCTGCTCTTCGGAGGACCGCGCGTCGGCCAGCTTCTGCTCGTAGCTCACCTTGGCCTGGGCCATCCCGTACTTCTCCAGCGCCGTCGCGTCGGCCTCCTTGACCCGCGCCATCGCCATGCCCTTCTCCTCCTGACCGGCGGCCTCGGCCTGGAGCTTCTCCTTCATCACCCTCGCCTCGGCCAGCCCCTCCTTCTCCAGCGCCATGGCGTGGACCTCCTTGACCCGCGCCTCGGCCAGCCCCGGCGCCGCGCGCTCGGCCTGCTCGCCCTCGGCCAGCCGCTGCTTGGCCTTGGCCGTCTTGTCGGCCGCCTCCAGATCAGCCTCCGCCAGCGTCAAGCGCTCCTTGGCCTTGAAGCGCGAGACCTGCTCCTGGGCGTCGGCCGCCTTGATCGTCTTGACCAGCTGCTCCTCGGCGTCCGCCTCGGCCCCGATCACCTTGACGCTCTTGCTCCGATCGGCCTCCTTGAGCGCCCGCAGATCCTTGATCTGCTCCTCCTCCTCCGCCACCGTCTTCTCGACCGAGATCCGATCCCGGATGATCTCCGCGATCTCCTTGCGCTGCTTCTCGAGCTGCTTCTCCTTGTCGATCCGCTCCAGCTCCACCTTGCGCTCGCGCGAGATCGCCTCAAGCGCCCGCTCCATCTCCACCCGCTCGGCCTCGACCGCCAAGGCACCCTGCCGCCGCGTCTTGGCGATCTCCACCTCCCTCTGCTTGTTCTCCTCCCGGATCGCCAGCGCCTCGTCGGTCTTGATCCTGGACTCCTCGGCCTCCTGGCGCTTCTGGGCCTGGAGTATCATCACCGTGGCGCGCTCCTCGGTCTGCACCGCCGCGATCTCCCTCTTCTGGATCTCCACCGCCCGCGCGTCGTCCTGCTCCAGGGCCAGGATCTCCTTGTGCGCCGAGACGTCCTGATCCTTGATCCGCTTCTTCTCCTCGTTGGTGAACTGGTTGGTCTCGATCCGCTCCTTGGTCGTCAGCTGCGTGATCTTCTTGATGCCCTGGGCGTCGAGGATGTTGTGCTCGTCCAGCGAGTCGATCGGCGTCTGCTCCAGGTAGTCGATCGCCGCGTCCTCAAGCCGGTAGCCGTTGAGATCCTCGCCGATGACCTGCAAGATCTTGTCGCGAAAGGACTCCCGCTCCGTGAACAGCTCGATGAAGTCCATCTGCTTGCCCACCGTCTTGAGCGCCTCGGAGAACTTCGCGTTGAAGAGCGCCTCGAGCGTATCCGGGTCCGAGGCCCGGAGGCAGCCGATCGCCTGGGCCACCTTGAGCACGTCCTCCTGCGTCTTGTTGACCCGCACGAAGAAGATGACCTTGATGTCCGCCCGGATGTTGTCCGAGCAGATCAACCCGTCCTTGCCCCGACGGTCGATCTCGATCGTCTTGATCGAGATGTCCATCACCTCGGCCCTGTGCAGGATCGGCAGCACCACCGACCCCGTGAAGGTCACCTCCGCCTCCTCCTTGAGCTTGTTGACGATCAAGGCCTTGCCCTGATCGACCTTCCGGTAGAACTTCATCAACATCACCGGCAACCCGACGAAGATCACCAGGATGATGACCCCGACGGCCACCAGGATGGCGATCAGGCTCGGATCCACGGCCGCAGCGAGCATCGGAACGAGGCTTGAGTCCATGAGGGCTTCCTCCTGAGTTGCTGATATCCAAATCTTGAAAACAGAGCGCGAGGCACAGGCCCCGACGCCGATCTCCTTCAACACTAACGCGAGCGCCGGACGGCCTGGCTGACCTCCTGGCCCACCTCCTTATCCTGACCCCGGACGTCCACGAACGCGTCCATCGGCTCGACGTGGTAGACGTTCTGATCCTTGTCGTAATCGATGATCAAGGCCTTGTCGCCCTTCGTCAGCCGGTTCTCACGCTCGCAGCGCGTCGCCAGGATCAGCTCCCCGCCGCCCCCCATCAACCGACCCTGGCCGTGCCGCGCCGTCACCGTCTGCGTCATGATCACGATCTCCCTGCCCACCAGCGTCTCCTGACCGCGATGCACGTGCGTCACGAAGAGCCTCCCCAGAGGCCTGACCGTCAACGAGGTCAACAACACCGACGACACCATCGACGCGGCCACCACCAGCGACCCGAGCGCCGCCGGCGGCAAGAAATCCAGCGGCGACAGCCACCGCATCCCCATGAAGGTCAACAGCCATACATAGACCAGCAGGACGCTGAGCACCACCGTCATCGGCGCGCTCCGCAGCCTCAGCGCCGTCATCAACCCCACCAGCGCCGACAGCACCCCGCCGCCGGCCTCCACTGCCGCCTCGTGCGCCGCCTCGTGCGCCGCCTCGTGCGCCGCCTCGTGCGCCGCCTCGCTCAAGCCCTCGTGCAGCGCCTCGTGCGCCGCCTCGCTCAGGCCCTCGTGCAGCGCCTCACCGGCGCCCTCGGCCACGCCCTCCGACGCCCCGTCCAGGTCGAACTCCAACATGTGGATGTCGAGCGCGCCCAGCACGACGAAGAGCCAGTAGAGCATCACCAACCCGAGCAGCCCCGTAAAGACCACCGTCGGGAAGGTGAGCGCGAGGTTGAGGAACTCCATCATGGAAACAACACCTGAAGCCAGGGACTCGGACGATTCAAAGCGCGCATGAGGCAGGCCGCACCTTACAGAACCCCCCCCTTTTTGGAAAGACCCCCTTTGGCTCCACGGCCTCCCCCCTCCCTCGTCGACCCTCCCCCACGCTCGATCTCCGCCCGACACACAGGACGGCGCTCAACCGCGCCCCACGACAGGCCGCCCAAACAACCTCATCACCCCCGACGACGCCCCCGTGGCCGCCCCCATCCCCCCACCCGGAGGTCGACCGCCCGGCCGACCGCGAGGTCCACCGCGAGCACCTCAACGACCCCCGCAGCGGCCCGCGCGCCCTGTACTCTCGACGCGCCCCAGGCTATGTTGGCCCCGCCCGCTCCGCACCGGGCCAGGGAGAGCAATGCTCAGGGACGTCTACATCGGCCTCGGCTCCAACACCGGCGACCGGCGCTCAGCCCTCCAGCGCGCCCTCGCCGCGCTCGCCCTCCGCCTCGCCGCCCCCATCCGGCCCTCGCGCCCCTTCGAAACCGAACCTCGCCTCGACCTCGACCAGCCGACATTCCTCAACATGGCCGCGCACTTGCGCACCGACCTCGGCCCGCGCGCCCTGCTCGACATCCTCCTCGACGTCGAGGCCCACCTGGGCCGCCTTCGCGACGCCGACCGACCCAAGGGCCCACGCCACATCGACCTGGACCTGCTCCTCGTCGGCGACCTCGTCCTCGACGAGCCCGGGCTGCACCTGCCCCACCCAGGGCTCCCGCTGCGCCGCTTCGTCCTGGCCCCCATGGCCGACATCGCCCCCGACGCCCTCGTCCCCGGACTCGACCTCACCATCACCGCGCTGCTCGAGCGCTGCCCCGATCTGGGCTGGGTCCGACCGCTGCCTCACTTGCCCTCTCTCGACCCGAGGTCCTCATGATGACCCCCCCGATCACCCGCCGACCCCTGGCCTCCGGCTCGCACCCCCTCAGCGCGCGAACCCGCCCCTCTGCCCCCCTCCGCCCCCGAAGCCTCGGATCGCGGACCCTCAAAGCGGCGGCCCTCTCGCTCGCGCTCGCGCTGACCTCCGCGTGCAACCCCCCGCCCCCGGTCCAGCGCTCCGCCGGCACCGACCTGACCCGCCCGCTGGCCACCCGCTACGAAGACCCCGGCCTCGGCGACCGCGCCATCCCCGAGTCGCAAAAGCAGGAGATCGAGCGCCTGAGCGCCCTGATGGACAAGTTCTTCGGCGAGCGCGAGGCGCTGATGAAGAACCCCGAGACCGAGCGCTACCTCGACCAGCTCGAACAATGGGCCCGCTGGACCAGCCGCTACCTGGAGCTCGTCAACGTCTACCGCGAGGCCTTCGACGCCTCAGGCCCCGGCCACTTCTCCGCCCCGCGCCTCGTCCTGGGCTACATCAACCTCGGACAGCCGCGCCAGGCCCGACTGATCCTCGATCAAGTCCGCGAGGCACGCCCCGACGACGCCCGCGCGCACTTCCTCCACGGCTACCTGCTCAGCTTCGAAGGCCCCATCAACGACGCCCGCGGTCGCGAGGTCGGCCGCAACTGGGCCCGCGCCATCGAGATCGACCCCGACCTCAAGTACCTCTACCCCATCAGCGCCAAGGTCATCAAAGAGCGCCTGGCCGAGATCGAGCGCACCTTCGGCAAGCTCTCCACCGCCGACCCCGCCCGCGCCGCTGATCCCGCCAAAGCCCCCGATCCCTCCAACGAACCCGTCGCCGCAGACACGCCCCCCGCCGACGCGCCCCCCCCCGACGCCCCCCCCGCCGAGATCACCGAGATCGAGAAGGAGATCCTCCAGGCCGAGTCGCTGCTGGCCTCCGGCGTCACCAACGCCGCCTACCCCGCCTTCCAGCGGATCCTGGCCGTCGAACCCAACAACTCCCGCGCCCTCTACGGCCGCGCCATGGCCGGCTGGCAGGCCATCGGCGCCTACGAGCGCGACAAGGCCATCGGCCTGCTCAACGCCGTCGCCCTGCGCGATGACCTCACCTCCAACCAGATGTACGAGCTCGGCACCCTCTACTTCAAGGAGGTCAAGGACACCCCCAAGGCCCTCGCCCTCTGGCAAAAGCTCCTGACCCGAGATCCCGCCTTCGCCGAAAAAGTCCGCCTCGCCGATGTCATCGAGCGCGTCTCCAAGTCGCCCTGACCCTCCTTTGGGCAACGCGCACGCCGTCGATCGACGCAAGCTGTTGTAATCACTCGTGTAATGGCTCGCGCGGCCGCCGGGAGGTCAACTCTGCAGTCGCCGGGCCAGCCGCGTGAAGCGCGCCCGGGCCTTGACGTTGCGCACCGCCCGGTTGAGCGCCGTGTCCATCACGATCAGGACGGCCAGCTCCCTGGCGCGCGTCAGCGCCGTATAGAGCAGGTTGCGCTCCAGCAGGACGTAATGCGCCGTCGCCAGCACGATCACCACCGCCGGGTACTCCGAGCCCTGCGACTTGTGGGCCGTGATCGCATAGGCCAGCGACAGCTCGTCGAGCTCGTCGGCCTGGTAGGTCACAATCTGGCCGTCCATGTCGGCCTCGATCCCGAAGACCTCGCCCTCGCCGTTGACCAGCACCCGGCTGACGCGCCCCACGTCGCCGTTGAAGACCTCCTTCTCATAGTTGTTGCGCAGCTGCATGACCCGATCGCCGGCCCGGAAGATCCGCCCCGCCTGCCGGGCCTCGGCCCCGATCGCCGGGTTGAGCAGCTCCTGAAGCTCCTCGTTGAGCCGCTTGCAGCCCACCGGCCCCTTGTGCATCGGCGCGATGACCTGCACGTCGCGCCCTGGGTCGTAGCCAAAGGCCTTCGGGATCCTCTCGGTGACAACCTTGAGGGTCATGCGCCGCAGCGCCTCGGCGTCCTCGCACGACAACACATAGAAGTCGATCAGCTCCCCCTTGGGCGCCTTGAGCCGCTCAGGGAGCTGCCCCTCGTTGATCCGGTGGGCATTGCGGATGATCGCCGACTCCTGGGACTGGCGAAAGACCGTCGTCAGCCGGCAGACCGGGATGACCTCCGAGTTGATCAGGTCCGAGAGCACGTCGCCCGGACCCACCGAGGGCAGCTGATCCACGTCGCCGACCAGCACCAGGCGGCAACCCGCCGGCACCGCGTCGACCAGCGCCCGCATCAGGTGCACGTCGATCATCGACGACTCGTCCACGACCATGATCCTGGCCTCGATCGGGTTCTCCCGGTTGCGCTGGAAGCCGCCGGCCTTGAACGAGAACTCCAGCGTCCGATGCAAGGTCGCGGCCGGCTCCCCCGTCGCCTCGCTCAGCCGACGGGCGGCCCGCCCCGTCGGCGCGGCCAGCTTGATCGCCCACCCCAGGCTCTGGGACGCCCGGCAGATCGCCCGCACCAGAGTCGTCTTGCCCGTCCCCGGACCCCCCGTGATCACCACCACCTGATTGGACAGCGCCATGTCGATGGCCCGCCGCTGCAGCGGCGCAAGCTCCACCCCCAGCTCCCCCTCGACCGCCCGCACGACCGCCTCGGACCCCGGCCCCCCCCGGACCCCCTCTCGCGCGGCCAGCAGCCGGTGGAGGCCGTCCGCGCAAGCCCGCTCGGCCTCCCAGGCCCGGCGACCGTACACCGCCAAGTGCCCCCCGAGCCCCGTCGAATCCTCGGCCTCGGGCACCGGCTCGTTGAGCACCTGCTCCTCGCGCTCCAGCACCTCGATCCCCCCCCGGATCTGCCCCTCGGCGACCTGGAGGTAGTCGACCGTCTTCTCCACCAGCACCTCCATGGGCAGGTAGAGGTGGCCGTCGCTCTGCGCCTCGCGCAGCACCTGCAGGATGCCCGCGCGCACCCGCCGCGGATCGTCCCCCTTGATCCCCAGCTTGAAGGCCACCTGATCGGCCATTCGAAAGCCGATCCCGAAGATGTGCTGCGCCAGCGCGTAGGGGTTGCGCTTGACCTGCTCGACGGCCTGATCCCCATAGGCCTTGCGGATGCGCGCCGTGTAGGCGCCCGTGACCCCGTGGCTGAGCAAGAAGAGCGTGATCCTCCGCTCGTCCTGCTTCTCCTTCCAAGCCTTGGCGATGCGCTCGACCCGCACCTTGCCGATCCCCTCCACCTCGGCCAGCCGACCTGGAGATTGCTCAATGATCTCAAGGGTCTCCGGCCCGAAGTGGGCCACGAGGCGCTTCGCCAGCACCGGCCCGACACCCTCCACCTTGCCGTGGGCCAGGTAGCGCTCCATGCCCTCGGCGGTCACCGGCGCGTCGCTGAGCGTCTGCTCCACGATGAACTGCTGGCCGAACTCCGGGTGCATCTTCCAGCGCCCCTTCATCTCCAGCGACTCCCCCGGCCACGCCCCCATCAGGTTGCCCACGATCGTCACCGTCTGGCCGAAGTGCCGACCGGGCAAGGGCGGCGTGAGCAGATCGGCGATCGTCCAGCTCTGGTCGTCGTTGGCGTACCGGATGCGATCCAGCGTGCCCGTGAGGCTGTCGAGCGGGCCCTCGTCGCGATCGGTCATGGCTCGTCCTCAAGCAGGCGACGAGCGGCCTTGTGCGCGAAGAGCTCCTCCAACTCGGCCTCCTCCCGAGCCAGCGCCGCCACCTGCGCCTGCTGCCGCCAGCGCTCGTGGTGGCGCGAGGTCACCTCGTGCTGGCGCTGGGCCTCCTCGACAACCCCCCGCGCCCGCTCGACCTCCACCTCGGCGGCGCGCTCAAGCAGGCGCGCCGCCTCCAACGCCGCCCGCGCGTCGCTCACCCTGTCCCGCAGCGCCTGCTCGTCGATCGCCTGCGCGCAGGCCTCGGCCACGCTGAAGCCCGAAGCCCGACGTGCGTCGATCTCGCGCCGCCACCCCTCCAACGCCTCCTCCGCCCGACGCGCCGCCTCCCTCGACGCCTCAACCTCGCCCCGCGCCTCATCGAGCCCACGTTGGACGGCGCCCAATGACAAGCGCGCGTCATCAAGCTCCCTCGCTCGCAACTCCAACAAGGACTTGAGCGGGTAGTTCGGCTCGATCTCCGCGGTCGATGACATAGGGGCCCCTCCTTGAGCGCACCGTCGACCTCGTGGCCAGCGGTCACCATATCCATGAGATACTGTATATTTGAGCAGATTTCAAGGGTGCAGGAGCGGCGCGTCCACTTCGAAGCTGTCCGGAAGCTCCAGGCCGTCGCGGGGTTCGTCTTCGTGGAAGGGCGGCTCAGGGAGGGGGGGCACAAGCGTCGGGATTGTCGCGTCGGCGACCTTCCTTGGGGTGTGGAGCAGGCTCTGATCGTGCGGCCAGCGCACTGGGCCGCCCCAGGCGTAGGGCCGCCGCCCTCGCGCCCGGCGCTACAGGGAAGGGACGCCCCTGCGGGGCTCTCGACAGGTTCTCGGCCAGCCATCAGCATCGTGTCGCCAGGCTCCGACCCTCAACATCAAGCGCCGCTGATGTGGGGTGACACGATGCTTGGAGGTTGACGCCCCGCCGAGAGCCTCGAAGAGGCGTCCCTGAGCTGTAGCCCCGGGCGCGAGCCTGGGGCGAGCCGGCGCGGGGGCGGCGGGCTGGGCGGGGTCAGGGGGCGGCGACGACGCGCACGGGGAAGGTCTCGCTCTGGCCCAGCCAGGAGATCGTCACGGTGGACTCGCCGGTGTTCTGGGCGCTCAGGACGAAGGCGCGGCCGTTGGCCAGGATGCGGGCGAGGTCGTCGGCCTGCTCGTCGTCCTCGATCTCCTCGGCGGCGCTCTGGGGGGTGGCGCCGAGCTCAAGGATGCCGACGGCGTCGTCGCCGATGGTGATCTCGATGGGGGTCGAGCCGGACCCGACGAGGTAGCGGCCGTCTTCGAGGAAGGCGGCGACGTGCATGAAGTGGGCGCGGCCAGCCTCGATCTCGAGGGTGGCGTCGGGGCCGGAGGGGCCGACGTCCTGCGACTGGCTGTAGAGCTGAAGCGCCTTGGGGGTGTCCTCGGTGACGGTCTCGAAGGGCAGGGCGAGCTCTCCGCGCAGCAGGGAGAAGGCCTCGGGGGTCGGGCCGGCCTTGAGGGTGGCGAAGTCGCTGGCGTCGCGCTCGGTGATGGAGGCCGAGGCGCCTTCGGAGAGGGACCAGGGCTGGGCGTCGAAGCCGCCGAGGGCCTGGCCGCTGGCGTCGCGGTGCTCGGCGAAGATCTCGACGGGGGCGTCGGGCAGGATGGCGAAGCCGCCCTCGAAGAGCCGCTCGGGCAGGGCCAGCAGCGGCGTCCAGGGCAGGACGTGGACCTTGGTGCTGGCGATCGCGGCCACGTCCAGCTCGATCCGATCGGAGGTCCCGAAGTCGTCGGTGACGGTCAGCTCGGCGGCGCCGGGGGCGACGCCCTCGACGACCACCACGCCCTCTCCGGTGGAGACGACCTTCAGGACGGCCTCGTCGTCGCTCGCGGCCTGGGCGATGGAGACGGCCTTGCCGGCGCTGTCCTTGACCTGGAGCTTGAGCCGCCCCCCGGCGGCGATGGACTTGTCGACCTCGTTGCGCAGATCGACCTCGAGATCGGGGGTTTGATCGCTGAAGGTGAAGTTGCCCTCCGAGCCGCCCGTGCCCAGCTGGCACGCGAGCAGGCTCAAGGAGGCGATCACCAGGGACATCATCAGCGCGCGTCGGAGCTCTCTCACCGTAATCATCAAGGCACCTCGTTCGTTCTGTCTGAAGCCGTCGTCCATCTCGATCGCCCTGGGTTTATCCGCTCTCCTGGGCCGCAGCAAGGCGGCGCTGGCCTTTGAGACGCCTTGACCTCATATTGATTCATCCCCGCGGCCCTCGCCGACCCGCGCTCGGGCGCCGCGCAAGGTCAGGAGGTGATCGTGGATCGATGTGTGTCGTGCTTGTTCTTCGTCCTCCTCGTCGGGGCCGCTGGCTGCGCGCAGGAGGATGGCCCGAGGGTCGTCAACGGCTGCACCATCGTCCCCGGCACGAGCTGTCGTGGGGCGCGGCTCAACGGCGAGGATCTCGTGGCCTCGGAGCTGGCCGGGGCGGACTTGAACGGCGCGGTGCTCCAGGGCACCAACCTCTCCTTCGCCAACCTCGACGGCGCGGACCTCTCCAACACCAACCTCGCCCAGGCCAACCTGACCGGGGCAAGCCTCGTCGGCGCCAACCTCTTCAAGGCCAACCTCATCGACGCCAACTTCACCGGCGCGGACATCACCGACGTGGACTGGAGCAGCGCGACCTGCCCGGACGGCGCCAGCGGCAATGAGCCCACCGGCTGCGTCGATCACCTGCGCTGATCCAGCCCGAGGGATCTTTGACGACGCGCTGCGCGTCCGGGCGGTTGTCGGAGGTCGTCCCTCTGTGATAGGAGTAGGTCTAAAGGACCGTTATTGCTGGAGGCTTGGGGTCTCCCTGAGCGTGGAGCGAGCGGAGCATGGATCCTTTTCGTGTGTTGATCATCGACAAGGACGCTTCGATGAGCATCAGGCTCGGAGCGTTCCTGGCGCGGCAAGGCTACGACGCCCAGGTGCGGGAGACGGTGGAGGCGGCGCACCGCTCGCTGGGTGAAGATCGCTGGGACGCCGTGTTGATCGACGTCGATCTGCCCGGAGATGGCGCCGCGAGCCTTTGCCTCGCGGCGCGGCGCAGGTCGGCGTGGGTTCACGTCGTCCTGATGGCCTCGCCTGCGGCCGACGCGGACTCGCTGATGATGATGGACTTCGACAGCCGCCTCGACAAGCCCTTCAAGGGGCGCGAGGTGCGCGGCTTGCTGCGCCAGGTGCTCGGCAAGAACATCGCGGTGCTGGACACGGACCCCTCGGTCGAGATGGTGGCCAGCGCGTCGGTCAGGCCGGACGGCGAGGTCAAGAAGCCCGGCAAGCCCACCCGGACGGAGATCCATACCGCGGGGACGCTGGTCGCGACGCCCTTCCCGGCGCTGCTCTACAAGCTCTTCGCCAACCAGTCCACGGGCATCCTCTCGCTCCACCGGCAGAACAGCGAGCGGACGATCTTCTTTCGGGACGGCGAGCCGGTCTTCGCGGCCAGCAATGCCGCCAGCGACAACCTCGGGTCGGTGCTGGTCAAGTTCGGCTATGTCGAGATGGAGGCCCTCAACGACACTCTGGAGAGCCGCCCCGATGGGGTGCAGTTCGGCCAGCTCCTCGTCCAGCGCGGCCTGATCGAGCCCGAGGCGCTGCTGGAGGCCATGGACCGCCAGATCCACGAGCGGATCCTGGGCTGCTTCTCCTTCTACCAGGGCACCTATCTCTTTGAAGACACTGAGGATTGGATAGACGACGTGCGGCACTTCCGGCAGAACCCCATCGAGCTCATCGTCGACGGGGTCCACAGCTACGTCGGGGCCAACGTGCTGGCCAGCCGCTTCCAGCCCCACATGGGCAGCTACCTCGTGCGCACGGAGAAGTTCGAGGTCTTCGAGCCCCACCTGCCCATGACCCCCTGGCGTCAGGAGGTGCTCGGCAGGATCGACGGCAGCCGGACCCTCCAGGCGCTCGTCGGCGAGGCCGGCAAGCGGATCATGGACCTGCTCAAGTTCGCCTGGGCGCTCAAGGAAGCCGACATGATCGACTTCTCCGCGCTGCCCAGGACCTGGGCCGAGCGCTCCCCCGACAAGCCCCCCCTGCCCAACCGCCCGCCCACCCTGCGCAACCTCCCCCGCGCCGTGCGCGACGAGGCGCTCAAGCAGGCCCGCGAGTCCCAGGCCGAGATCGCCGTGATGTCGCGCCCAGGCGCCGACGACGCCGAGCGCGACACCCTGACCGCCGTCGTCGTCGAGTACACCATCCGCCGCGGCGCCCAGGACCACTGGCAGCTGCTCGAGCTGACCAAGGGCGCCACGGTCGCCGAGGCCAGCGAGGCCCTCCAGTTCGCCCTGGCGCGCATCCCGCTGGACAAGCTCGGGCTGCTCCCCGCCGAGCGCCGACGGCAGGCCATGGAGGTCCGCGCGGCTCTGGAGCGCGCCTTCAAGGTCATCAGCGAGCCCCGCTCGCGCCAACGCTACACCCAGGAGATCGAGCTGCGCCGGGCCGCCATCGACGACCTGCGCCAGCGCGAGGCCGACAGCGTCGTCGCCAACCGCCGCGACGTCGATCAGGCCAGCGCCGCCGAGGCCCTCGACGGCTGGGCGCCGACCCCCGACCGGCCGACCGGCCAGGCCTGGAAGGCCCAGGGCCTCTCCGCGGCGGAAGATCCCGACATCGAGGCCCAGCGCAGCCGCGTCGCCATCGAGCTTCGCAAGGCCCGCGCCGCCATCGCCGAGGGGCGCTTCAAGGACGCCTGGCGAGGCCTCAAGGTCTTGACCAACCTCGACTCCCAGAACCACGAGGCCAACGTCCTGATGGCCTGGGCCATCTACAACATCCCCCACGACGACCGCGCCCGTCAGCTCAAGGTCTGCCGCAGCCGCATCGAGTTCGAACTCGCCCTCGACGACAGCATCCCCGAGGCCTGGCTCTTCCTCGGGCACATGGCCGAGGAGCAGGGCGAGCTGGCCGAGGCGCTGCGCCACTACAGGGCCGCGCTTGTCCTCGATCGCAAGTTCGAGGAGGCCCGCCAGGGCATCGCGCGGCTCAAGGTCCACCCCGAGCTCTTCGAGGCCGAGAAGAAGAACGGCGGCGGCGTCCTCGATCGCCTCATCGACCTCTTCAAGCGCTGAGCTGTCCGACGATTACTGGAGGCGCCACAGCAGGTTGGTGTTCAAGACCCCGACCTGCTGCGTGTGGATCCCTGTCGGCGGCGGGGTGACCTCCGTCTCGTTGACGATGGCCGGCAGGTAGAAGAGGTGGTTGTAGCCGACGCTGAACAAGGTCGTCTCGCTCAACTTCCAGCTCGCCCCGAAGGCGGCGCCGATCTTCGTGGCGTCAAAAATCGACGGGTCCAGCCGCTTGATCGGGATCGCCCCGCTCTCGCCGCCGAACCCGCCAAAGAGCATCGTGTCGGGGCTGAGGCTGTAGCGGGCGCCCATCCGCAGCCCGAGCGTGTCCTGCCACGCGTTGATCTGCTCCTGGTCGAAGTTGCCCAGCCCCGCGACGTTGTCGTTCTTCACGTCCACGACGATCTTGTCGTAGAGGCTCCACTGCACCCACTCGGCGTTGACGCTCAGGGTCCATTTGTCGTCGAGCCACCAGGTGGCTCCGGTCCGCAGGGCGCGCGGCCAGGTGGTCTTGAGGGTCGCCGGCTCGTCGAGGTCCCCCCCGAGCAGGTTCTGGAAGAAGTCATTGCGCGGCGCGAACACGCCCAGCTTGCCCTTCATCGTGATGTCCACCTCCGAGGCGTAGGACAGCCCCAGCGTCACCGTGTCGATGTTCCAGGCCGCGCCCACCGACCACGCGAAGGCATTGCCGCCAAAATCCAGCAGCGCCCGGCCCTCGTTGCCGGCCTGCTCCGGCGGGACATCGGCCCCCGTAAAGCCCGCGATCAGCGGCCCCATGTCCAGCGCCCGGTAGGAGGTCAGCGAGGTGCGCACGTAGCTCACCGAGGCGCCCAGGTGGAAGTCCTTCGAGGGCGAGTAGGCCGCCGTCGGGCTGACGTAGATCGACGTGATCCCGCCGAAGATCGACTGGAAGCGCTGCGCCCCGGCCGGATCTTCCCAGGTCGAGCTGGCCCCGAAGGGCGCGTAGAGCCCCAGGCCGAAGGTGAACTTCTGCTGATCCAGGTCGCTGGTGATCGCCAGGGTCGGCTGGGCGTTGAGCGCCAGCAGGTCCGCCGTCTCAAAGAGCTGGCCGTCGGGACCGGCGCCGGTGGTGTCGCGCGTGAAGGTGGCCGAGCGCAAGAAAAAGTTGTTGTCGATCAACAAGATGGTCCCGTCGATCAGCCCGATGGCCCCCGGGTTCCAGAAGATCGCCGCCGGGCCGCCCACGGACGGGCCGGCCGTGTCGCCGCCGATCTTCGGGATCAAGAAGCCGCCCGCGCGGGCCTCGGCGGCCCCCGCCAGGGCCGCCCCCGCGCAGAGCGCCATCGCGGCCAGACGCCATCGCGTCGAGATCGGGGCCAGCTGGGACATGGACGCTCCTCGTCAGAAGTCGCAGGGGGCAGCGCCCTGGCGGGTGGCCTGGAAGGTGCCGTTGAGCGGGATGCTGATCGGGTTATCCAGGCCCATGATCAGCGCGTCCTTCAGGGCGAAGTTCAGCGTCCCGGCGATGCAGTTGCTGTTGAGGATCTGACCCGCGATGCCCACGTCGGCGCTGGCGTCGGCGGCCAGCAGCTCCGAAAAACTCTGTGGGATCACGAGGTTGTTGGCCGCGCCGTCAAAGGCCCCGGCCGCCGAGATCGGCGCTGGCGCGTCGAAGGTCGGCCCCGGCGCGTCGGGCGACTCGGGGTTTCGCAGCTCGATGTTGATCGTCGCGGCGCCCGAGGGGATCTCGCCGGTCTGCGTGGCCACGGCCAGGAAGACCAGCGAGATCGGGTCGCCCAGCGGGTTGTCCAGCACCCCCGCAATATCGAAGGTCCCGGTCGCGTCGACCCCCTCATCCACCTGCGCGTCCGGCAGCCCCACGTCGGGCGAATCGCCTCCCGGCGGCTCCTTGCCCCCCGGCACCGGGCCGAGCACCGCAGGCGGGGCCTCCGCGGGCAGATCGCTGCCCGGCTCGACCGGAAAGCCGCACCCCACCAGCCCCACCATCACCAACGCCCAAGATCGTCTCAACGTCGCCCTCACCTCGCCGGCCCCTTCCGGAGCCCTCAACCCATCACCATGAGCCGCGAATCGCCTTCCATTGTAGAGCCTCGCCCGATTGCGCTCAACACCGTCCACCCACAACCCATCACGTCGCGGTCAGCGGGCGGTCGGAGAGGTGATCGCGACGGCTCGCCGCTGACGGAGGGCCCACAATCCCATCCATCAGCGCCCCATCGCCGGAGGGGCAGAGTGTCCAGCCCTTGGAGGCCATCTGCCGCGATCGGTGGTCTGATCGTCGGGTCAGGAGGCGGGCGATGAGGTCGGCGGCGCGTTGGGGATGTCGAGGCGGACGAAGCCCTCGGCGTGGAGGTCGAGAAGGAGTCGCGCGCGGACCTTGTTGCCGTGGGGATCGAGGAGGCCGTTGATCAAACGGGTGCGGCCTGCCTTGAAGAGTCGATCGGCCTCGTCGTCGGGGAGGGCTCGGCCGTGTTGCTCGTACCAGACGACGAAGCGGCAGCCCTCGCGCCAGCGAGAGCAGCCCCAGCCTTTGCGGCCTCGGATGACGTGCCCCTGGGCGCAGGAGGGGCAGGGGTGGGCGGGGATCTCCTGGGTGTCCTGGGCGGCCTGGGTCGGGGGCTCCTGGGCGGGGGAGGGGTGGGCCGCGGGGGCCTTGGCGGCGGGCGGCTCTCTCCTGGCCTGGGCGGGGGGAGAGGTCGCGGGCGCGGTGTGTGCGTCGTGGGGGAGGGGGTCGCGGAAGGCGTCGGGGGGAGGCGGGGCGTTGCGATCGTCGAGATCGGGCGGGGGGGCGTCGCGGTCGAGGGGGACCTCGCGGCGGGCGGCGGCGGGCGTGCGGGTAGAGTGGTTAGAGTGATTAGATGTGTTATGTTGTGGAGAGATATGAGAGAGCGTAGAGGAGGCGCGGGAGGGGGTGGGCACAGGGGAAGAGGAGGTGCGAGCGGCGGCGGACGCGGGAGGAGAGGAGGTGTGGGCGGCGGGCGCAGGGGGAGAGGAGGAGCGGGCGGCAGCGGGATCGTCGTTGGAGAAGTCGAAGGCGATCTTGCCGAGGTCGTCCAGGACGAGGGAGGCTTCGAAGGGCTTGCCGGCCTTGCTCTTGAAGCCCTTGAGGCGCTTGCTGCGGCGCACGGCGAGGAGGACCTTGACGAGCTTGGGGTTGATCTTGCGTCCGGCGACGGTCTTGAAGATGACGAAGTCGCATTGGCGGCCGGACTGGCAGCCGTAGACCTTGAAGCTCTCGGTGACGGGCTTGCCGCACAGGGGGCATGGGCCGAGGATCTCGGCGTCGGAGTCGCCGAAGTCGACGGCGTCGCTGTCGGCGGTGGCGGCGCCGGGCTGGACGGCGAGGATCTGGGGGACGATGAGGGCGGTGAACTTGCGGGCCTCGCTCATGAAGTCGGCGCGCGAGAGGCGGCCGTCGGCGACCTGGGACATGCGGGCCTCCCAGGTGCCGGTCAGGGCGGCGCTCTTGAGGTCCTCGACGGGCATGGCGCCGATGAGGGTGCGGCCGCGGGGCTTGGGGACGAGGTTCTTGCCGCTGCGCTCGATGTAGTCGCGCTTGAGGAGGGTCTCGATGATGGAGGCGCGGGTGGCGGGGGTGCCGAGGCCGGACTCCTTCATGGCGCGGCGCAGCTCGTCCTCTTCGAGGTCGTTGCCGGCTCGCTCCATGGCGCCGAGCAGGGTGGACTCGTTGAAGCGGCGAGGGGGCTTGGTCAGGCCCTCGTGGACGCGGCTGGCGAGGACCTCGGCGGCCTCGCCGCGGCGGGCGTTGGGGAGTTCCTGCTCGGGCTCCTTCGGGGGGCGGCGGGAGGGCTTGCCGGAGGGGGAGTCCTCGTCCTCGTCGTCGTCATCCTGGGGTCTGGGGGCGGCCTGGGCGGGCCTGCGCGGCTGCGAGGCGGGGGGCTCGACCTCCTGCCAGCCGGCCTCCAGGCGGACGCGGCCGCGGGTGACGAAGCGGTGATCCAGGACGACGGTCTCGATCAGGGTGGTGGCGAAGACGGCGTCGGGGAAGAAGACGGCGATGAAGCGGCGCGCGGCGAGGTCGAAGATCTGGCGCTCGGCGGCGTTGAGGCGCTCAAGCTCGGGCTTGCGGCCGGTGGGGATGATGGCGTGGTGGTCGCCGACCTCCTTGTCGTTGACGATGCGGCTGTGGGAGGGCAGGGGCTGCGCAGCCAGGAGGCGGTCACAAAACGGCTTGTAGGGGGGCACGGCGATGCCCTGGAGGCGGCCGGGCAGGGTGGGGATCATGTCGGTGGTCAGGTAGTTCGAGTCGGTCCGGGGGTAGGTCAGCAGCTTGTGCGTCTCGTAGAGGGCCTGGGCGGCGGCCAGAGTGGCGGCGGCGGACAGGCCGTAGCGCTGGTTGGCGGCCCGCTGGAGCTGGGTCAGGTCAAAGAGCAGCGGGGGCCGCTCTTTGACCTTCTTCTGCTGGACCTTGGTGACCTTGCCGATCTGGCCGTCGACGGCCTGGGCGATGGCCTCGGCCTCCTGGCGGGTCTTGAGGCGGTTGTCGCCGTCCTTGGCCCACTGGCCCTCGTAATCGCCCTCGGCGACCTTGAAGCGGGCGTAGATCTGGAAGAAGGGCTCGGGCACGAAGGACTCGATCTCGCGCTCGCGCTCGACGATCATGGCCAGCGTCGGGGTCTGGACGCGGCCGACGCTCAGCAGCTCGCTGTGGCCGTGGCGACGCCCGAGCAGGGTCAGCGCGCGGGTGGCGTTGAGGCCGACGAGCCAGTCGGCCTCCGATCGGCAGCGCGCCGCGTCGGCCAGGGCGTCAAAGTCCTTCCCGGGGCGCAGGCTCATGAAGGCCTGCTGGATGGCCTGATCGGTCATCGACGAGAGCCACAGCCGCCGCACCGGCTTCTGGCACCCAGCCAGCTCGTAGGCGTAGCGGAAGATCAGCTCCCCCTCGCGGCCCGCGTCGCAGGCGTTGATGACCTCCTCGACCTCGGGCGAGCGCAGCAGGGTCTTGAGGTCGCCCCAGTGGTTCAGGCTGCTCTTGGCGGGCTTGACCTTGAACTGCTCGGGCAGCATCGGCAGCGTGGAGGCCGACCAGGACTTCCAGGCCGGGTTGTACTCGGCCGGCTCGCACAGCTCGGCCACGTGCCCGATGCACCACGAGATCCAGACCTTGCTGCCCCTGAAGTGCCCCGCGCCCCGCGTCTTGACCTTCAGCACCCGCGCGATGTCCCGCGCCACGGAGGGCTTCTCCGCGATGATCAGCCTCGCCATTGCCCCTCTCCCTGCCGCGCCCCTCACAAGATCCCTTCGGAGCGTGCGCGGTCCAGAGGGATACTAGAATATTGTTCATGTGTGAGCAAGCTTTCAGCGACAAGGCCCGCGAAAACGCCCTCGGCGCAGCGACCTCGACGGGCGCGGGTTCGGCCAGAGGGCTGCCCTGGGCCTCACCAGGGCAGCCGCTCGCCGTTGGCGTGCCAGAAGACCCCAGAGGTCTCCAGCGTCAGCGCGTCGACGCGCTCGATGAGCATCCGGGCCGAGTCGGCCGCCGGGATGCCGTTGTGGCCGGTCATGCCGGTGGCGACCATGCCCGGGTGCAAGATCCCCACGGCGATCCTCCGGGGCCGCAGATCGTGGCTCAGCGACATCCCGGCCATGTTCACGGCCGCCTTGGACATCCTGTAACCATAATAGCGCCCCGAGGTGTTGTCCTCGATCGAGCCCATCCGGCTCGTCACGATGATCACCTTCGACCCCGCATCGAGGTTGCCCAGCAGCGCGTGCGTCACCCGCAGCGGCCCGTAGGCGTTGATCGCCATCTGCCGCTCGATCCGGCCGAAGTCCAGGCTGTTCAGGTCCTCGTGCGTCAACACGCCCGCGTTGTTGATCAACACGTCGACCCTCTCCCCCTCAAGCCGACCCGCCAGCGCCTTGACCGACGCTTCGTCCGCGACGTCCACGCCCGCCTCGACCCTCACCCCCAACCCCTCCAGCCCCCCCGCCCCACCCCGGCATGTCGCGATCACCTCATCCCCTCGCCTCACCAGCTCCCTGCACAGCTCCAACCCGATCCCACGATTGCCGCCCGTCACCACCACCTTCGCCATCCGAGCCTCCTTGACCTCTCCCACGCCTCCACGCGCGACCCTCGCCCCGCGCCCCGACTCTAGACACACCCCCCGCCTCCCTTCAAGCCCGCCCCCGCCAGCCCGCCCCCACAACCAGCCTTCGAAACCCGCGCCACGAAAAATAACATCGAGCCCAAGAAGTTGATTTTTTCTTGTTGACTTCGGGGGAGGGCTGACCATATAAAAGGGGCGCTGGAGACAGGAGGCTTTCCTGGGGCTGGCGCAGACATCAAGAGATAAGGGTAATCAGGAAATGAAGCGCTCAAACCACAACTCCTTCACTCAGACCGCCACGGGATCCGTGGTCGTGTCGGGGTGCGCCACGAACGCCAATCCGGCGACCGTCGGCGCGGCAGGTTGTGGAAATACGGCGATCGGCTTTACCGATCGTCGACACGGCCTCCGGAGGGGCCTCGAACCTTAGCAGGGTTCGGGGAGAGTCACCCAACGGAGGCCGGGTTCCAACAAGGAATCCGGCCTCTCTTTTTTCGCGGCGAGCCCCGCAGCTACGGGGCTCCATCACGCAGGAGCGCGCTCGTGGACAGATCAAGGAGCAAGGATCAAGGCCAAGGCCATCAAGCCGGCCTGAGCACTCACCCCAAGGGTGGGCGTCGAGGTACATCCTCGACCGCCGCACACCTCAAGGGCGCGGCGAGCTCCTTTATCTTCAATACCGCGGCGGCCTGTCTCGGTCGCACGACCAAGGACGCCGGAGCCTGGCGTGGGGGAGGATGAACTCGACTTCATCAACCAACCCCCAGACCAGGCGATAAAATCGACCTGGTTTTTTGTAATCAGACGCCCGATTTGAAAACATTTTATGTTTTCGACATCGTAATTTAGATCGTGTTTCGATGGTTTGGATTGCCTCGTTCTGGACGAGGCGATGATCTCTTCCGGGGTAGCACAACTGGCAGTGCACGCGGCTGTTAACCGCGGCGTTGTGGGTTCGAACCCCACCCCCGGAGCTTCGCCCGCGACGATCGGCTGGTCGTCGCGGGCGACGCGGCCCTGACCGGCCGCACGCGGTAGAAGTGTTGATGGTGGCATGTGAGCGTCCCATGCTCTCGGGGCCGGTTCGATCCCGGTCTACCGCTTGGCGGCTCCCCTTGATCCGGGGGGAGTCGCCGAAGAGCGCCTCATCAGGGCCGTAAACCCCGATGCGGGCTCAGGATTCGTCAGGCAGGCGCGCCCTCGGCGCGCGGGCCCGACGACCTCAAGCCGTCCTGGTGAAACTGGCGATCACGGTCGGTTGAAGCCCGGCAGGTCCCTGTTCAAGTCAGGGGGACGGCGCTGCGTCAGCGCGGCCAGGAGTGAGCGAGACGTCCGGCGGATGGGACGTCAAGATCGCCTCTCCTGGCCACGCTGACCCTCTCTGGCTGTATGTCCTGGGGACGGCGCGGTCTGCAAAACCGCGTGTGCGGAGTTCGACTCTCCGTGCAGCCTCTTCGACCTGGGCGCGCTCTGCGCCCCAGGCCGACGCTCTGGCCAGCTCAAGGTCAGCGCGAGCGTAGTTCAGCGGTAGAACACCTGGTTGCCATCCAGGAGGTCACGGGTTCGATCCCCGTCGTTCGCTTCCGGGCGCCCCGCGCGCCCGATCCTGTGCGGTAGAAGTGTTGTGGGTTGCACTGGAGTCTTCCAAACTCCTGGAGCCGGTTCGAATCCGGTCTACCGCTTGGCCGCGATCCCACCTCGTGGGGCCGTCGCCAGAAGGTCGCGCGATCGCAAGGTCGCGCGGCGCAAGAAGATTCGTCCTCCCCCTGGGCGCCCCGTGGTGCCCTCGGCGTCGGGCGACCTCAAGCCGTCCTGGTGAAACTGGCGATCACGGTCGGTTGAAGCCCGGCAGGTCCCTGTTCAAGTCAGGGGGACGGCGCTGCGCGTCGGCGGTCACGTCGGCGCGTTCATGGGCCTGTGGTGACAACGGGATCACGCCGCTCTTGCAAAGCGGAGGTCGGGGTTCGACTCCCCGCAGGTCCACTGCCAGGGCGAGGTCTCTCAAGATCGCGCACTGGCTTCGCCGGTATAGCTCAAGCGGCAGAGCGCCCGCCTCGTAACCGGGTAATGGGGGTTCGATTCCCTCTATCGGCTTCACAACCATCGACGCACCCCAACCCCTCCCAGGCGGTCCCGCCTGCAACCTCCTGCTTGGGACTTCCTTGTTGGATGAACTATTTTGATGTGGGTGTAAAAGGTTTTGAATTGACACCGAGGCAAGGCGTCTGCACCTTTGCGCTGAGACCTTGGAGAGCCTTGGTGGCGCGTGAAGTTGTTATTCGACGAAGGAGACAAGCGATGAGCAGGCGACATGGCATGAAGACGATCGGTGGTGTGGCGCTCCTGGTGGGAATGATGCTGAGCGCGTGCGGGGGAGAGAGCACGATCACGGTGGAGATGGCGGCGGACTCGGCCTCGCAGGGGTCGCCCGGCGCCTTGACGATCGGCGACGATCTGGAGATCGACCGGTTGGAGGTTCAGCTGCGGGAGATCAAGATCCTGCCGGACAACGCCAACGAGGGCGCGGAGAAGTTCAAGGCGAAGGGGGAGTTCTTGCTCGACGTGCTGGACGCCGAGCGCAGCGCCTTGCCTGAGACGACCCTGGAGCCGGGTCTGTACAAGAAGGTGGAGTTCAAGATCGAGAAGCCGTCGAGCGGCGAGGGGCTGGATGGGACGGACGCGCCGCTGGTGTGCGAGGGCCGCAAGGGCGGGATCGCCTTCGCGTTGCACATCGAGGACTTGAGCAAGATCACGCTTCGGGACGTGAACGGGATCAACCTCCAGGAGGGCGACGCGGAGGGCTTCGTCGTGGATCTGGTCTCGTCGTCCTGGTTTGAGGGCGTGGACCTTGCGGAGCTGGAGGCCGAGGAGGACGGCGTCGTCCTGATCGACAAGGACGGCCCGAACAAGGACGCGCACAAGACCATCCGGGACAACATCCAGGCGGCGATCAAGCTGCTGCGCAAGCCCTGAAGATAGGGCCTGGTTTGAGCGGATCGCAGAGGCCGGCTTGAGGGTGTTCCCTTGAGCCGGCCTCTGGCGCTCTGGGGGGGGGTTGGATCCCACACCTGCGGCGAGCTTGGGTGCGGGCGCGATGGGGATCGCGATGGGCTTCGTCGGGTCAGCGGCCCTCCTTGTTGGCAAGGGAGCCGATGCCTTGAGAGCCCAGCCGGGAAGTGTGGATCGAGCGCTCGCTGGATCGGCGCTGGACCCGGCGCGGGGGCGGCGGGCTGGGCGGGGTCAGGGGTCGGCGGGGGTGGCGATCAGGTCGGCGTCGATGGAGATGTAATCGCCGCTGGGGCCGTCGGCGTGGGCGGCGACCTCGTCGAGGCCGATGCCGAGGATGCTGACCGAGCCGAGGTCGAAGAGGCCGCTGAGGCCGTCGCGGCCGAGGATGGCGGGGAGGCTTTCGAAGAGGCTCTGGACGACCGTCTCGACCTTCTCGTCGTCGAGGTCAAAGAGGGGCTCGTCCTCCACATCGGCGCTGACGTCGATGTCGAAGTCGAGCGAGAGCTCGCCGTTCTCGTCGAGGCGGACGCCGACGTCGAGGGTCAGGACGATGGCGACGGTGGCCCAGCGGGAGGGCTGGCCGCCCTCCGGGGCGAAGGCCAGGTCGAGCAGCAGGTCGGCGAACTGGACCCTCATCTGGCGGTCGGCCTCGGCCAGCGGGGTGACGACGGGGGGCAGCAGGGGGCGCAGGTTGACGTCAACGGGCGTGTCGCTCGGAGCGTGCTCCTTGAGCTCATTGCCGACCAGCAGCGACAGCGCGCCGACGTTGAGGTCGATGGGCAGCACCCCGTCCTCGCCGAGCAGCTCGCGGACCTCCAGGTTGAGGATCCCGCCCCTCCAGGCCTGGGCGAACATCTTGTTGAGCATGTCGTCGGCGACGGACAGGCGCACCATCCGAGAGGGGCGCCCGGCCGGCGGCGCGCTGGGGGTGCGCAGGACGCCAGGGGAGGGCAGGGCGCCGGGCGCCGCGGGGACGTCGATGTCGACGTCGCCCTTGAGGTCGATGCCGTTGGTCGAGATCGTGATCGTGTTGAGCTGGATGTCGAAGGGCAGGGTGATGCCGAGCAGGGTGATCTCCTGGTCGAAGAGGGAAGGGTCAAAGAGATCGCCGACGACGAACTGCTCCAGCAGGGCGGTCATGCCGTTCTCGGCCACGCTGCGCAGGATCACCTCCAGCGCGTCGACGACGCCTTGATCCAGCTCCTCGCCGAAGTCCACGTCAAAGGCCCGCAGGTTGACCTCGACGCCCTGCGTGCGAGCCTGGATGCTGCCGCTCTCGGTCAGGGTGACGTAGACGTCGGCCTGGACCTCGGCGGGGTTGGCGCTGATGGTGCCCTGGGCGCCGTTGCCGATCTGGACGCGCAGCGCCAGGCCGAAGAGGTCGGCGCGGACCTGGAGGCGGCCGTCGAGGGGGATGAGGTCGATGGCGGCGCGCTCAACCTCGACGCCGAGGATGCGGAAGCTGTCGCTGGGGGGCAGGTTGGCGGTCAGGAGCTCGTTGAGGGTGTCGCCCTGGAGCAGGTCGATCATGGCCTCCTCGATGACGGCGAAGGCGCTCGTGTCGACGCGGGCCTCGATGGCGTCGCTGGAGGGGCGATCAAAGGGGGTGAACTCGCCGTAGATCGCCCCTCGGGTGGTCTGGCTCTTGCGCTCGGCGCGGTCGGTGGCGACGAGCTCCATGACGTTGAGGCCGATCTGGGGCGCCGTGACGACTTCGAAGGAGCCGTCGCCGCGCAGGTCGACGGGCTGCCCGTTGAGGGTCAGCGCCTTGACGCCGAGGCCAGCGTCGCTGACCTGCCCCCGGATCAGGAGGCGGTCGTCCTGACCCAGGACGATGAACTGGCCGCGGTCGGGGGTGTCGATCTGGATCTTGGGGGGGGTCAGATCGACCTGGACGTCGACGCTGCGCGTCTCGGCGTTGTCGGCCTCGACGACGATGGTCTGGTCACCCTCGGGCAGCGCGATCCCCAGGGAGAAGGCGCCGCCCTGGACGGGCGCGGTCTGGCCGTTGATCCGCACCTGGGAGAGGTTCGAGGCGCGGCCCTCGACCGTGGCGGTCCTCGTCAGGACGATCTCGCCCTGGAGCGGGGCCGTGATCTCGATCGAGCCGGGGCCGCCGTCGTTGTTGGGGGTGTTGACGCCGTCCGTCCCGTTTCCGGTCTTGTCGGAGCAGCCGGACAGGGCGAGGATGGCGGCGAGGCCGATCGGGAGCAGGGGGGCGGCGGGTATGTGCATGATCTCTCCGGGGGTTTTGACCGTGGCGCGCAGGCGCGGCGGTCTCGCGTGGGATCAATCCTGCCCTAAAGCCGGCCGCGCCGCCAGCGCGCTAGAAGCTCAAGCAGAGCGCGGCGCCTTGGGCGTCGTCGATGAAGGCGCGCGCGGCGACCAGCTCCACCTGCTCGCCGGCGACGAGATCTTCGGCGCGCCAGCCGAGCGCGCTGAGGCTGCGCCGACAGATCTTGAAGGCGACGCCGGACTGCTGGCACCGAGCGATGGCGCCCTGGAGGGCCTCGGCTGAGGGCTCCCCGGAGGGCGTGGGGGGCTTGCGCTGGAGGCGCTTCAGGAGGCTTGAGCGGGTCGTCTGGCGCTCGGAGATCAGGAGGCCGATGGCGCGGCCGGTGAAGAAGACCGTGGTGGTCATCCCCCTGTGGGTGGCCTCGACGGCCATGTCCAGGGCCGACAGGGCCGTGGCCGGGTCATCGCGCGAGAGCATGATCGCGGCGCGCAGGCGCTCGCTCGGGGTGGGGCGAGGGGGCGGCGCCGAGCTCCGAGGCTCGCGCGGGTGGGGCTCGGGGCTCGGGGTCTGGGCTGACAGGTCGAACATCGAGGGTTCGTCGGATGGGGAGGGCAGGTCGATGGATTGGGTGTTCCTGGGAGAAGGCAGGGGGGTCCGGTGGCGCTCGGGGGCGCTCGCGGTGATGGCCCGAGCGTTGCGGTGGGTCTGATCGGAGCGTTCGAAGATGGGGTTGTGGTCGGCGCTGGTCGACGCCCCAAGCTCCAGGTGGGCCGTCGTGGCGCCGTCGTGGGTGGCGTTGAGGTGGTGCAGGCGCGCGTCGTGGTCCTGGCACCAGCGCGTCAGGAGCGCTTCGAAGGACGGCCCCTGACCGATCAAGGCCACCTCGGCGTGCTTATCGCCGATCTCCTCGGCGATCCCGTCGAGGACGTCGAGGAGGGAGGCGTCGTCGAGGCTGCGGCAGTCGGCCACGCGCGAGATCAGCGCCGACTCGACGTCGCTCAGGCCCAGCCCGTCTGCGCTCTCGTGGCTTGCCCCCTTCGAGGCCAGGGACTCGACGGTGATGAGGGCCTCGAAGACCCCCTCGCGGCTCTCCAGGGAGACGAGCGTGGCCCCTGAGGCGCGACACCAGGCGCGCATGGTGTTGGGGAACAGGGGATCGTCGGCCAGGACGCGGTAGAGGGCGTCGCGATCAGGGCTCTCCCGCACGAGGCGAGCGAGCTTCATGGTGGGATAGGGGCTTATGCGGCCGGTGTAGTTGAGGATGACCTCGCGCTTCTTCATGGTCGCGCCGCGTCGGGGATGAGGATGGGCGAAGACAGCGCGTCGCTGGCGCTGCTGGCGAAGCTGTCCAGGAGGGCCTTGCGGCCGGGTCGCTGCCGCTGTCGGTCGATCAACGCCCGCAGCGCACCCTTGAAGGCGTCGGGGCTGATGGGGGCGATCAGGATGTGGTCGACGCCGCAGAACTCGAGGGTGTTGTGGAGCAGCTCGGCGTCGAGGTGGGTGGAGAGCAGGGCGCGGGCGGTCAGCCCGAGGACGTCGAGCGCGCGCAGCAGCGGGTCCTCGATGATGGCGTGCAGGTCGCTGAAGACGACCACGGCCGGCGGGTTCACGCGGCCCTTCTTGAGCAGCGAGAGCATGGCGCTGCGGGCCTGGGTGGGCAGGATGCGGACCTCGACGGCGCTCAAGTCCAGCGCGGCCTGGATGAGCTCCTGGTGGATGCCCGGCGCGTCGGTCAGCACCCAGATCTCCATCGGGTGATCCGGGGAGGCCAGGGCGATGGCCGAGCGCTCCCCGATGAAGTCGGGAGCGACGGCGTCGCGCGCGTCAGGGAAGCGCTCCAGCGTGGCCGAGGCGGCCTGCGAGAAGTTCAAGCCGGAGAGCGCGCGGTAGAAGGCGTCCGTGTCCTGGAAGCGATCCTCGGGGCGCTTCTCAAGGCCCTTGTGGACCAGGGAGGAGAGGCCGCGCGGGACGTTGGCGCGCAGGTGCAGCAGCGGCGGCGGGGTCTTGAGGTGGTCGTTGAGCAAGGCGTCGCTGTCGACGCCCTCGAAGGGCGGCGCCCCGGCGAGCAGCTCGTAGAGGACGACCGAGAGGCTGTAGAGATCCGAGGCGACGGTGGCCGGCTTGCCCTGGATGATCTCGGGCGCCATGTAGCGCGCCGTCCCAAAGATCATCTCGGCCTTCGGCCCCGCAGGCTCCCTGGCGGCGATCGCGCTCGACAAACCGTAGTCGATGAGCTTGATGTGGTTCGGGTTGTAAGGGACCTTGGCCAGGACGAGGTTCTCAGGCTTGAGGTCGCCGTGGAGCAGGCCGTGGCCGTGGGCCTCGGAGAGGCCCGCGAGCGCCTGGAGCGCGATCTGGACGGCGCGCTCGACGCCGATCTCCCGCTCGGTCAGGAGCAGATCCCGGACATCCTGCCCGCCGATGTACTCCGTGACGACGAAGAGCACCCGCTCCCCGTCGGCGTCCTGCTCCACGCCCGCGTCCAGCAAGGTCACGTTGTTGGGGTGCTGGAGCAGAGAGAGCGCCCGGACCTCCTGCTGAAAGCTCTGCACGTGCAAGTCGTTGCGCGCGCTCAAGAACTTGATGACCGCCGACCTGTTCAGCGCCCGTTGCCTCGCCAGCACCACGCGCGTCATCGGCCGCGTCTTGAGGTCGCGGAGCGCGCTATACTCCCGGCCGTTGAGGCAGAAGTTCGAGCTCCCGGTGAAGAAACCAGGACCCTCTTGCTTCGCATCTCCCATGAATCCGGTGCCTCAGAGCGTGATAGCTCGGAAATGGTGCATAATTGATCAGTGTTGAAGCGCCTGCGATAACACCGTGGTTAAAATAGTTCACAATCGTGCGCCGAGCAAGGTGGAATAAACCACTGCGCCATCGCCGAGCGCCTCGCGGCCGCTGCGCTCGCGCCGCCGCCGGCAGATCGGTTAAGGTGGCGCGGGTCTTCAAGGCAAGGGGGGATGGATGTCCGTCGTGTTGATCGCGCCTCCGATGGTCAGAGCTTGCGAGCCGCTGCTGGGGATAGCCACCCTCAAGGCCTTCCTCGAGGTCAACGGGGTGCGCTGCGACTGCATCGACGCCAACGCCCACGCCCAGGAGTGGCTTCTGGACGCCGACCGGCTCGACGGGCAGGTCGAGCGGCTCACGCGCACCCGCGGGGCCTCGGCGATGGCCCTGTCGCGCGCGCGCTCCTGGCCGACGCTGCGCCGTCAGGTCGGCGTCCTCAAGGCGCAGCTCCGCACCCCCGAGGGCTACGCCACCGCCAACCGCTACCGGACCACCGCGACCTGCCTCAACCGGGTCATGAACATCGCCGGCCTGTGCCACGGCGTCGAGGCGGGCTCGCCGATCCGCGCCAGCCTGAGCAATTACGAGGACCTGCGCTTCTCCGACATGGACTCGGCGCAGCTCGCCGAGGGCGCCGCCCAGCCCGAACTCAACCTCTTCTACGACTACTTCCGCGAGCTCCTGCTGCCGGAGCTCGTCGCCCGCCGGCCAGCCATCATCGGCCTCTCCTTCATCTTCCGCAGCCAGCTCCTGTGCGGCCTGGTGCTGGCGCGCATGATCCGCGAGGCCCTGCCCGAGGCGCTGGTCGTCATCGGCGGCGAGCTGATCTCGGCCTGGGTCGACGTGCTGGAGCAGACCCACCTGCCCACCCTCGCCGACGCCATCCTCCCCTACGAAGGCGAGCTCGGGCTGCTGGCCCTGGCCAGAGCGATCGCCCAGGAAGACCACGCAGAGGCGCGCCCCGCAGATCGCGACGCGCGGCTGGCGTCGGTCCCCAACCTGATCTGGACCGACGCCGGCGGGCGGCTCCGGCGAAACCCCACCCGCAAGGTCCAGGCGCTCTCGGAGCTGCCGCCGCCCGATTACAGCTGGGCGCCCTGGGATCTCTACCTCGCCCCGGTTCGCACCGCCGCGATGGTGACCGCCCGCGGCTGCTACTGGAACCGCTGCACCTTCTGCCCCGAGGTCATCAACCCCGAGACCTTGCTGCGCGTGGCGGACGTCGATCGCCTGACCGCGGACATGGACGACCTCCACGATCGATGGGGCGTCGCGCACTTCCACTTCATCGACTCGGCGCTGCCGCCACGAACCCTCAAGGGGATCGCGCGCCACATCATCGACCGACAGCGGCCCTACACCTGGTACGGCTTCTCTCGCCTGGAGCGGACGCTGGCCATCCCCGGCACGGCCGAGCTCCTGGGTCGCGGAGGCTGCCGGATGCTCAAGCTGGGCCTGGAGACCGGCAGCCAGCGCCTGCTCGACGGGATGGACAAGCGACAGGAGCTGGACGTCGTCTCCAGGATCCTCCGCGCCCTGCGCGACGCGCGCGTGATGGTGCACGCCTTCTTGATGTTCGGCACGCCCCGCGAGGAGTTCGAAGACGCCGAGATGACCCGCCAGTTCATCGCCGCCCACCACGACTGCGTCCAGTTCGTCAACTGCTCCATCATGAACCTCGCCCATGGCTCGCCCATGGCCCTCGATCCCCCGAGCCACGGGATCTTGAGCGTCCAGCCCTTCGCCATCGAGGGGCGCGCGCTGGATCTGGCCCTCTACAGCAACTTCGAAGGCGTGGGCTGGGGGCGGGTCGAGGCGCGGCGCTACCTGCACAAGGTCTTCCTCAAGGACCCGGCGGTGCGGCCGATCCACTTAAGGACCCCCGCGCTCTTTGACTCCAACCACTCGGCCTTCTTCCACCCCCTCGTCTTTGGCTCCCCCGAGGAGGGACTGCAAGATAAAACGTGTAAGATAAGCCAGGGTATATCATCAGAGCACGGAGCCCCAGTTGGCGGGGATCCGTCCCTCAAATCGGATGTGGAGCGCGGCCAGGATCTGCTTCCAGTAGGGCCTTGAGCGTCTGCCGAAGGCCTTGTCGTTGATCTTGCGCGCCAAGAGCGTCATCAGCCTCAGGCCGCTGTCTCGGTTCGGGAAAGACCTCTTGGTTTTCAACACCTTGCGCTGCTGGTTGTGCACGTTCTCGATCGCGTTGGTCGTGTAGATCAACTTTCGCAGCATCGGCCCCATCGACCAGAGCCCTTCGAGCGCCAAGGTGTGCCCCTGCCAAAGCTCGACCAGCTTCGGGTACTTCTCCTTCCACTGCCTCTCCAGTTCATCGAGCCCCTCCATGGCGGCCTCGAACGAGGGAGCCTGGTAGATCTGCTTGAGCGACGAGCAGACCTTCTCTCGGTCCTTGGAGGCGACGTACTTGGTGGAGCTGCGCACCAGGTGAACGACGCAGGGCGAGAAGTACAGCTCTGGCCATATCGCCCGAGCCGCCTTCTGAAGGCCCTCGAGTCCGTCCGCGCACAGGATCAGCACGTCGCGCATTCCGCGGCTGTGAAGCTCCGAGAAGACCTTGTGCCAGAAGGTGGCCGACTCGCCCGTCTGACCCTCCGGAGCCATGTAAAGTCCAAGGATTTCAAGCACTCCGAGGTCAGTGTAGGCGCAGATCTGGTAGACGGCGGTGGACTGGACGCCCTGGGTATGCCTGACCTTGAGGTGGATGGCGTCAACCAGAACGACGGGGTAGATCGCTTCCAGGGGGCGGTTGCGCCACTGGACGAGTTCCTGATCCATGCGGGTGGTCAGGCGGCTGATGAAGTCGGAGTTGACCTCGGCGCCGTAGAACTCTTCGATGTGCTCTTCGATGTCGCGGGTGCTCATGCCGGCGGTGTACATGGCCACGATGCGCTCTTCGAGCTCCTGGCTCAGGGCGGTGCGCTTGGGCAGGGTGGTGGGGGAAAAGGTGGAGAGGCGGTCGCGGGGAACCTCAATATCGACGGGACCATAGGAGGTGGTGATGGACTTGGTGGCGTGGCCGTTTCGGCTGTTGGAACGACGAGGGCGGCCGATGGATTGAGCCTCATCAAGGGTGATGCGCTCGTTGGGTTGGTAGCCGAGGTGGTCGGTCATCTCCTCGTCCATGGCAAGCTCGACCATGCGGGCGATCATCTGGGACATCAGCGAGCCGCTTTGAGGCTTGAGGCTGTCGCCGAGGGGTTTGCCAGCGGCCTCCTTGGCGGCGCGCTTGAGAAGCAGCTCGACCTCAGGACTGAAAGCGTTGGGGGAGGTGCGACCTTTTCTGCGTTTGTCAGTCATCTCGATCTCCAGGGGAAGGGGCTCGACGCCCTGTTTTACCCCAAGGCTATCTTACACACCTCATCATACAGTCCCCCCGAGGACACGCAGAGCGCCGAGGCCGTCGAGGTCGCGGCGGGAGCGGCGGTCTGAAGACGCTTTGAAGACGCTTCGACGGCGCTTCGACGGCGGCTTGAAGACGCTCTGAGGGCGCTCTGAGGACACTTTGGGACACTTCGAGGACGCTTCGAGGGCGCTTCGACGGCGGCTTGAAGACGCTCTGAGGACGCTTTGGGGCGCTTTGGGGCGCTTTGAAGGCGGCTTGAGGGGCGACTTGAGGGCGAACTGGGGGCTCTTCGCCTTTGACGGGAGAGGGCGCTGGTTGGCGGACTTGTTCTTTTATCTTGTTGATATTGTTTGTTTTTTATGGTCGACGTGGGGGCTTTCAGGGGGCCGGCGCCTGGGGGGCGCTGGCTGGCTTGCCGCGCAGGCGCCACCACTGGACGCCTCGGGGTGTGTAGAAGCCGCGGTCGGCGATGTAGCGCAGGTTGACCACGAAGCACTCCTGGCCGCCGATGAGGGCGACAGTGGGGGTTTCAGGCGAGGGGTCGATGACGCGGAAGCGCATGGGTGCGAGGCTGTCGATGGCGGTGATTCGGGCGAAGTCTTCGATGGGGATGAGGCGGCCGAGGAGGAGGGCGCGCAGGAAGCCGATGCTGAGCCTGGGGTCCCAGAGTGTGGCGAGCTCCAGCCCGGGCGCGACCGAGAGCCCTATGAGGAGGGTTTCGTCGATGCCGGCGATGAGGGCCTGGAGTTGATCGTCGAGGGCGGGGAACATGGGTTCGTAGCGGTCGGGGGTGGGGGCCTCGGCGCGGGGGCTCTCGGCGAGGATCTGGAGGGCGCCGCGGTGGAGGGCGTCGGCGTGGGGGGCCAGGTGTTCCTGGGCGAAGCGGGCGGACTCTTCGAAGATCTGGATGTGATCGAGCGGGGTGTCCCGGTCGGTGAGGTGCTGGCGGAGGCTGTGGTGGTATTTTTCGAGGATCAGCGCGGCCGTCTCCAGGTCGTTGGCGCGGTGAGCTGGGAGGGCCGGCAGCGGGTCGAGGACGGTGGAGGGGGTCTGGCAGGCCGTGAGCAAGGTGAGGCAGAGCAGGACGGCGAGGGGGTGTGGTTGGCGCATGGGGGGTGAGGTCTCCTGGTGGGGTTTGGGGAGGGGGGGGCCTGGTGTGGGTTTGTCGGCGGGTTGTGGGTCAAGGGCGGACTCTTTTGTACACGAGGGCGGTTGTCTCCGAGGGCGCTTTCTTGAAAAAACGGGCGTCTTTGTTCAGACTGTCGTTCAGGCTTTCGAGCGGAAGGCGGCGGAGCGCGGTGGCCCCGACGGGCAGGAGGTTTTCGATGTTCACGAGGGCAAAGGCGGGCGCGGTGAAGGGTGCCGAGGTCGAGGCGCAGCGGGTCGGGTATGAGAGGGCGGTGCAGGAGGCCGAGCGGGCCGTCGCGGCCTTCGATGAGGCGCACGAGGACTTTGCGGCCAAGGTGATCCCCTCGGTCGAGGCCTGGATGGAGCGTTTTTCGACCCACAAGACGATCTATGAGCTTGAGGACGTCGTGGCGCAGGTCAAGGCAGCCCAGAAGATCGCGGCGACGCGCGAGGGTCGCCCTGGCGCAGGCGCGGTGATCGGCGGCGGCGCGGTGATCGGGGGCGTCGCTGGAGGGGTGTCGGTGGGCGGCGCGGGGGCGGCGGCGGTGGGGGCCTCGTCGGTCCTGCTGCCGATCGGCGTGGTGGTGGGCGGGCTGCTCTTCGTGGGCGGGATCGCCTGGGCGATCCGGCGCGCGCGGCGCGCGTCCGCGCAGCGCCGCGTCGAGGTCGTCGATGACCACCTGGACCAGCTCGGGGAGGCTCAAGAGGCCCTGCGCGGCCTGGCTCAGCGGGCCAGCGCGCTGCGGGCCGCGCTCCTGGAGGTCCGGGCCGAGGCCGAAGCCGCGCTGCGGGAGCTGTCGACGGTCTCTCACCTCTACGTCCAGTACTGGACCTACCGCCAGCGGCAGGCGCTCTCGGATCTGATGGCGAGCTTCAAGCGCTACAAGAAGATCCTTGAGGAGGAGCTGGTCCTGCCCGAGGCGCTCTGAGCCTCTCCCCCAAGGGCTTCAAAAAGTCTTCTGGTAGCTCTCAAGGGTCGATCCCTTGACGGCCTCGTCGAGCGCGTTCCAGTCCTCGGAGGCGTCGCTGCTGATCGCCTTGAAGAGCGCGTCGAGCCACGGCGGTCGATCCGCGGCCTGCCCCGCGTCGCCCGGCGCGCGCCCGATGAAGGCGCCGAGGTTGGCCTCGGGGGCGTCGGCGGAGACCCGCAGCGCGATCGTCAGCTCCTCGTTGATGGTCATGGGGAAGAGGCGCGCGTCCCATAAGATCTTCTGTCCGCTGGGTTTTTTCCAGATCCAGCCGGGGTGGTCGCCGGGGCGCAGGACCTGCGCTGCGCCCCCGGTGCCCTTGTGGGTCAAGGCCACGGCCACGGGGATCTCGGTCTTCCAGCGGCCGGGCTCGCAGGCGATGTCCTCGGGGGTGTTCTGGAAGCCCTTGAGGGTCAGCTCCTGAAAGCTGACCGGGCCGCCGTAGAGGGCGCGGGTCGCCTCCCGGCTCTCGGCGGCGGGCAGGCCAGGGACGGCGCGATCCATCGGGCTCGGCGGGTGGACCCCGACCAGCAGGGAGAGCGCGTCGGCGTGCAGGAAGAAGGTCGGCTTGCCGTGGCGCGCGTCCCGGTAGATCCGCAGGCGCTTGTAGACCGTCGCGGGGACCGGGATGGTGACCTCGCGCCATTGCATCGCCCAGAAGGGTGCGCCGACGGCCTCGGGCGGCAGCTCGAAGGTCTGGTGGCTGGCGGGGGACTGGGCCAGAACCTCGCGGGCCAGACGACAGGTCTTGTCCCAGTGCTCGGGGCTCAAGAGGCGACCCTTGAACTCCGCCACCCGATCCTCCTCCCAGCGCTCCTCCCTTGAGATCCTCAAAAAGTCCTCGCCGCTCCACGCGGCGATCTCGGGCAGCCGCGCCAGGAAGTCAGCCTTGTAATCGCCGGTCATCGGCGCCGAGCCAGGAGCGGAGGCCGGCGCGGCCCGCTCCTCGGCCCGGCCTGCGCCGCCTGCGGCGCTCGGGGGCGTCGTCCGTGTCGGCGCTGTTTGACGCGCGCCCTCGGCTGGAGCGCCGTCCTGGCCGGCCGGCACACCCTTGGGCTCGGGGTTCCAGCCGCTGAGCCAGGCGCCGAGCGCGAAGGCGCAGGCCAGGGCCGTCAAGGTGGCGATCAACGTCGATGGCTTCATGGCGCCTCCTTCTTCATCGAGTGTTTGTCGAGATCGACGCGCTGGCCTGCGCCTCCTCGGGCTGCTCGGCCGGCGCGGCGTCCTCGATCATCAAGGGGAGCCGGCTTGCGCCAGCCGGGAGCGCCGCGCGCCGCGTGGCCGCGACGTGCGCGCCGAGGCGCTGCAGGAGCCAGGAGCGCTCGGGCGCGGAGAGCTGGTGGCCGAGGTTGAAGCTCTGGACGCCCAGCTCGACCCGGATCGTGTCGGCAGGTCGGGTCAGCCGTTGAATGGTCGACAGGCCGACGTGGCCGATGTCGCGGGTCAAGCCCTCGGCGCGGCTCAGCCGCCGGCCGAAGATCCTGCGCTCAAGGGCGAAGCGCTCATCGTCGACCTCGATGTGCTGGCTCTCGCCGATAAAGCGCAAGAAAATCCAGATGTTCCAGAAGCCGGCTGCGAGGAGGAGCGGCCCGAACATCATCGCCACGCTTGGGGAGGCGCCGGCCATCTTGATCCAGAAGGCCGCAAAGCCCAGCCAGAAGACCGAGAGCGCCCCGAGCAGCATCGTTCTGGCGCTGGCTCGCCTCAACCCCGAGGCCGGCAGGGTGAGTTCAAGGCGCCCGCCGCGCTCCTCCTGCCGGATCAGGCTCCCCGCTGGCGGATCGAGCCGCACCCACGCCGCGGGCGGCCTCGCGCCCTCGTCGGAGTCCCCCCCGCGGTTGAGGTCGTCGAGGGCGTCGAGCGCGGCGCGGGCCGTCGGCAGCCTGTCCTCGGGCGCGGGCTCGATCATGCGATCGAGCCACCGCCCGAAGGGCGCCGACACCTCGCAGGCCGCCCGGAAGTCGATCCGCAGCCGCACCTGCGGCAATGCCGACGGGTCCTTGCCCGTCAGCAAGAAGACGAGCGTCGCCCCCAGCCCGTAAAGATCGCTGGCCGGCCCGGCCCGACCCTGGAGCTGCTCCGGCGCCATGGTCCCGAAGGTGCCCACCACCGTCGACGCGTGGCCGCCCTCCTCCGGGGCCGCGTCCCGGACCGCGCCGAAGTCCACCAGCGCCAGCGCGCCGTCGGGCCTGATCAAGATGTTCTGGGGCTTGATGTCGCGGTGGATCACCGGCGGCGTGCGCGCCTGCAGGTAGACCAGGATCTCCAGGACCTCCCGCGCGATCCGCCGCACCTCGGCCTCATCGATCGACCAGCCCGCCGCCCGCCTCTCATCCAGCGACCGCCCCTCGATCAGCGCCTGGATCAAGCAGAAGCCCTCGCCCTGCCCAAGCGGCACGCTGTCGATGAAGCGCGGGATCGCAGGGTGATCGAGGCTGGCCAGCACCCGCGCCTCCCGCTCAAAAAGCTCCAGCGCCTTCCAGCTCTCCAGCGACCGCATCGAGAGCACCTTGATCGCCACCCGCCCGCCGCCGCCGACGTCCTCCGCCTCCCACGTCGTCCCCATACCCCCTCGTCCGAGATGCCGCAACACCTTGTAACGATTGGAAATTGTCTGTCCGGCCTCGATCATGGCGCCGCCCTTCATCTCTACCCTGGCGACCGCCATTGTGCCCCCAACGCGCCCCGCTGGCCACCCCCGCACCTTGCTCCTCGATCCAAGGCCAACGAGGAGCCCGCTGGAGCGACGTGGGTTTACGCGGTGGAGAAATCAGGCGAAGCCATTGTCGCGGCGTATCTGGACGATGAACTGGGCCTGCGACTGCAAGGTCCGCAAGCGTTGTCAGACGACATCCTAAAGTGTACCCCGACGACAGACCAAAGTGTCCCCCCGTCGCCGGGAGAAATCGAGATGTCCAATCCGTATGAAGTCGAGGTAGGGCTGCTCCTCTCACGCCGTTGTGGCGTCCCTGAGGAGGC
>SYOX01000131.1 GCA_005804885.1 Pseudomonadota bacterium
CGTCATTTCGCCTTGAACATCATTAAACAAGACCCCAACCGTAAGCTCGGTGTCGCCAACTCACGCAAACGGGCTGGCTGGGATCGTAACTACCTGCTCAGCCTACTCTCCACGGCACGCGCCTAGAACTCGATTGCCCTGATCGGTCTCGCCGCTCAGGGGCTCGGAGCCGGAGCGAGGCGCCGGTGAGGCGACGATGCCTCATTGGCAGTGGGCGGGGGTTTGTGTATAGTGCCCTTCGGTATTGGTGTTGAAGAACAGCGCGTCGGCCCTCGACTGGCCGATCGCGGGGAACCCATCGGGACACTCATGCAGCTTAACTTCGAGCGATTGAGCGCGACATTGCTGGTTGGAGCGTGTCTGGCCCTGCTGCCGACCCAGGCCCGGGCCCAGGACGACGGGATGACCTTCGGCGTCGAGGAGGTCGACGAGGTCCGCGAGGCCTCGCCGGTGGCGCAGTTCCTCGACGAGGGGACCAAGTACTACGATCAAAAGGAGTACTACCAGGCCAGCCTGCTCTTCTACAAGGTGATCGAGGAGCCGGACATCGGCGCCGACGCGCTCCGCCCCAAGGCGCAGTACGAGCTGGCCAAGACCTTGTACAGGCTGGACTTCTTCCAGGGGGCGATGAACCTCTTCGACAAGATCCTGGAGGTCGGCGATCAGCACCCCTACTACGAGGCGACCTTGAGCTGGCTGATCCTGCTCAACCGCAAGCTCGCCGGCGATCCCGAGGCGCTTCGGCGCATGTCGCAGTACGCCGACTACTTCCCCGATCGCGTCCCCGAGAAGTTCCGCGACGAGTTCGCCTACTTGATGGGGCGGCACTTCTACCAGGAGGCCGACCTCGATCGCAGCCTGGAGTTCCTCAAGTTCGTCGGCAAGGGCAGCGAGTTCTACCCCGAGGCGCAGTTCCTCATCGGCATCACGCACGTCCGGCGCTACGACGCCAACCCGGCGGTGGAGGCCTTCAAGAACATCCTGAGCTTCCTGTCGGACAAGGACATGGCCGACCCCCGCTTCAAGACCCTCGAGCAGCTCACGCTGCTGTCGATGGCCAGGACCTTCTACTCCACCGGCCAGTACGACAAGGCGGTCAAGTACTACAACTTCCTGCCGCAGGGCTCGGAGTTCTGGCTCTCGGGCCTCTTCGAGGAGAGCTGGGCCTACTTCCAGGGCGATCGCTTCAACCGCGCGCTGGGCAACCTGCACACCATCAACGCGCCCTTCTTCGACGACGAGTACTTCCCCGAGTCGGTCATCCTCCAGGCCGTGATCTTCTTCACGAACTGCCGCTACGACCGCGTCCGGCTGACGATCGAGGAGTTCGACCTGATCTACCCGGAGCTCAAGGGCCAGCTCGAGACCTACCTGGACCAGTACCAGGATCCGACGGCGCTCTACGAGTTCCTGGTCAAGATCAACGACGGCAGCGGGGACTACGACCCGAGGCTCAACCAGATCCTGTCGGCGGCCCTGACGGACAAGACCCTCAAGCGGACGATCGAGTTCGTCGAGGAGCTCGACCGCGAGGTGGGCCAGCTCGAGAAGACCGACCCCTCGTGGCGGGACTCGACGCTGGGCAAGTGGCTCTTCGGGGAGCTGACCTTCTCGAAGTCCTTCGCCCTCAACGGCGCCGGGGAGCTGGCCCGGGCGCGGCTTGAGCGCGTCGCCCGCGAGCTCAACGATCTGATCAAGCAGAGCAAGAAGATCCTCATCGAGACGGCCAAGGCCGAGACCAGCGCGCTGGACCAGCAGCTCAAGGACGAGGGCTTCCAGGCCAGCGCCGAGGGCAGCGGCGACGACGTCACGGTCAACGATGAGCACGTGTACTGGACCTTCCGCGGAGAATATTGGAGGGACGAGCTGGGGTATTACCTCTACAACATCCGCAGGCAGTGCGGGCGTTGAGGCCATCGGCCGCGCCCCTTCATGGGAGGGGCGTGCGCCAGTTCCGAGGTCGACGAAAGGCGACGTGTTCCATGCAGCGGCAGGCTGGCGGTGATCGGAGTGCCTGGAGATGAGCGCGATGAAGAGATACAGCGGCGTTGAGGAGAGGCGGGGCGTGCGGACGCGCCTCGCCATGGTGGCTGTGGGCCTCGGCCTCGCGGCCTTGCTGGCGGCGCCGGGGCAGAGCTGGGCCCAGGGTGAGGAGGACAAGTCCGAGACCGACGTCAAGGTCTTCAAGCGCGACAAGCCGGTCGAGGAGGTCAAGGCCGAGGAGGGCAAGAAAGGCCCCCGCTTCAAGGCCAAGGCCGCCGAGCGCGAGTTCAAGCTCCAGGCGCAGCAGAAGCGGGACGAGGCCATCCGGCTGCTCGGCGAGTTGATCGACGCGACGGACGACAAGGACGCTGAGAAGCCCGAGTTCCTCTTTCAACTCTCCGAGCTTTTGTGGGAGAAGAGCAAGTACTACGAGCAGTCCGCCTACAAGACCCAGGACGAGATGTACGGGGCCCGCGATCGGGGCGACAAGGCGACCGAGGAGCGGCTCAAGCAGCGGATGAAGGACGAGCTGGCCGAGTCGCAGCGGCAGCGGGAGGAGGCGGTCAAGCTCTACGTCCAGATCATCAACAACCACAAGAATTACAAGCAGCTGGCCGACGTCTACTTCTACCTCGGGGCCAACCTGCTGGAGATCGGCAAGCAGGCCCAGGCGCTCCAGGTCTTCAAGCAGCTGACGCAGATCGCGCCGGACTCGCCCTACATGCCCAACGTGCTGCTGGCCTTTGGCGAGTACTACTTCGAGAACGACGACATGGAGCAGGCCTCCAAGGCCTATCGCAAGGTGACGGAGTTCAAGGAGGCCAGCGTCTACACCTACGCGCTCTATAAGATGGCGTGGTGCGAGTACAACGCCGCGCGCTACGACGTGGCGCTGGACACCTTCATGGCGGTGGTCCAGGAGACCGAGCGCCGTCAGCGGGATCTGTCGCTGCGCAAGGAGGCCCTCAAGGACATCGTGTTGACCTACTCGCACATCGGCAAGGCGTCCAAGGCGCTGGCCCTGTTCAAGAAGATGGTCAAGCAGCACGAGGACGTGATGTTCATGGGCGAGGCGCTGGCGCAGCTCTACGCCGACAACGGCAATGTGGAGGAGTCGACGGACCTCTTCCGCAACCTCATCGCGCTCAACTCCAAGAGCTTCAAGGTGGTCGACTACCAGCTCGAGATCGTGCGCAACGTCGAGAAGAAGGGCAACAAGATCGAGACGGTGCGTGAGCTCCAGCGGGCGATCAAGCTGCTGGACAAGTACAAGGACGCCGCGGACGCCGAGAAGCAGGCCGTCTCGATCGCCGGCGAGCGCCTGGAGCTGCTCTTGAGGGAGTACGCCACGACCTACCACAGGGAGGCGCAGAAGACGCGCAACGACGAGACCTACGCGCTGGCCTACAACCTCTACAAGGACTACCTGGATCACTACCCCGAGTCGAAGGATCGCTACGCGATGACCTTCTTCTACGCCGAGATGCTCTACCGGCTGGGGAAGTTCGACGAGTCGGCCGAGCGCTATGAGCAGACGCTCGACATCCAGAAGGAGGGCGAGTACCACGAGGAGGCGGTCCACGCGGCGGTGCTCTCGTACCAGAAGCTGGTCCAGATCTCCGACGAGCGCGAGCCGCCGCCTGCCGATGAGCTCAAGACCAAGCCCGTCCCCAAGGAGATCCCCGCCGAGCGGCTCAAGCTCATCAAGGCCTGCGATCGCTACGCGAAGGTGGCCCCGGACTCCAAGAGCCTGGTCAAGGTCAAGTACTCGGCGGCCCGGACCTACTACGATTACAACCACTTCCCCGACGCCATCGCGCGCTTCCAGGACATCGTCAAGAACCACACCGACCACCGCCTGGCGGTGATCTCGGCCGATCTGCACCTGGACTCGCTCAACCTGATGCAGGACTACGAGGGGCTGGCCGACGCGGTGATGGCCTACATCAAGAACCCGACCCTGGCCCAGGGCGAGTTCCTGGTGAGGCTCAACGGCATCGCCGAGCAGACCGCGTTCAACAAGTGCGTCGGGATCGAGGGCCGCAAGGAGTGGGAGGCGGCCGCGGAGTGCTTCACGGAGTTCTGCAACCAGTTCCCGGACTCGGAGGTGCTCGACAAGGCGCTCTACAACGCGGCGCTGGACTTCGAGCGGCTGCGGATGATCGGCAAGGCGATCCGGATGCGCAAGTTCCTGCTCAAGTACCGCGACGACTCGCCGCTGGTGCCCGAGACGCTCTTCTCCATGGCGGGCAACTACCACGCGCTGGCGGTCTACTCCGAGGCCAGCAAGTACTACGAGATGTTCTTCCAGTTCTTCCCCTCCCACGAGAAGGCCGAGCAGGCCCTGGCCAACGCGGCGACCTTCCGCCAGGGCCTGGGCGACTACAAGGAGGCGATCGCCAACTACGAGAAGTACCTTCAGATCTTCCCGACCAAGAAGGAGAAGGGCGCCGAGGTCTTCTTCCAGATCGGGGTCATCTACGAGCAGGAGGGGCGGGCCAAGGACGCCTTCGAGATCTACTCGAACTACATCGCCAAGTGGGGCAAGGTCGGCAAGATGGATCGCCTGCTGGAGGCGCGCGGCAAGATCGCGATGATCCACTGGAAGGCCAACCGCCAGAAGCAGGCCATCGACGAGTTCAACACCATCCTGAAGACCTTCGAGGGCCTGAGGGAGAACCAGCGGGCGGAGCTCGACAAGGGCGCCGACGCGGCCGCGCAGGCGCGCTTCATGATCGGGGAGGTCAAGCTCGTCGAGATGGAGAAGATCAAGCTGAAGCTGCCCGAGAAGCTCCTCAAGGAGCGCCTGACCGAGAAGATCAAGGTGCTCGGGGAGGTCAACGAGATCTACCGCAGCGTCTTCAACTTCGGGCGGCCCGACTGGACGATCGCGGCGCTCTACCGGCTGGGCTACGTGGCCCAGAGCTTCGCCAGCGAGATCCGCAACAGCCCCGTGCCCTCCGGGCTGCCCTACGACATCGAGGAGCAGTACAAGATCGGGCTGGAGGAGCAGGCCTCGCAGATCGACCAGGCCGCCATCAAGGCCTACGAGGACTGTCTGGACGTCGCGCTCCAGCAGAGCTGGTTCAACGAGTTCTCGACCAAGGCCGAGGTGGCCCTGGCGGGCCTCAAGCCCAAGGTCTACCGCAAGCCCTCGGAGCTGCGGGCCAAGCCCTTCAACAGCCGCGAGGGCTTCGTTCGCTCGAAGTTCTCGCGCGACGCGCTGGCCGACGAGGAAGACAAGACGATGAAGATCGGCGACGACGGCGGCACGAACTGAGCGCCGAGGCCCCCTCGGGTCTCTGGCGCCTCCCGTGGCCGATGTGCTAACCTTCTCCCCTGCGGTGCTCGCCCAAGGCGGCCGCCGCAAGCGCTGGCAGCGATGACACAGCAATCAGGCACCCTCAAGAACATGATCCTCAACCCAACGGCCGCGCCCACCCCGCGGCGCCTCCCCATCTTCCCCGTCCTGGCCCTGATCCTCGCGTCGCTCGGGGCCTGCACGGGCTCGTCGACGACCAACGGGACGCTCGAGGACATCCCCCGCAGCGACAACCTGGCGCCCCAGATGAAGGTGGACGAAGGGGCGCTCAAGCTCTTCGAGGAGGCCGCGGCGCTCTACGACTCGACGGGGGGCGGCAAGAGCCCGAGGCTGTCCGAGATCGAGTCTCTGCTGGAGCAAGCCGCGAGCAAGGACAAGTGCTTCGCCCGCGCCTACTTCAACCACGGCGTGGTCAAGCAGGACAAGGGCGATCTGGACACCGCCGTGGAGCTCTACCGCAAGGCCCACGAGTGCGACGGGACCTTCGCGGCCCCGCTGGTCAACACCGGGGTGATCTACCTCGCGCGCGGCGAGCGCGATCGGGCCCTGGAGATCTTCGAGCGCGCCATCACGGTGGAGGCCTTCAACCCGGAGGCCCACGTCAACCTGGCGGTCTTCTTCCTGGACAAGGGCGACAACTCCCAGGCCGTCGATCACGTGCGGCGGGCGCTGGCCGGCGACAGCACGTCGGTGGCGGCCTACAGCGTGCTCGCGCAGGTCTACTACGATCTGGGCAAGTACGATCTGGCCCGCCTCGTGTGCTTCAACGCCCTGGAGTTCGATCCGAAGGCGCCGGACATCCACAACCGGCTCGGGCTGATCTACCTCAAGCTCAACAACGTCACCCTGGCGCTGCGCGAGTTCAGGGAGGTCGTGGCCGCCGATCCGGACTACGCCGAGGCGCACATGAACATCGGCGCCATCGCCCTGTCGACGCGGGACACCAAGACGGCCGCCGAGCACTTCCAGAAGGTGCTGGTCCTTGAGCCGAAGCACATCGAGGCGATGCTCTCCCTGGCTGTCTCCCAGCGCCAGAGCGGGATGCTCGACGAGGCGATGGGGGGCTACAAGAAGGTGCTGGAGCTGGACCCGGACAACGCCCAGGCCTACTTCAACATCGCGGTGATGCACCACGAGATCCGCGCGGTCGAGGCGGCGACGCCGGACGAGGCGATCGTGGAGTACAAGACGGCGATAGACTTCTACCGCAAGTTCCTCCAGCACGAGCAGTCCGGCGAGGCCAAGGACCGTCAGGACGCGGACAAGCGGATCTCGAACTGCGCCCAGCTCATCGAGGCCCAGGATCAGGCCAAGGACGCGCAGCGCGAGGAAGACGAGCGCCTCAAGAACCAGCCCCCCCCTGAGGAGGGTGGCGGCGAGGGCGCGCCCGAGGGCGGCGAAGGGGCACCCGAGGGCGGCGGCGAAGGCGCGCCTGAGGGCGGCGGCGAGGGCGCGCCTGAGGGCGGCGGCGAGGGCGCGCCTGAGGGCGGCGGCGAGGGGACGCCTGAGGAGGGCCAGTAGCAGGCGGTCGAGCCGGGTCTGTGTGCAGCAGGGTCCTCGCGGACGAGCGCGCAAAAAAAATAACAGGGTCGGGAACCTTTGACGGGCAGGAGTGTCGAAGCGGTGTTGGTCGGAGCGAGTCGAGCCGATCGGCACCCCAGGCCCCTGTCTCAAAGCGGAGAGGCGAGGCGATGAAGCAAAAAAGTTTGGTCTTTCTGGGGTCTCTTCTGGTGGCGGCGATGCTGTCTTCGGTGGCCAGCGCGCAGGGGCCGGTCCCCGAGGCGACCGGCGAGGGCAATGTGGCCGACGACGGGACGGTCTACAAGAAGGAGACGGTGTACGACTTCGACGATGACCTCGTCGAGGGCGCGCTGATCAAGCCCGATGGGGCGCTGGTCGGCGGCGAGCTCCACGGCAAGACTTCGAGCCTGATCGAGATCCGCAGGGACTTCATCCCGGAGATGATCAAGTCCGTCGAGGATCTCTGAGGGTGAGCGGGGGTCGCCTCAGGGCGGCCTCGTACCAAGAGTGCGCTCGGGCAGCGGTCCGGGCCAGGGCCATTTGAGGATGATGACATGTCGGACGCCACGCTGATTTTCGAGATTCATCAGACCGGCAAGCCTCCTCGGACGGAGGAGCTGGCGCTGGACATCATCAAGATCGGGAAGCTGCCCAGCAGCCACCTGCGCCTGGATGATCCACACGTGTCGCGCATCCACGCGGTGATCGAGCGCTCCAAGGAGGGCGAGGTCTTCATCATCGACCTGGGCTCGAGCCGGGGGACGATGGTCAACGGCCAGAAGGTCAACAAGTGGAAGCTGTCCGACGGCGACGAGATCCAGCTTGGGACGACGCGGATTGTCTTCCGAGCTCAGGCCTCGCGCCCTGCGGCCTACGATCCGGAGGCGACGCAGGTCGGGATGATGGCGCCGATGATGGCGGCCTCGGGCTTCAGCAGCTACGGGGACGACGCGGCGACCCAGATCGGCCTGTCGGCGATGCCGGACGACGAGCCCGCGCCGTTGAGGCCGATGATGTCGGCGGCGCCGACGACGAGGCCGTCGCCCGTGGTGTCCTCGCCGCCCGTGTCGGCGCCCATCTCGGCGCCGCTGGCGTCGCCGAGCCAGGGCCTCCGGCCGATGGTGGCGCCGAAGCCCGCGCCGGTGGCCGATCAGGTCTATGCCTCGGCCTCGGGGGGTTACAGCGCGGAGGCCTCGGGGGTCTCGACGCAGGGGTGGTACGACGACGAGGGCAACTGGCACGACGGCCAGGGCGGGTGGTACGATCCGGAGGGGAATTACCACGACGCCCAGGGCGGGTGGTACGATCCGGAGGGCAACTACTTCGATGCGGAGGGGGGCCGGTACGACCAGGAGGGCAACTACTTCGCGCCGGAGGTTCGCATCAAGGACGTGGACGTCTACAGCGAGTCCTTCCTGAACACGGATTACGACTCCAGCGGCGGGGGCTGCCTGGAGGTGGCCTTCATGTGGAACGATCACGTGCTGGCGCTCAACCAGTACAAGAGCCCCAGGGACATCCTGATCGGCGATGCGCCCAAGAACACCTTCCAGATCAAGGACGACACGCTCCCTGATCCGCGCTTCCCGGTGATCAAGATCGAGGGCCGCCAGCCTGTGTTGAACTTCACGACGCAGATGAGCGGGCTCTTCCACATCGGCGAGGAGCAACTGACGCTCGACGAGCTGGTGCGCTCGGGCAGGGCGCAGCAGGGCGGCTTCGGGGCCGGGAGCTACGGGCTGCCGATCACGCCTCAGACGCGGGCGAGGCTGGGGATCGGGGAGTACACGATCCTGGTGCACCACGCCGAGGTGGCCAAGGGCGTGCCTATCGGCGGCCTGGGGATGGACCTGGGCTTTGCGACGAACATGGGCGTCTCGTTCATGTTGCACGCGATCTTCATGTTCCTGGTCTTCTTCATCCCGCCGGGCGCGGACGACTTCAGCCTGGACGCCTTCGACATCAACAACCGCTTCGTCTCGCAGCTCATCAAGCCCGATGAGCCCGAGCCCGAGGAGGAGGAGCCGGACTGGATGAAGGAGCGGCAGAAGGAGGAGGAGGGGGCCAAGGCCAAGGAGGACGAGGGCAAGGCGGGCAAGAAGGACGAGACGGAGAAGGACAAGAAGATGGCGATCAAGGGTCCGTCGGACAACACCGAGATCAAGATCGCCAAGGATAGGGAGAAGGCCTACAACACCGGGGCCCTGGACGTGCTGTCGAAGAATCAGATCACGGCGGACTGGGGTTCTGGGCAGAACACGCTGGGCATGCAGGCCATCACGGCGATGGGCGACAACAACGGCAGCCGCATCGGCGACGCCTTCGGGGTCGGGGCCTTTGGTCGGACGGGCGCGGGCCGAGGGGGCGGCGGCGTCTCGGAGCGCGGCTTCGGGGCGGGGAACATCGGGACGGCGGGTCGGAGCGGCGGCGGCGGCGGCGGGTCGGATTACGGCCGCAATGCCGGTCAGATCGACGAGCGCGCCACGCTCGTGCCCCAGGTCATCCCGGGTCGCCCGGTCGTGAGCGGATCGCTGGACAAGGAGATCATCGCCCGCGTCATCCGCCAGCACCGCAACGAGATCAAGTACTGCTACGAGAGCGAGCTGATCAAGAACAAGAACCTGGCCGGCAAGGTCACCGTCTCGTTCACGATCTCGGGGACGGGGGCGGTGGTGGCGGCGACGGCGGCCGGCGGGACGCTCAACAGCCCGGCGGTGTCGAACTGCATCGCCTCGAAGGTGCGGCGCTGGGTCTTCCCGGAGCCCAACGGCGGCGGCATCGTCAAGGTCTCCTATCCCTTCGTGTTTGCGCCGCAGCAATAAGCGGCCGCGCGATCTCGCCTGGGAGGGCGTCTGCTTGCAGGCGCCCTTTCTGCTTGGGGCCACGGTTGCGGCGTCGATCCCTGCGCGCTCGAAGGGCTCAAGAGTCCTTGCAGGGCGTGGACGGCTTCCTGTATCATGCGCCCGGTGTTGGCCTCAACCAGGTTGTGATTGGCTCTTGAATCACTCGTCCCAGACGTTTCTCTCGGGTAGGATCATGGCTTACCTCCGTTCTTCCAAAGGCTCGCCGCTCGCCACGTGCGGGGCCGCGCTCAAGGTGCTCCTGTGGGGCGTGTTGGCGCTGTCGATGGTGGGCTGCGAGGCCGCTGATCGCAGCCACTCGCTCAGCTTGATGAACCAGGGTGTGGGCTATTACCGCGAGGTGAACTACCCCAAGGCGGTCGACAAGCTCAAGGAGTCGGTGGAGGTGTGGCCGAAGAACGACAGGTCCAACTACCTGCTCGGCCAGATCTATCAGTTCAAGTACGACCAGCCGGATCAGGCGCACGTGTTCTACGACAAGGCCACCGAGCTGGTGCCGAGCAACGCGCACTACTGGTACTCCAAGGGGGCGACGCTGGCGGAGACGGACAGGCTCGACGAGGCCGAGCAGGCGCTCAAGAAGGCGGCGGAGCTCGACGGCCAGCACGCCGACGCGCACTATCGGCTGGGGTTGCTCTACGAGCGCAAGGGCGAGGCGGTCAAGGCGGCCCACGCCTATGGGGCGTCGGTGACGGCCAACCCGCGCAAGCCCTTCGCCTTCTACAACCTCGGGGATCTGTACTACCGCAATGACAAGCTCGACGAGGCCAGGCAGGTCTTCAAGAACGGCGTGGAGAACAACCCGGATCATGCCGAGCTGCACCACGGGCTCGGCGTGGCCTACCTCTCCTTGACGCGGCACCGCGAGGCGTTGATCGAGTTCGAGGAGGCGCTGCGGCTCAAGTCATCGTATCCGTCGGCGTTGTACAACATCGGGATGGCCTATCAAGCGCTCGGGGAGTGGACGAAGGCCAAGACTTACCTTGAGAAGTTCATCAGTTCGGCGGCTGGCGGTGACAACGCTGCGCGTATCGCCGCGGCCGAGGCGAGGCTGCTTGAGATCAGGGAGGCCGAGGAGCGGCGCTAGGGTTGGCCTGGGGGCGTCGAGGCCCGGTGGTGGGCGGTGCGTCGTAGAGGCGGCCGTTGGTGTGGTGTGAGGGCGCGGCGTCGAGGGAGGTTGCCCCTTCGGTGCTTGGGTCGCTGTCCGGTTCAAAGTCAAGAAGCAGGTCCACGGCCCCTTGAGGGGTCGGCGGAAACTCTCAGGAGAGGCCCATCGGGTCGCTCTGCAACATTGTTCAAGGTTCCACACGGCGAAGGCTCATGGAAAATCAGATCCGTCAGTATCTCTCGCAGTTGCTCGAAAACCCCGCCGATCTTCTGGCGATGCAAGGTCTTGAGGGCCTCATCGGGGAGGAGGAGGGCCGTTGGTCGGAGCTGGCCCGGATGTTGTCCGAGGCGACCGAGGGGGTCGAGGAACCTGCGCGGCGCGCGCGGCTGCTGTTGCTGTCTGGAGAGGTGGCCGGGCTGAGGCTTGGCGATCACGAGGCGGCCGAGGGTTACCTGGCTCGGGCGCTGGCGATGAACGGCGAGGGCGACGTTGAGCAGGAAGTGCAAATTTTGCGCTTGAGCCTCAAGGGAGACTGGCGAAGCGTCATCGAGGTGTACCAGGGCAAGATGACGGAGGTGTCGGGGGAGTCCGAGCAGGTCGAGCTGCTGTGTCGGATGGGCTTTGTCTTCCGCAACCGGCTTGCCGATCCGAAGAACGCGATGAAGGCCTTTCAGTCGGCCTTCAAGATGGACAGGGGCTGTCTCGTGGCCCTGAAGGCGGCGCGCGAGATCTACGCTGAGGTGGGCAACTGGAAGCTGGTGGCCCAGCTTGTCCAGTTCGAAGTCCAGGCTTATCAGTCGCGCGAGGACAGGGCGGGGGCTGCGGCGTCGTACGCGCGGCTTGGTGATGTGCTCAGAGAGCACCTGGATCAGGCCGATCTGGCGCGGACGTGCTACGCCAACGCGCTCAAGCTCGAAGAGGACAACGCGGTCGCGTCTCGCGGCCTTGCGATCCTCGACGGGGGGCCGGTCGAGGCGCTCGCCGAGGCGTCCTCCGAGGGCGACGCGGTGTCGAGCGACGCGGGCGAGGCCGTCGATCAGGGTGCCGACGCCGCCGATCAGGGTGAGGCCGTCGACCAGAGTGAGGCGGTTGATGAGGGCGAGGCCGTCGATCAGGGCGAGGCCGTCGATCAGGGCGACGCCGTCGATCAGGGCGAGGCCGTCGATCAGGGCGAGGCTGCGGAGGAGAATGAGGCCGTTGAGCAGGGCGACGCAGGTGAGATCGCTGGCGACGCCGTTGATCAGGGCGACACAGGTGAGATCGCTGGCGACGCCGTTGAAAGCGGTGACGATGAGGAAATCGAGGTTGTCGTCGAGGGCGATGACAACGAGGCCGCCGATCAGGTCGAGGCTGCTTCTCCTGATGCCGCCGAAGGCTCCTCTGTCGACGAGGTTGCTGCGGAGGATGAGGATCAGGGCGACGCCGTCGAGGTGAGCGTCGAGGAGGACGCCGTTGAGGCGGTTGATGAGGGCGAGGCCGTCGATCAGGGCGACGCCGTCGATCAGGGTGACGCCGTCGATCAGGGCGACGCCGTCGATCAGGATGAGGTCGTAGACGAGGTCGATCTCGACGAGGCCGATGCCGACGGTGGCGAGATCGTCGCCGCTGAGGCGGAGCCCGTCGGCGGTGAGGCCGAGGGCGGGGCTGACGTCGCGGAGGTCGAAGAGGTCGAGGTCGCGTCCGTCGACGAGGAGGGCGAGGTCGCGTCCGTCGATGAGGAGGGCGACGAGGCTGTCGAGGCGGTCGTCGAAGAGGCCGTCGAGGCGGTCGTCGATGAAGGCGACGCCGAGGCGGTCGTCGACGCGCCCGCCTCAGTCGAAGAGGCCGACCCGGAGGAGGATGAGGGCGGCGATGTTGAGCCTTCGTGGCGGGATCGCGCGGCGGCGATGGCGGCCTCGGGCGGCGTCGCGGGGCTTCAGGGCGCGCTCTCGCTCCACGCCGATCACATGGCCGCTGGCGGTGACGTGCTGGGGTTGTTGGGGCGTGCGCTGTCCAGCGCCCCCGAGAACGAGGGCCATTACGAGGCGCTTCGGGGGCGGATCAAGGACGGGCCGACCTGGGCTGCGGTGATCGGCGTGTTCGAGCGCTACCCGGGCGGCGCCAGCGGTCGCCAGGTGGGCCGGATCAAGCTCTACGAGCAGGGGAACTACGAGGAGGCGCGGGCGCACGCCGAGTCGCTCGGCGGCGAGGTCGGCGACTTCGCCTCCGAGGTGCGCGACGCCAAGACGGCCTCGGGCGGCTCATGGCGTCGGCTCCAGCAGGAGCTGGCCAGCGAGCACGAGGCGCTGGACAAGGGCGCCAGGGCGCGGGCGGTCTATGGTCGGATCGCGGAGCTGGCCAGGGCCTTTGATCAGCAGGAGCGCCGTCTGGACGCCCTGCGTCACTGGAACCAGGAGGCTCCGGAGGATCGGGCGCCGCGCGAGGCGCTCAAGGCGATCTACCGCGCCGAGGAGAAGTGGCAGAACTACGTCGAGGTGCTCAAGCAGGAGGCGTCGCAGGCAGGCGGGCAGTCGCCGATCCTGTGGGAGATGGTCGAGGTCTACCGCGACAAGCTGGGGCTGGACGTGATGGTGATCAACACCCTCAACCAGCTGCTGGAGGCGGATACGGGCCGTACTGACATTCGTGTGCTCGATCAGCTCGCCGAGCAGTACGAGAAGATGAGGCGCTTCCCGGATCTGGTCGGGGTGCTGCAGAAGCGCGCGGAGGTGGCTCGGACGAAGAAGAAGAGCATCGAGGTCCACCTGAGGATCGCGAACCTTTTCCTGGAGAAGTTCAACAACCAGGCCGAGGCGATCAAGTCCTTCGAGCAGGTGCTGGAGTACGACCCGCATCACCCCGAGGCGATCGACTTCTTGAAGCAGATGTACGATCGGCGCCGCGAGTACGAGAAGCTGGTGGACATCCACGAGCGGGAGATCGAGCGGCTGCCCGACGCTCAGAAGGGGGCGCGCTACAAGGAGGTCGCGGAGCTGGCCACGCAGAAGATCCGCCGCCCGGGTCGGGCGACGGAGCTGTGGGCGCGGGTGTTGGAGTTCAGCCCGCGGGATCTGGAGGCGCTGGAGGCGCTGGAGGCGCTCTACGAGCGGGAGAAGGACTGGGACAACCTGGTCGACATCGGCGAGCGGAAGTACGATCTGATCGAGGACGATCAGGAGAAGATCAAGCTGGCCGAGAAGCTCGGGCGCCTGTATGGCGACAGGATGGAGCGGCCTGCGGACGCGGCGCGGTGCTGGCGCCGTGTCTTGTCGGTGGACGGGACGAACCGCCGGGCGCAGGACTCGCTCAAGCGGCTGTTGATCGACGCGCAGGACTGGGACGGGCTCGGCGAGTTCTTCGAGTCGACGGACGACGACAGCGGCCACGTGCGGACGTTGGAGACGCTGGCGGGGACGGTCAAGGAGGACGAGGTCAAGATCGAGCTGCTCTTCAGGTCGGCGCGGATCTGGCGCGAGCGGGTCGGCGACACGGCCCGGGCGGTGCGGGCGCTGGAGAAGATCAAGACGATCGACGAGGGCAATGCGCGCGTGGCCGGGATGTTGGCGCCGATCTACGAGGAGGCCGGCGATCACCGCAAGCTGGCGCTCTGTCTGGAGGTGGTGCTGGGTTCTCTGGAGGCTGGCGAGCCGGAGTCGCTGGGGGTGCTGCGGAAGCTGGCGGCGCTCAACGAGGAGCAGCTGCGCCACCCGGAGGTGGCCTTCATGTACTTCGCGCGGGCTTTTGCGCTCTCGCCCATCGAGGCCGGCGAGGGTGCCGAGGGTGCCTTCGCGGATCTGGAGCGCGTGGCCGAGGGGATCGGCTCGTGGGACGAGCTGGTGGGGGTCTACAGCGACAAGCTGGACGCGATCGACGCGAGCGCGAACCCGGAGGCGGCGCGCGAGCTGCGCCTGAGGACGGGTCGGATCTACAACCGGGAGCTGGGGCAGGTCGACGAGGCGCTGTCGTGCTACGCGGCGGTGCTGGAGGTCTACCCGGATGAGGTCAGGGCGCTGTCGGCGCAGGAGGAGATCTATCAGAAGACGGGCGACTGGGTCCGGTTGATGGAGGTCTTCGACAAGAAGCTGTCGTTGACGTCGGATCCGTCGTCGCGGGTGTCGATCCTGCTTTCGAAGGCGGTGATCCACGACGAGTACAACGAGTCGGCCCCCGACGCGGTCGACTGCTACCTCCAGGTGCTGGAGCAGGATCCGGAGCACGCGGGCGCGCTGGGGAGCTTGCACCGTCTCTACGAGGGGCTGGAGGACTACGAGTCGCTGGCGGGGATCATCCGCCGCGAGATCGCGCTGTTGGAGATCGCGCCGCTGTCGTCGGTCAAGGGGGTCGATGGCCTCCCGATGAGCCACGAGGAGGCGGTCGAGGCCGGCATCCTGGCCGAGGGCGCGGAGCTCGACGGGCTCATCCTGCTCAAGCTTCAGCTGGGGCTGGTGTCGGCGCAGGGGTTGTCGGGGCAGGAGGAGCAAGGCGAGGCGGTGTCGGCCTTTACGGATGTCCTGGCGGCGCAGCCGGACAACGAGGCGGCGCTGGAGGCGCTGGAGGCGCTCGGTCAGGGCGCCGGGATGGCCCAGCGGGTGGCGGACACGCTGGAGCCGCTCTACGCCGAGTCGCGCCGTTGGGAGCGGCTGGTGGCCGTGCGCGAGGTGCAGCTTGAGGGCTTGGGGGCGTACGACGAGGAGTCGCGCCTGTCCAAGCTGCTGTCGATCGGTGAGGTGCTCGTCGAGCAGCTCGGCGATCTGGCGCGGGGGTTCGACGCTTACGGTCGTGCGCTGCGGGGTTCGCCGACGAGCGAGGAGGCGCGGTTGCGCCTGGAGCAGATCGCGGACGCGGGCGGTGACTGGGTGGGGCTGGTGGGGTTGATGGAGGACATCATCCCGGGCTTGACGGATCCGTCCTTGACGCACGCGTACCAGACGCGGGTGGCGCAGGCGATAGAGTCGCAGCTTGGCGACGGCGCCAGGGCGCAGGACGCGTGGCGGCGGGTGCTGGATCTGGAGCCGGAGGACGAGCAGGCGCTGCTGCACCTTGAGTCTCTGACGATGGAGGGTCAGCAGTGGCACGAGCTGGACGAGGTCTACGGCCGGATGCTGTCGATCCAGCGCGGTCGGGCCGAGGAGGGCGAGGGTGCGGCTGAGGCGCGGGAGGCGATCCGGGGTTTGCTCTTCAAGCGGGCCACGCTGCATGAGGAGATGCTGGAGGACGCCGCGGGTGCGATCGAGATCTACCAGGCGGTGCTGGACGAGGAGCCGCGCAACCTGAGGGCGTGCCGGGCGATGGACCGGCTGCTGGGCGGCGAGGGTCGCTACGACGAGCTGGCCAGGAACCTGGAGCAGCAGCTCGGGCTGGTGCAGGATCCGGCGGAGGCCCGCGAGCTCAAGTGCAGGCTGGCGGGGATCCAGGAGACCTACCTGTATCAGGTGCCGTCGGCGATCGGGCTCTACGGGGAGGTGCTGGCCGAGGATCCGGACCACGCGGAGGCGCTGGAGTCTCTGGAGCGGTTGATCCAGGCGGAGCCCGATCACCAGATGGCGATCGTGGAGGTCCTGGAGCCGCTCTACCGGGCGGGCGGTCGGTGGTCGAAGCTGATCGAGGCGCTGGAGATCCGGCTGCGGTCGGTGGAGGACAAGGCGGATCGCGTCGCGCTGCTGCACCAGGTGTCGTCCTTGTACGAGGAGGAGGTCGGCGATCTGCTGCAGGCCTTCGCGACGATGCGTCGAGCGCTGTCCGAGGACGTGGGCGACGAGGGGTCGATGGGCGGGCTCTACAGGCTCGCCGAGCAGATCGACGCCTGGGAGTCGCTGATCGACGCGCTGGAGGAGGAGGTCGCACGGACGATGGACGTGGAGGTCTCCGGGGCGCTGGACATGCGGATCGCGGCCTTGCAGGAGTCCCGGCTTGGGGACGTCGAGGGGGCGACGGCGCATTACCGGCGTGTGCTGGAGGGTCAGCCGGAGCACCTGCCGGCCATCGATCACCTGGAGCGCATCTACAAGGGTTCGGCGCAGTGGGAGGACCTCGTGGAGGTGCTCCAGCGCAAGGTGCCCTTGAGCGAGGGGGAGGGGGCGCAGAAGCAGCTCTTGATCCAGGCGGCGACGATCTACGAGGACATGCTGGATCGTCCGGAGGCGTCGATCGAGGTCTACGAGCGGGTGTTGACGATCGACGAGGCCGACGAGACGGCGATCGAGCAGCTCGATCGGCTCTACGAGGGCGCGGAGCGCTGGAATGATCTGATCGATCTGTGTCAGCGCAAGCTGACGCTGGCGGGCGGGGGCGGCGAGCGCCGTGGTCTGCTCTTCAGGATCGCGGGCTTGTACGAGGAGTCGCTGGGTGACGCGCTCCGCGCGATCGACACCTACCGGTCGGTCCTGGAGGAGGACGGCGGCGACGCCGAGGCGCTGGAGCGGCTCGACGGCCTCTTTGGTCAGACGGAGCAGTGGAGCTACCAGCTGGAGACCTTGGAGAGGCGGCTGGCGCAGGTGGGCGATCCGGTCGAGGGTCTGGCGCTGCGGCATCGGATCGGGGTGCTGTGGGAGCAGAGCCTGGGCGACGCGCAGCGCGCGGTGGAGGTGTACCGGGGGATCCTGGCCGAGGCGCCGGACTTCGTGGCGACGATCGAGGCGCTGGAGGGGATGGTCGAGCGCCGCGAGGAGGAGGTGGCGGCGGCGGAGGTCTTGAGGCCGCTCTACTTCGACGGCGGCCAGTGGCAACGGCTCATTGATCTCTTCGAGGTGCAGGTGGGCGCGCTGGGCGAGGATCCGGCGGGCCAGGCGGAGCTGCTCAAGGAGATCGGGCAGACGCAGGAGCTGCGTCTGGGGGATGGCACGGCGGCCTTCGCGGCTTACGGGAGGGCGGTGTCGCTGTGTCCGGAGGACGAGGGCGTCCACGAGACGCTGGAGCGGCTGGCTGGCGAGCTGGGTTACTGGGAGGCGCTCGTGGAGCTGCTCGAGGAGCGGCTCGGCGAGGTGCACGACATGGACGTGGCGCGTCGGGTGTCGCTCAGGATTGGGCGCATCCTCGAGGAGGAGATGCTCGAGCGGGCTCGGGCGATAGAGCGCTTCCAGAAGGTGCTGGAGCTGGATCCGACGGATCAGGTGGCGGTCAAGAGCCTGGATCGGCTCTATGAGCAGGAGAGTCGCTTCGAGGAGCTGTCGCACATCTTGCAGGAGGAGATCCTGCAGGAGGAGGACGAGGCTGCTCGGACGGCGCTGCGCTTCAGGCTGGGCAACCTCTACGAGACGGCTCTGGAGGATGTGGCTCAGGCGATCGGGACCTACAGCGAGATCTTGCTGGGTGAGCCGGAGCACGCGGGCGCGCGGGAGTCGCTGGAGCGGATGTTCGGCGGGGGTTATGCGCCGATGGAGATCGGGGCGATCCTTGGGCCGTGGTACGAGGAGCGGGGTCACTGGGCGCAGTTGATCGACGTCTACGTGGTCCAGCTGGAGGGCAAGGCCGATCCGGACGATCGCTTCGTGATGTTGCATCAGATCTCGGAGCTGTATCGGGACAAGCTCGGCGACGCGGAGAGTGCCTTTACGGTGCTGGGTTCGGCGATCGGTGAGCGGCCTGGGGATGAGGCGACGATCGAGCTGCTGGAGCAGTACGCGGACGCGCTCGATGGTTGGCATCCGCTGGCGGGCTTCTTCACGGAGGCTCTGGAGCGCTGCTCCAACGCGGAGGATCAGCGTCAGCTGCTCTTGAAGATCGGTCAGATCATGGACTTGCGGCTGGGAGAGGTGGAGGCGGCCGAGCAGGCCTACCGCCAGGTCCTGTCGATGGACGACGCGGATCAGGTCTCTCTGGAGGCGCTGGATCGGATCTACAACCAGCAGTCCAGGTGGATGGAGCTGGCCGAGGTGATCCACCGCGAGATCGAGCTGTCTCTGGATGAGGATCGGGTGGTGTCGTTGAGCTACCGGCTCGGGACGCTCTACGAGCACCAGCTCGGGGATCTGGATCGCGCGGTGCAGACCTACAAGAACCTGCTGGACGTGCAGCCGACGCACTCCGAGGCGCTGATGGCGCTCGAGGGCATCTATCAGATGCGTGAGGAGTGGGAGCCGCTCTTCAGCATCTACGAGCGGCAGGCGGATCTCTTCGACGGTGACCACGAGGGTCAGGCCGAGGTGTACGCCAAGATGGCGTCGCTGGCGGACAACATGTTGATGCGTCCGATGGACGCGATCGATCTGTGGAACCGGGTGCTGGACCTGAGGGGAGAGGACGTGACGGCGCTCAGGGCGCTGGCGGCGCTCTACGAGAGGGAGGGTCAGCACGGGGATCTGGTCCAGGTGCTTGAGCGCGAGGTGCGGGTGACGGTCGATCCGGACAGGCAGGTGCAGCTGTGGGCGTCGATCGGTGAGATCTGGCGAGGGCACCTGTTCGACGACGATCGGGCGCTGGAGGCCTTCCGCCAGGTGCTGGTGCTGGATCCGATCAACGTCGGGGCGCTCTTCGCCTGTCGGGAGCTCTACCAGCGGCTGGGGGATTACGAGGCGCTGGTGCAGGTCGTCGATCAGCTCATCATCGAGGACACGCTGGGGCGCGAGGAGCAGCTGGAGCTCTACGTCCAGCTGGGCGAGATCCAGGGGAGCCTGCTGCGCAACGTCGACGAGGCGGTCAAGGCGTGGACGGCGGTGCTGGCGCTGGATCCGGGTCACCGGCTGGCGCTGGACAGCCTGGAGGAGCTCTACAGCGAGCAGGGTCAGTGGGAGGCCTGCGTCGACATCCTGGGCCGCAAGGTCGAGGCGCTGGAGGTGGCTTATCGGGCCAAGTACGGCGATCGGGGTGAGGAGGACGAGGTCATCGAGGACCCCTTGCTGGACGAGCAGATCGAGCTCCAGCTGAGGATCGCGGACACCTGGGAGCGCAAGATCGGCCAGCGGGAGCAGGCGGTGCTGGCCTACGAGGCGGTGCTGGATCTGGATCCGGGCCACATGCAGGCGTCGCGGGCGCTGGAGGGTCTCTACAGCGATCAGGGCGCGTGGGAGAAGCTCGTCGAGCTCTACCTGGTGCGTCAGGAGTATGTCGAGGACACCTTCGAGGGGTTGGAGATCCTGCGCAATGCGTCGCGGATCTACGAGGAGCAGCTGGCCAACCCGGAGGCGGCCTTCCTGGTGTTGTGCCGCGCCTTCATGGAGAGCCACGAGGACGAGCAGACGGCCATCGATCTGGAGCGCCTGGCGCGCTCGACGCAGAACTGGGAGACGCTGGTCAACCTCTACTACAACGTGCTCGAGGGGATGGAGGACGGCCCGGACTCGATGGGGCTGCACGTCAAGGTGGCCCGGTGGTGGGCCGACGAGCTGGGGGACAGGGACAAGGCGATCGATCATTACCAGCGCGCTCTGGAGCTGGGTCCGGACAACACGGAGGTGATGTCGGCGCTGGAGGTGATCTACGAGAAGGCGGGTCGCTGGCAGGATCTGGTCGGGATCATGGCCTTGAGGGCGGAGTTGACGCCGGAGGACGACGTGAGGGTCGAGCTCTTCCGTCGGATCGGCGACGTCCAGGATCTCCAGATGAACGACGTGGACAAGGCTCTGGAGGCCTACAAGACGATCTTGCGGATCGATCCGACGGACGTCTTCGCGCTGGGCTCTCTGGAGGGGATCTACGAGCGGACGCAGCGCTGGCCGGAGCTGATCGAGGTTCTGGAGCGCAAGGCCGACGCGATCTACGAGCAGGACAAGGTCGTCGAGATCAAGCACCGGATCGCGCAGCTCTGGGAGGTCGAGGTCGGCAGCATCGAGCGGGCGGTGGAGGCCTACAGGGCGGTGTTGAGCATCGAGCCGACGCACCTGCCCTCGCTGGGGGCGCTGGAGCGGCTCTACCGGCACCTGGAGAAGTGGTTCGAGCTGCAGGAGGTGTACTTCATGCAGCTGTCGCTGACCCAGGAGGCCAGCGCCCAGGTGGCGATCTACGTGCGCAGCGCGCAGGTCTACGAGGTCGAGCTCGGTGACGTGGAGTCGGCGGTCGAGACCTACGGCAAGGTGTTGCTGGTCGAGCCGAACGAGCTGCACGCGATCACGGAGCTCGAGAGGCTCTTTGGCGATCTGCAGCGCTGGGACGATCTGTACCAGACGCTGGAGCGGCACGTGGAGGCCAGCGGCGATCGGGCCACGCGGGTGGAGCTCTTCCACTCGATGGGTCAGGTCTGCCGCGAGCACATGGGCGACATCCACCGGGCGATCGAGGCCTACCGTCGGGTGCTGGAGCTGGACGCCTTCAACGTCGAGGCGCTCTACGAGCTGGCGAGCTTGTACGAGATGGCCTCGGACTGGGAGTCGTGCCTGGCGGTCTACGAGTCTCTGGCCGAGGTGATCACGGAGCCCGAGGCCGGCGTGGAGATCCACTACCGGATGGGGCGGATCAAGGAGGAGAACCTCGTCGATCAGGACGGGGCCGAGCAGCGCTACCGCTTCGCGCTGGAGATCAACCCCTCCTACAAGCCGGCCATCGACGCGCTTCGGGGGATGTACGAGCGGCGAGAGGACTGGCCTGGGGTCATCTCGATGCTCAGGCAGGAGGAGGAGTTCACCCGGGATCTGGAGCAGAAGGCTGCGCTGTTGAGCCAGATCGGCCAGATCTACGAGTACCGCATCGGGGACGAGATCCGGGCGCTGGACTACTACGAGCAGACGATCGATCTGGCGCCGGAGAACGTCGAGGCGGCCGAGCCGCTCAGCCGGATGTACCTGCGCGAGAAGCGCTGGGCGCGGGCCTGGCCGCTGCTGGACTTGCTGGTGCGCCACCACGGCCACGATCACGGCCGCGAGGATCTGTACCTGCTGCACTACAACCTGGGGTTGTGCTGCGAGGAGCTCGGTCAGGAGGACAGGGCGCTCAAGGAGTACGGCGAGGCTTACGAGTTCGCGCCGAACTTCCTGCCGACCTTGATGGGGATGGGGCGCTTGATGTTCAAGCGCGGGGATCTGGACAGGGCCTTCAAGATCTACCGGACGATCGCGCGGCACCACGTCGACGCGCTCTCGGAGTCCGAGCTGACCGAGATCAACCACCAGTGCGGCGACATCAAGCGCCGCCTCGGCGACGGGGCCGGGGCGATGGAGATGTTCGAGGAGGCGCTCAAGTCCACGCCGGACTACGCGCCCTCGATCCAGGCGCTGGTGGAGTTGACGACCGAGGGCGAGCACTGGAGCCACGCGGTGGCCTGGCGCCAGCGCCAGCTGGCCTTCTTGACGGACGATCTGGAGCGCTACGACGCGCTGTCGACCATCGGCGATCTGCTGGCCCAGCGGCTGGGCAACGTGGCCGGCGCCGTGGAGGTCTACCGAAAGGCGCTGGAGGTCCAGCCCGACTCGGTCAGCGTCCTGCGCAAGCTGCTGGACATCTACACCCAGGCGCAGATGTGGACGGACGCGGTGGCGGTGCTGGGGCGGATCGCGGAGCTGGAGCAGGATCCGGGCCGCCGCTCGAAGTACTGCTACACCATCGCGGTCATCTTCCGCGACGAGGTCGGGGACATGATGCGCTCGGTGGAGTTCTTCAACCGGGCCTTGGACAACGACGTCACGATGCTCAAGTCCTTCGAGGCCATCGACCGGGTGTTGACCCGCGAGCACGCCTGGAAGGAGCTCGAGCGCTCGTATCGGAAGATGCTCCACCGGGTCAAGGACCTGCCGAGCTCGCCCGAGATGGACGGCCTCAAGCTGCTTTTGTGGAAGAACCTCGGCGAGATCTACCGCTCCAGGCAGGGCAACCCCGAGGCGGCCATCGAGGCCTACAAGATCGCCTTCGTCCTGCGCTCGGACAACCACGAGATCCTCGAGATCCTCGCCGATCTCTACGAGAGCAGCGGCAACCACCCCGAGGAGGCCATCAACTCGCACAAGCAGCTCATCGCGATGAAGCCCTTCCGGATCGAGTCCTACCGGGCGCTCTTCAACGCCTTCATGAAGACGCAGCGCTACGACGAGGCCTGGTGCATGTCCTCGGCGCTGACCTTCCTCAACAGCGCCTCGCCCAAGGAGCAGGAGTTCTACCAGAACTACCTCGGGGCCGGCCCCGCGACGCCGAACCGGCCCTTGAGCCCGGATCACTGGAAGATGCTCTACCACGCCGAGCAGGACATGTTGATCTCCAACATCATGGCCCTGATCTCGGTCTACATGAGGGGCAACTACTACGCCTTCGAGCACAAGGTCTGGGACATCCACAAGCGCAAGGACCTGATGCAGCCCAACCCGCAGCTGCCCTTCTGGCGGATCTACCAGTGGACGGCGCAGACGCTGGCGGTCAACCCGGCCCCCAACGTCTACCTCAAGCGCGACCAGATGGCCCCGATGCGCAACGGCAACCTCGACCCGCCGGCCTTCATCGTCGGCAACGCGCTCTTCCAGAACGCCCAGGATCGCGAGGTGGCCTTCATCGTCGGCAAGGAGCTGGCCATGGCGCGCCCCGAGCACTACCTCGGCGCGGGCTTCTTCCCGACCGAGAACCTCAAGGTGCTCTTCATGGCGGCGATGCAGCTGACCGACCCGAGGCTCAACCTCGGGGCCGGCAACGCTGAGTTCAACGACGTCGTGGCCCGGATGCAGCGCATGCCGCCGCCCGTCCTGATCCAGCTGCGCAAGTTCATGCAGCAGTACCTCAACACGGGCCAGAACCCGAACCTGTCGGCGTGGCTCAAGGCCATCGACCACACCTCCAACAGGGTCGGGCTGCTGATGTGCGGCGATCTGCTCCAGGCGGCCAACTCGCTCAAGAACGAGCAGGTGCCGATCAGCAAGCTGACGGTCAAGGAGAAGATCAAGGAGCTGGTCCTCTTCTCCATCTCCGACCAGTACTTCCAGCTTCGCAAGGACCTGGGGCTGGCGCTGCGGGCGGGGTGATGGAGGGCTTCGCGGGCATCCTCGGCCACGAGCGCGCCATCGGGATCCTGCGCCGCTCGATCGTGGCAGGGCGCCTCCACCACGCCACCCTGATCGTCGGCCCCGTCGGGGTCGGCAAGCGGCGCGTGGCCGACGCGCTCTCGCGCGCCCTGAACTGCGTCGGGGAGTCCGCCGCCCAGGGCGCGCCCTGCGAGGCCTGCACCCACTGCCTCCGGATCGCCGAGGGCATCCACCCCGACGTCCGGGTCGTCGTGCCGGACACCTCCAAGGCGCGCCCCACCATCCCCATCGCCGTGATCCGGGAGCTGCTTCGTGAGGTCAATTACAGGCCCTACGAGGCCCGCTGCCGCGTCATCATCGTCGACGAGGCCGACGCGCTGACCGAGGAGGCCGCCAACGCCCTGCTCAAGACCCTGGAGGAGCCCACCGGCGAGACCCTCTTCGCGCTGGTCACCGCGCGGCCCCAGCGCCTGCTGGCCACCATCCGCAGCCGCTGCCAGCTCGTCCGCCTCGCGCCGCTGCCCCGCGCCCTGGTCCAGCGCCACCTCGTCGAGCAGGCCGGCGTGCCCTTGGAGCGCGCCGAGGTCTGCGCCGCCTTCAGCGAAGGATCCATCGGCAAGGCCCTGATGTTGAGCCAGGAGGGCGTCCTGGACGCGCGCCGGGAGATCATCGAGGCGGTCGCGGCGCTGCGCGAGGCCGACGCGCTGGACGTCTTCGCGCTGGCCAGCAAGCAGGCGCGCGTCGGCAACCAGGAGCTCCAGGCCAACCTGGAGTCGCTCAAGACCTTCTACCGGGACGTCGCGCTGGCCAGCGCCGGGGCCAACGACGACCGGGCGATCAACGTCGATCTGCGCCCGCTGATCGCCCAGGCGGCGTCGGAATTGACGTTGGAGGCCGCGATCAGGCACATTGAGCAGATCGACGCGGTCCAGAGCGGCCTGCGCGCCTACGTCGACGCGCACCTCCTGCTTGAGGACCTCTTCTTCTCCCTCGCGTCCGGCCGAAGCCCCCGCTCGACCCTCTGAGCGCGCCCGCGGCCGCCCGCGTCCCCCCCGTCTCGCCCAAGGAGCCTGGATGTCCGAGGAAATCCCCATCGCCGAGCCCGAGGGCGACTTCGTCGGCGCCCTGACGCGCAAGCCCTTCGGGGGCAAGCGGCGGCTCCACAACGTGGTGCGTCTGCGCTTCAAGTCCAGCTTCACCTCCCACGCCTACGACGCTCGCCTGCTGGATCTGGCCAAGGACGACAAGGTCATCGCCGAGACCTCCAAGGGCCCGTCGCTGGCGATCGTCACCTCCGAGGTCTACCGGGAGGTCATGCCCAAGAACAGCCTCAAGAGGGTGCTGCGGCGGGCCTCAAGCCAGGATCTCGCCAAGGAAGAGGCCAACACCGCCCGCGAGGCCGAGGCCTTCGTCTACGCCCTGCACAAGGTCCGCGCCCGCGACCTGGATCTGAAGCTCATCCAGGTCCAGGGCATGCACGACGGCTCAAAGCTCATCTTCTTCTTCTCCTCCGAGGGCCGGATCGACTTCAGAGATCTGGTCAAGGACCTCGCCCATCGCTTCCGCACCCGGATCGAGATGCGCCAGATCGGCGCCCGCGACGGCGCCCGGATGATCGGCGGGATCGGCCCCTGCGGCCGGGAGCTGTGCTGCTCGACCTTCCTGGAGAGCTTCGCGCCGGTCTCGATCCGCATGGCCAAGGACCAGGGCCTGACCCTCAACCCCAAGAAGGTCTCCGGCATGTGCGGCCGCTTGATGTGCTGCCTCGTCTACGAGCAGCAGGTCTACCACCGCGCCCGCAAGCGCCTGCCCCGGGTCGGCCGGCCCGTCGAGACGGCGCTCGGCCCAGGCACGATCAAGAGCGTCGACGTCCTGCAGGAGCGGGCCCAGATCTACATGGACGCCGGCGGCGTCGAGATCTTCCCCATCAGCGAGGTCATCGTCATGACCCCGCGCGAGCTGGAGCGCCGCAAGGCCGCCGAGCTCGCCCAGGCCTCATCACCCGCCGAGGCCGCCGCCCCCGCCCGCGGCTTCAAGGACTCGCTGCGCGAGGTCGTCGCCGGCGAGGACGAGTACATCTGGGAGGAGCCCAGGCCCGGCGCCTCCCCTGGCGGCGGCCGCCGCCGCCGCGCGGAGGGGTCTTCTGGGGCCGGCGGCGCCACTGGGGCCGGCGGCGCCACTGGAGCCGGCCGCGCCACTGGAGCCGGC
>SYOX01000019.1 GCA_005804885.1 Pseudomonadota bacterium
CAACCAGCTGCTGCGCATCGAGCAGAGCCTCGGCAGCCAGGCCCGATACCCCGGCCGACGCGCCCTCAAGCGCTGATCGCGGCCCCGCCCCGTCAGGACCCTGCCCATGAAGATCGGCGTGATCATGGACCCCATCGAGCAGGTCGGGCTCGACGCGGACACCACCTTCGACTGGATGCTGGCGGCCCAGAAGCGCGGCCACGAGCTCTTTTACATCAAGCCCGATGGCCTCAGCGCCCGCGACGGCCTCGCCGCCTGCCGCGCCGCCCCCGTCCAGGTACGCCGCAAGCCCGGCGACCACTTCACCCTCGGGGCCACCAGCCTCATGCCCTTGAGCGCCCTCGACGTCTGCTGGATGCGCAAGGACCCGCCCTTTGACGACGAGTACCTCTTCGCCACCTACATCCTGGAGCTGGCCGACGAGGCCGGCCACTGCTGGGTGCTCAACAAGCCCTCGGGCCTGCGCGACGCCAACGAGAAGGCCTACGTCCTGCACTTCCCCGAGGTCACCCCCACCACCCTGGTGACCCGGAACCTGACCGCGATCAAGGACTTCGTCCACGAGCACGGCGGCAAGGCCGTCATCAAGCCCCTCGACGGCCACGGCGGCGCCGAGGTCTTCCTGCTGCGCCTCGACGACCCCAACCTCAACACCATCCTGGAGGTCATCACCCGCCTCGGGCGGCGCACCGTCATGGTCCAGCAGTTCGTCCCCGAGGCCGCCAGGGGCGACAAGCGCATCCTGCTGGTCGACGGCGAGCCCCTCGGCGCCGTCCTGCGCGTGCCCCAGGGCGCCGAGCTGCGCGGCAACCTCCACGTCGGCGGCAAGGCCGCCCCCGCCACCCTCACCCCCCGCGACCTGGAGATCGTCGCCGCGCTGGCGCCGCGCCTCAGGCGCGACGGCCTCTACTTCGTCGGCCTCGACGTCCTGGGCGACTACCTCACCGAGGTCAACGTCACCTCCCCCACCGGCATCCAGGAGATGAGCCGCTTCGACGACCAGCCCTACAGCGAGCGCTGGGTGGCGTGGCAGGAAGCCCGCATCGCCTCAAAAACCGTTTAAGATCAGATGCTTATAGATCGAGTTCGTCGACCTGATCGGCGTGCGAGATGATGAACTCGTAGCGCAGCGAGGCGTCCTTGCCCATCAGCTGGTTGATCGTCCAATCGGTGCGCAGCCTGGCCGCCTCCGGCACGACCACCTGCAGCAGCCGCCGACGCGTCGGGTCCAGCGTGGTGTCGTGCAGCGTCTTGGGCATCATCTCCCCGAGGCCCTTGAAGCGCTGGATGTCGATCTTGGCCGTGGCGCGCTTCTTCTGGATCCGCCGGACGATCTGATCGCGCTGCCTGTCGTCCAGCGCCCACCACGACTCCTTGCCGCTGTGGACCCGGTAGAGCGGCGGCTGGGCGATGAAGACGTGCCCGTCGTCGATCAGCGGCCGCATGTAGCGGTACAGGAAGGTCAACATCAGGGTGGTGATGTGGTGGCCGTCGCTGTCGGCGTCCATCAGCAGGATCACCTTGTGGTAGCGCAGCTTGGAGGCGTCGTAGTGATCGCCCAGGCCGCAGCCCAGCGCCGAGACGATGTCCTGCAGCTCCTTGTTGGCCATGACCTTGCCGCTGGTGGCCTGCTCGCTGTTGAGCACCTTGCCCCTCAAGGGCAGGATCGCCTGCGTCCTGCGATCCCGGCCCTGCTTGGCCGAGCCGCCGGCCGAGTCCCCCTCGACGATGAAGAGCTCGCTCTCGGAGGGCTCCGTGCTGGAGCAGTCGGCCAGCTTCCCAGGCAGGTTGAGGCGGTGCGAGACGGCCCGCGAGCGCCGCACCTTGTGCACCGCGTCGGTGGAGGCCTTGCGCGCCCTGGCCGCCTGGATGACCCGCTCCACGATCGCGTGCCCGACGGTGCTGCTCTCGTGCAGGCGCTGCTCCAGCTCGGCCCGCAGCGTCGAGGCCACCAGCGTGCGGATCTCGGGGTTGTTGAGCCGGTTCTTGGTCTGACCCTGGAACTGAGGCTCGGGCATGAAGAGGCTGATCAGCCCGCAGAGCCCCTCGCGGATGTCGTCCGGGGTCAGCGTCACGCCCCGAGGCAGCAGGTCGTGCGTCTCGATGTACTGCCGCAGCGCCTTGACCACCCCGTCGCGCAGGCCCTGCTCGGGGGTGCCGCCGTCCGGCGTCGGGATGCCGTTGACGAAGGTCAGGATGTGATCGCGGTGGGCGTGGGTCCATTGCAGGACCATCTCCAGCCGAATCCCGTTGACCGACTCGATCACGAAGGGCTGCTCGTGGACCGCCTTGGCCCCCAGCTCCGCGGTGACGCTGTCGAGGTAGTCCGACAGCCCCCCCTCGTGCTTGAACTCGCAGTAGGGCACCCCCTCGGGCGTCTCGTCCCGACAGACCACCCGCAACCCCGCGATAAGATAGGTCTTTATCTCCAGCCGCCGCCGGATGAAGTCCCCGTCGAAGCGCCGCTTCTCGAAAATCTCCCGATCCGGCCTGAAGAAGATCCGCGTCCCCGTACCCCGATCCTCGCCCACCGGCAGGACCGGCCCGGTGGGGATCCCGCGCCGGTAGGTCTGCTCGTAGGTCGCCTCGGGGCGCCGGATCGTGGCCACGAGCTCCTCGCTGAGCGCGTTGACGACGCTGGAGCCGACCCCATGGAGCCCGCCCGAGGTCATGTAGTTGCTCTGGTCGAACTTCCCGCCGGCGTGCAGCGTCGTCAGGATCAGCTCCAGCGCGCTGCGCTTCTCCGTCGGGTGCTCGTCCACCGGGATGCCGCGCCCGTTGTCGCTCACCGAGACGCTCTCGCCGTCGGCGTGCAGCGTCACCTCGACCGTCGAGGCGTAGCCGTTGATCACCTCGTCGATGGCGTTGTCGACGATCTCCCACAAGAGGTGGTGCAAGCCCGCGTAGTCCGTGTCCCCGATGTACATGCCGGGGCGACGCCGCACCGGCTCCAGATCCTTGAGGACCGTGATGTTCTGGGCCGTATAGCTTGTTGTCATCGTCGTGGCCACCCTGCTCGTCGTCTTTCGTCCTCGGAGGGCCCGCCTTTGCCCCCCATCCCCTGATCCACCCCGGCGCCGACCCCCCGAAGCGCCGATGGGCTCGGCCCCGTCGGCCATCCGACATCACCCCATCGAGCGCCCCCGCGCCCTAGAAGAGCTTGATCTGCTCGTCCTCGCCCTCGCCCGGCGGCTCGCCGTCCGGCCCCTCGACATCGTTATACACCACCTCGGCCCGCCGCGCCGCCATGGCCGCCTCGGCGCGCTGGCGAGGCGTCGGGGGAGCCTCGGAACCCTCGTCCCCTCCCTCCGCGACCGCGGCGGAGGTCGAGCGCGGCGCCCGCGCGGAGATCGCCGTGGAGGTCAACCCCGACGAGGTCGACAAGGGGTAGGGCGGCTTGATCTCCAGCGGGGGCTGCGCCACGGGGACCAGGAAGCCCCGCAGGACGATGGGCTGACCCTTCCTCCCGCGGCGCGTCACCGGGAACTTCGTCGATCGGACGATCTCCTTGCGACCCCGGTTCGTCTCCACCTCCAGCCCCTCAAGGCGCTGCGTCGACAGGCAGAAGGCCAGCACCGAGTCCTCGCCTTCGAGCGCGATCGCCGAGACCCCCCGGCCTCGGCCCTTGACCTCCGGCACGTCCGAGATCGGGAAGATCAAGGCCCGACCCCGCACCGTGGCCAGGCAGACGTTCTCATTGCCCACCGTCACCACCGCCGCCACGACCGCGTCCGGCTGGCCGTCCGGGGTCTCCTCCTTGAGCTTGATGAACATCCGACCGGCCCGCGTGCTGGGCTTCCTGTAGGGCTTGAGGCCAAAGCGCACCGCATTGCCCGCCCGCGTGAGCGCCACCAGCTGCGTCTGCGGCAGCTTCGGCGCCGCCGCCGCCCCCTCGATCTGCTCCCAGTGCGCCTCCGTGGCCCAGGGCGAGCACCGCGGGTCCGAGCACGACACCCCGATGATCTTCTCCCCGTCGGCGAAGTCGAAGTGCGCCTGCACGGGCTCCCCGTAGCCGCTCGTGGCCGGGATCCCGTCCGCCCTCATCGTGTAGGCCTGCCCGTGGCTCGTCAAGAGCACGACGGTCCGGTGCGTCATCACCCTGAAGACCCAGCCCACCTCGTCGTTGTCGCGCACCCGCAGCTTCGTGATGTCGCTGTAGGAGCGCTGCCGACGCATCCAGCCGTCCCGCGTGATCACCACCACCGCGTCCTCGCGCACGATGTAATCCTCGGCGTTGAAGGTCGGCACCGCCTCGGCCTCCCCGATCGCCGTGCGCCGCTTGTCCCCGTGCTTGCGCGCGACCTCCCGCAGCTCCTCCTTGATCATGTCCCACAAGCTCGCGTCCGAGCTCAACAAATCCCGCAGCCCCGCCGCCTCGGCCCGCTTCTCCCGCAGCTCCGTCCGCACCGCCTCGATCTCCATCCGGGCGATCCGGTAGAGCTTCGCCTCCAGGATCGCCTCGGCCTGCACCTCGTCGAGGCTGAAGCGCTTCATGAGCCGATCGGCCGCGTCGGACTTGCCGCTGGAGGTCCGGATCAACTCCAGCGCCTCGTCCAGCGCCCCGAAGATCGCCTCGAAGGCCTCCAGCAGGTGGATCCGCCTCTCGAGCTGCTCCAGATCAAAGCGCAGGCGCCGCGTGACCACCTCCAGCCGGAAGTCCAGGAAGTGCCTCAAGATCTCCTTGAGCGACACCCGCGCCGGCACCAGCGGAAGCTCGCCGTCCTCCCCCCTGGGCGCCCCCGAGGGCACCAGGCAGGTCATGTTGACGTGGAAGCGGCTCTGCAGGGGCGTGTTCTTGAAGAGGTAGGCCATCGCCGCGTCCGCCGAGGCCTTCGGCGCCAGCTCCAGCACCACCCGGATCTCGTCCGTCGACTCATCGCGGACGTCCACGAGCTGCGGCAGCTTCCCCGTGCGGATGCAGTCGGCGATCTTCTCGACGAGCTGGGCCTTGTTGACGTTGAAGGGCACCGAGGTGATCACCACGAAGCGCTCACCCCGCTCTCCTGCCTCCTGGGTCCACTCCCCGACGACCTTCAGCGAGCCCGAGCCCGTCTCGTACATCGCCTCGAGCTCTTCGTCGTTGTTGAGCAGCCGACCCCCCGTCGGGAAGTCCGGCCCCTGGACGAAGCGCATCAGCTGGGAGGTCGACAGGTCCGGCTCGTCGACCAGCCGCACGCAGGCCTTGATCACCTCCCGGAGGTTGTGCGGCGGGATGTTGGTCGCC